>NZ_JBBCVW010000023.1:0-44351 GCF_037146215.1 Microbacterium sp. MMO-56
AATCGTGAGGTCGCGGGTTCAAGCCCCGCTCCCGCTACAAAACACTGGGAAGTCATCTCAGTTGCGGACCGCAAGCCATCGTTTACCCATCGGAAACGGCAGCCGATTAGGTCTGTATGCTCATCGGCATGGCGACCGAGTACTGGTACGTGACGTTGCCCTCGGGCCAGAAGGCACGGGGCGAGCAGCCGCGGGACACAATCAACCGCGAGCTCAACGAGCTCGTCGCGCGGGGGTGGGAGCCGGTGAGCGTGACATCTGCCGCCCCAAGCCTGATGATCGGCGTGATGCTGAGGAAGTCCGCATCGTGAGCGACAGGACACTCCCGGGCATACCTCGGCCGTCGGCGGGAGGGATCCCAACGTGGCTGTGGGTCGTCGCTGGCATCTTGGTCGTCGTCGTGATCTCGGTGATTGTCGCTGCGGCAACCAGCTCGAAGCGCGACTACAACGCCAACACGTCGTTCGAGGCGATCGCACAGTGCGAGACTGCGATCAAGGAAAAGCTAAAAGCTCCGACCACTGCGGACTTCAGCTCCACTGCCACCGGGAGCGGGACCTGGACCGTGGTCGGTGCGGTGGACGCGGAGAACAGTTTCGGTGCGAAGGTGCGATCTCACTACCAGTGCTCGGTCATCATCGATGATGTGAAGGACACGGCTCGGGTGCGCATAGATCGCTTCGAGTAGATCCGTGGACGACGACCTTGGCACCGAGCCTCGCTGCGAGGTGTGTGGCACGGTCATGTACGTGATCGATGGCGGGTACGAGTGCCGAGGGTGCGGGTCCACGGTCGACATCCCTTGGGTGACGCGTGCAGAGGACGGGCTCCCCGGCATCGCAGGCTGGTGATGTCCGCGGCCGCGGCTACTGTCGGCGTCCATGGAGAACAGGGTGGTGCACGTCGCAGAGCGCTCCTGGATGGTACTCACCCCGCAGTTCGGGCCCGTCTACCTCGTACACCTCGGGCCGACCGTGGATCAGGTCACCGGCGAGACGCTGATTCTGTACCAGGTGAAACGGTGGCACCTCGACCGCACGAAGTGGGAGACCGTCGCGAAGGTCGACACCTACCAGGAAGTCCTCGCATGGCTGGAGGTCGACGAGCAGCGTGCTCGCGACGCCGCGGAAGCGGAAGCCAGGAACTACTGGAACAACCCGCCGCGCGCACAGAACGGCTCGTAGGCTGGTCGGATGCTGACCGGCCTGATCCGCCCCCACGAGACCCGCACCATCGACGTCGAGGGCCACTCCCTCGCCGACATCCAAGCGCAGCTCGACAAGGCCACCCCGGTCGGGTGGGTGCTCACGTCCGCGCCGGTCGCGATGGTCAAGGGCTCCACGCTCATGACCGCGACCGGGACGATCGAACGACACGACGAACTGCGGGAGATCGAAGCCGACACGATCGACGCGCTGCGGGCGAAGACCCCGCCAGGGTGGAAGCTGCTCAGCGTGAGGTGAACGACGAAAGGCCCCCTCCGCCGCACCCGTGGGTGCAAGCGGAGGGGGCCTTTCGTTGGAGCGTCGTCGGGACGGTGCAATCCGGGTGGGGGTCAGCCCTTCAGGTCGCGGCGGAGCAGATTCTGCGGGTCACGGACGCCGACGTCCTGCGCGGCACGGGCCACACCGGTCGGCTTCCACAGGCCGTAGTACGT
Source organism: Microbacterium sp. MMO-56 (assembly GCF_037146215.1). Taxonomy (NCBI): domain Bacteria; kingdom Bacillati; phylum Actinomycetota; class Actinomycetes; order Micrococcales; family Microbacteriaceae; genus Microbacterium; species Microbacterium sp. MMO-56. The sequence goes on from NZ_JBBCVW010000023.1 coordinate 1,658, forward strand.
CGCGACCGACACCACGAAGGTCGGCAGCGCGGTGAGCAGAGCGACACCGACGTCGAACACGGCACCCGTGGTGAGGGCGCGGGCGAGCTCGGTGAGCAGCGACGTGACCAGCGCGAGGCTGGCGAGCAGCCACGCCTTCACAGCCGGGGACACGACGCGGGTGGTGACGAGCCCGACGATCACGGGCAGGACGAACGCGATCAGCAGCTGCACGACCGCGAGCGGGTCGAACGTGAACGCAACGGTGGGGATCATGGCTTCTCCTTGTCAGGGCGAGATGGGTACGGGGGGAGGTCGTCGGGGTCGATGCAGGGGGCATCGATCATCTGCCGGCGGTGGAGGCGGAGGGCTTCTTCGAGGATGTCGGCCCACCGGTCCCACCAGCGCACCTCGGCGAGTGCCTTGTCGCGAACCGCGTGGGCGGCGTCGACCTCGGCGCGGCGCTTCTGGAGCTGGCCGGCGTGGGCGTCGCGGGCCCAGTCGACGAGCTTCGTCGCGATGCCACCGACGACGCTCGAGGACAGGATGAGGGTGATCAGCTGAGTCGGCTCCATCAGCCACCTCTCGGCTCGAAGCTGTAGCGGCGGATCATCAGCCAGCGGATGTAGCCGAGGCCCGCGGCGAGGACGATCATCCCGAGCTGTGTGAGGCGGGACCCGGGCGACTGGAAGTGGAGGGCGAGCACCACGATTGCGTAGATCGCGAGGCCCAGCCAGACCAGCACGATCGACAACCGCTCCGCGAACCACCAGCCGGGGAACACCGTCAGCACACCCCCGAAGCCGCCCAGGAGCAGGAACACCGACCACGCCACCGTCAACGGCTGCCCGAGCTCCCCCGCAATCGACATCGGCGGGACGAGCAGCGTCACGACCCCGGTGAGGATCGTCACGACGTACAGGACCGCGAACGCGGCCTTCATGTGGCGGGGTTCGGTGATCCTGCCCCACAGGCGCCGGATCACGGCGTGGTCAGCTTCGCGAGATAGGCCTTCGTCTGCTCCGAGGTGACCTTCACCTGGGCGACGCCGGCACGGGCCGCGTTGACCGCCGACCACATGTTGCCGGAGCGCACGGACCCGTCGAGGGGGTCGAGGACCACGAACTCGTCGCCTCGCACGTCCCAGATCGCGAGGTCGCAGCCGTACGTGCGGAGCAGCGCGGGAAGCTCGGAGAGCTCGACGTCCTGCCAGTCGTCCTGGATGCGGGAGAGCCGCATGATCTTGTCGAACGGGTCGGTCGGGATGAAGTGGCGGAACACGCCCGTGCTGAGGGAGCACAGGTGCGGGCCGGCCGGGGTCTTGACGGTGAGCATGAGCATGATGTCGTCCTCCTGAGGGGTGAGCGGGCGCGCTTCCGCGGCCGCGGTAGTCGGGGTCGTGATGGTGGCGGTGTTGGCGCCGTAGGTGTGGGACCATCCGGCGTAGGTGACGATGCCGCGGCGTCGGGCGGTCCACGAGGCGACGTCGGTCTCGCCGAGGCAGACGCCCCAGTCCCACTCGCCCGCTTCGGGGTTCGTCATCACGCATCGCCCACCGCCGAGCGCCATGCCGACGTGCCCCCAGTCCTGGTACACGCCGCCCAGGCGCGTCCAGTAGGACCAGTGGTGGAACGCTCCGGCGGGCGCCGTGGCGGGGTCCGTGGACACGATCTGCGATGCGAGCCGGGCGTCCGTCGCTGACGGGTACGCGCGCCGCACCGTGCCGGACAGGCGGCAGCACAGGTACGCGAACCCGGCGCAGAGGGTGTCCCAGTTCTCGTCCGGGTACGCGCGGGCCACCGCCGTGCGAAGGTCGGTCGGGGTCATGGTGTGTCTCCTCAGATGATTCCGGGGGTGCGGACCCGGAAGTCGCCCCACGCCTGCCCGATGCGGGAGGTCCCGGAGGTTTGGCGGCGGGACGCGATGCCGGCGAGGGTCCCGGGGTAGGTTGCGGCGGGCGCGGCGACGGTGGCCGCGGGGGTCCCGTTGATGTGCAGGGACGCGACATCCCCGTCGACCGTGATCGCGACCTTGTCGCCCACCGTGGGGGCGAACGTGGACGCGATGAGCGGGGTGCCGGTGCCCGCCTGCCACGCCTGGATCTCCCAGAAGTCCAGCGCCCACACGATGATCCCCTTGGAACCGTCCGGGGAGATCCGGGCGGCGATGAACGGCCACCGCGACGTCGGGGTTGCGGGCTTGCCGGCGAGGGTCGATTCCACGACGACGTTCGACACGGCGGGGATGGTCGCGAACCGGGAATCGGCGTAGGTGGTCGGGTCGGTAGCGATCTTCACCGCAGACCCGCCCACGGTCAGGGCCGCCAGGAGTGACCCTCCCGAAGGGACCTCCGCCCACCCCCGCCCACCGACACGGGTCGGGAGGAGCGTCGGGGACGTGTAGTCGAACGTGTCCGCGGCGAGGACCGTGGACGCCTTCTTCAGGCCGGGAACGGTGAACGTGGTGTCGAGGATGATGTCCATGAAGGGCTCCTTAGTTGTCGCCGGTGTTGCCGGAAATGGTGACGCCGGTCAGGGTCGCCCCTGCCGTGACGTAGCTGTTCGTCTGCGTCGGCGTGGCCGCGTAGTCGGTGAGGGAGTTCCCGATCAGGGAGCCGTCCGTCCAGGTGCTGCCCGGCGCGACGAAGATCGCTTCGGTCTGCGCCCCGCCACGGCCGTTGCCGCTGATCTGCTGGTGCACGACCATCAGGTCGTAGAAGACACCCATGATCACGAGGCCTCGCCCGTCGTTGTCCCGGATCGCGTTGCCCATCAGGTGCATGTGGAACAGCGGGCTCACCGTCGCATCCAGGAGCACCCCGACACCGTCACCGGTGCGGAAGATGTTCCCGGTCACGAGGGTGCGGCCCTCGCTCGCGATCGCACCGGTGACCGTCGTGATCAGCAGCCCGACGCACGCGTACCCTGCCGCGGTGACACCGTCACGGACGGTGTTGTTCGCGATGATCGCGTCGCGTGCGACCATGCCCTTCGGCACGGCGTTGTTGCCGAGGTAGATCCCGATGGCGCAGGCGGAGATGTCGTTGCCGAGGATCTTCGTGTCCGACCCGCCGGAATCCGTGATCCCCGTGAACCCACCCTGGAGGATGTTGCCCTCGATGATCACCGCCGCCGGCCAGGTGCCCGGCGCGGGCGTGTTCGATGCCGCCTCGATGAGGATGCACGCGTGACCCGCACCACCCGCCGCCGTCCAGTTCCCCTGGATGAAGTTGTTGCGGATGATGATGGACACCGCGCCGCCACGGCCACCCGTCGCCGTCCCGATCCCCGACCCACCCGACCCGCCGGCCGGGGAGGTCGGATCGACCACGTTCAAGCGAGCGAAGTTCACGATGATGTTCTCTTCGAGGACGCAGTTGGTCGAGTTGTCGTAGCCGAGGGCGGTCGCCGGGTTGTTGAAGATCCCCAGCCGCCGCGCCGACGAGTTCCGCGTCGACGAGATGTGGATCATCTTCATCTCGTACGAGTACCCGTGGGTGGCTGCGAAGAACCGGCCATCACAGGAGAAGTCGGAGAGGTTCACGTTGTGGAGGTAGTTGTCCGCCTCCCATGCGCCTTCCCGCAGCCACGCCGCACTCGTCGACGTCTTCGAGGTCGAGATCTTCACCACGTACACGAGGGTGCGGCCCCGCCCCGCGCCACGCACGGAGCAGCGTGAGGGGATCTGGGTGCTCGCCGACGCGACGTACACGCCCGCCGGGATCACGACCGTGCGCCCCCCGAGAGCGGATGCTGCGTTCAGCGCCGCCGCGAGGGCAACATCGATCGGCACCCCGAACGCGGCCTCCCCGCCCGTGAGGGTGTTCACCGCGGCGACGCTCAACGTCGCCACCCCGCCAGCGACGCCCACGATCGTCCCGACCAAGACCCCGTCGTTGGCCAGAGTCATGTAGTCGGTGGAGATCACACCCGCACCACGAACACCGACAGTCTTGCCGACATCGTCGGAGGTGAAGGCGTAAGAGGTGGAGGTGAGAGCCGCGGACCCGGCCGTCATCGACACGTCGGTGAGGTACCGGGCCGGGAGCACCGTCCCGTAGTCCTCCACCCGCAGCTCCCCGCTCTGCGGAGGAGCGGACGGGAACACGGACCCGTCCGGAAGCACCGCGAACGCCACGTTCCCGAAAGCGTCCCGGACCATGAATCGGTCGAGAGACGGCCGAACCTCCGTCGCCCCCACCCACACCTCACCGTGCTCACCGATCGCGAACGCGGCAGTCCCGGCAGAGTCGAGCACCCGAGACGAGGAGGCTTCGGACGGGATGTTCCCCACGACGGTGAGATCCCCCTCGACACGCCCCTGAGCGATCGTGGTGAGACCATCCGCCGAGACACCCAGCGCAGCGTTCCGGCCATCGTCGAGGACCCGCCACGACGCGCCATTCCCGCGGCTCACCGGGGCCTCGTTGTACACGACGGGGTCACGACGGTCGATCTCCGCATTCGCGACGACAGCGGCAGCCTCGGCGAGCGCCTCCGCCGACAGGCGCCCCGCGAGCTCGGCGAGAACCGGGTCCAGGGAGGCGGTCAGTTCCGTCGCGTTGACGAGGTCCAGGGAGTCCAGCAGCGTCGTCACCTCGGCGAGGGTCGGGACCTGCTGCCAGTCCCCGAACACACCCTCACGCTTCACACGCACCCACAGGCCCGTCGGGGTCGTCGAACCGACCGGGACACCGACCTGCATCGCAGACGTCGACAGGTACGCGAGATGCAGCACCGTCCCCGTGAACCCCGGGGGGCGGTTCAGCGCGGTTGAGAACGCCCGGTAGAACCCGGACTCGTTCGGCAGTGCGTCCAGGTCCGTCAGAGGGCTCCCGGTGCCGACAGCCACACCGTAGTTCGACAGACGCCCCGTGGCGGCCAGAGCGGTCTCCACGGCGGCAGCGAGCTGCTCGGCGGGAACCGGGGGGCCCTGCTCGCCGGGGATACCCGGGATGCCCCGGGCGCCCTGGCGGCCCCGGAGGTTCGCGACCCACACGTATTCGACGGTTGCCATCAGAACGTCACCTTCCGCTGGTACAGGTCATCTGTGGTCGTGTTGAGCTGGAACCCGGTTCGCACGCCGGCATCGGGCGCCGTGGGCGAGCAGTAGGTGAGGTCGTTGCCGATGATCAGGTCGACCAGGTCGTCCACGTCGCCGCCGACGTCGGAGTTCACATCGAATGGCCACTCCACGAAGCCGCGCGCGCGCTTCTCCGGAGGCTCGTTCTCCTGACCCGGGACCAGCCAGTCCATCCGCACCCTGTAGGCGAGGCCCGACTCGACCTCCACGGTGAAACCGCCCGAGTTGTTGGTCCATGTGGCTTGCACCTCGGTGGCCGTCATCAGCCCGGCACCGATCTCCGCGTTCTTCGGCACGAACCACAGCCGTGGCCGGAGGCTCGCCGAGATCGGGACGCGGGCATGATCCCGCGCCGTTCCCGTGATCGTTACAAGCGGCATCGACGTCTCCTAACCCCGCGCAGCGGGCACGACAAGAAAGCCCCGGGGCGGGGAGATGGGGGGTGGCGGGACTACTCGCCGTAGATGGCCATGACGGCGCGTGGGTTTTCGGCGACGCCGTCGTAGCGGGTCTCGAAGTGCAGGTGCGGGCCGTCGGATAGGCCGGTCGATCCGACCGACCCGACCGTTTCGCCCTTGCTGATCGGGGCGCCTTCCGCGAGCGGGGATGGGCCGATCAGGTGGTAGTAGCGGGTCGTGAGATGCCGGCCGTCGCGGGTCCCGTGGTCGAGGATCACGAAGTAACCGCGCTCGGAGTCGTACCCGGTCGCGAGGACCGTGCCCGAGCCCGCCGCCGGGATTGGTGTGCCGGCGGCCGCGCCGAAGTCGATGCCGCGGTGCCCCGGAGGGTCGTACATCGGGTCGGTGGTGTCGAACTCCTTCGTCACCAGGGTCAGGGAGAACGGCCACCGCAGCAGCCCGGACCCGGTCGGCCCGCCGGTCGACTTCGATACCCATCCGACGGTGCCGTCGCCGCGGCGGCCAAGCCAGTGCGTGACCTCGTTGAGGCTGCCGATCGTTCCGACGCCGAGCACGAGCTCGTCGGCGCTGATCTGTATCCGGGGTGCACCGAGTGCGAGCAGCGCGGCCGTGAGGGTGAGGGATGCCCCTCCGACGTCGCCTGCGAGGCGGATGCCGTTCTGCGCGATGTTCGCGGCCCACGCGGCGCCCGATTCGAGTTTCACCCCGGGGCTACCGTCGTTGCCGGTGACCTTCGCGCCGCCGGGGAACAGGATCGACCCGCCGGCGTCGTCCGGGTCGATGGTCATGCCGCCGGCGGTGATCTGTCCGGTCGTGCCGTCGATGATGATCTGGTTCGCGCCCTCGCCGACGTAGATCCTGCCGCCCTCGATGCGGATGTCGCCGACCGTGATCTTCCCGCCGTCGGGCACGAGGATCTCGCCGAGGACACGGAGCATGCCGGTCAGGTCGATGAGGGAGGACACTTCGAGGATCCCGAGGCCCTGCACGAGCACCCGGCCGATCACGCGGAGCAGGCCCGTGACCAGGGCGGTGCCCTCGACGATCAGGCCGTCTTCGGAAGCGACGCGCAGCGACCCGCGGGTGATGGACGTGAACCCCGCCATCATCGAGGTTCGCAGCTCGGCGACGGCGGCCCACAGCTGGGATGCCTCTGATTCGTCGAGCCGGTCGCGGTCCATCTATTGCTCCTCCAGCTCGAGGGTGATCGTGTCGGAGGAGACGTCGCCGGAGAACCCGATCACCCTGTGCGGTTCTGCGCCGTCTGGCAGCCACGGGTCGTCGTGGATGTGGGTGCGGATCGTGGACCCGAGCCTGAGCAGGTGCGGGGGGACGTCCGCGGCCTGCACATTCAGCGACCACTGCCGGGTCGGCCGGGCGCGCGGCTTGAGGTAGCCGCGGCCGAGGGACGCGAGCTGGTCGAGGTCGTCGACCTTCTTCGCGGGCAGCTCCCAGTCCTTCGAGAGGCCGGTGATGTCGTCCACGACCTGCGCGACGCGCATGTCCTGCTCGCCGCCTTTGCCCTGCACGAACACCCCGGTCGCCATCCGCATCCCGTCGCGGCCCACAGCGAGGTCGGTGGCGGGTGACTCGTCCGCATCCAGCGGGACGTCGAACGTCGGCCCCGCCAGGTACGGGGACCCGATCCGCGCGTCCCAGGACAGGCGCTCGTTGGTGTCGTACACCGGTTGCAGGTCGAAGTCCGGCGCGCCGTCTTCCTTCGTGATGTCGGTGAGGATTTTGTCGATGGTCTGGAAGTCGTAGTGGAAGAACGTCCGTGAGATCGACCCGGCCTCCTCGGCGGGCAGGTTCACGGGCACCGGCCACCACTCGGAGAACGGGTGCACGAGCCCGAGGTACAGCATCCGGCGGATGATGCCACCCAGCGACAGGTCCGTGACCTCGACGGTCCCCGCGGGCTCGTAGAAGGGCACACCGAACAGGTGCCGGCGCTTCAGCAGCTCCCGCAGGTCGATGTGCTTCACCGTCAGCAGCTGTGACGCCTTCGCATACGGGAGGCCCGTGATCAGGCCCGCGTACACCGGGACGCCGTTCTCCCGGACCACAAGAGTCCGATCCCACTCCTGGAACACCTCATGCCGGCGCGCCCGGTTCAGACCGTCGTCAGCGAGACGGAGCAGATGCTGGCGGCTCGACACCTGACCCCGCACCCATCCACCCGCGGCCGGTCGCACGACCTCGAGGAGCTCACCGGACTGGGTCGCGTGGATCGCGGTCGACCACTCAGTGCCCACGGGACCTCCTCAGATGAACGCGTCGGGGACGTCGGCCAGGAACGGGACCGTGCACGACGTCGCTACACCCCCAGCGCCGGGAGGAACCATCCATACGTCAGCGCGGGGCGACACGCCGTACTGGCGGGCGCCGTCGAGCGCCACTCTCCCGTCGCGCATGTTGACCGTGTGCTTGTGGCCCGCCCCCGCTGGCTGGGAGACGACGAACCGTCGCCCCCCAGGACCGGTGAGAGTGAACCCTGAGTGCGGGCCGGGGACGGTGAACACGGGCGGTGACGGGTAGGTGCCGCGGTGGGACAGTGCCAGTGACGTCCCGGGGCCGAACGGGTTGCTCTCCCCGTAGATCCGCTGCGACGGCGCACGGAACCGCATCGTGAAGTCCGCGAAACCTGTCGCCCCGCGACGGGTAACCGAGCACCCGCGGCCACGCCGCACGGTCGTGCTGAACCACTCTCCGAACTCGGTCCACACCAGCTCGCCGGTCGCGTCACGCGCCGCGAGGAGTCCGTCGAGCTGACGAATCATGCGGCCGAGCGCCCACATGCTGTCCGCGTACGCGAACCCCGAGAAAGCGATGATGCGGGGCTCGTCGCGCCGGTTCGGGAGATCGAACTCCCCGTCACCATCCGCGAGCGCGGCGCTCTCGTACGACACCGACCCGCCACCGAGGATGCCCTGGACATCCTCGACGTAGAAGCCGGGCGTGCGGTCGAAGTGGCCGTCCAGGAAGGTGCCCCGGAACTTGACCGACGACACCTCCGCCTGGAACTCCTCATCGATCACGGCGTCACCCTCCCGCGGCTTCGCGCATCGCGCCCCGGATGGCCTGATGGATCATCGACAGGACTTCTGCCGCCGACACACCCCCGCCTTCGATGCGGATGTCGCCGAATTGAATGGATGGGCTGTCCGGACCGGGGGTGGCGAGCGAAGGTCTTGCACCCGCGGGGATGTACGTTCCCCCGAGGATCTCGGCAGTCTGCGCCATGACCTGCTCGGACCTGGCACGCTTCGAGCGCGCATGAGGGACGTAGCTCTCCCCGTCGGTCTCCGGTTCCGCCCACACTCGCCACTCGCCGGCGCGCGCGATCTGCGCGACATGATTCTCACGCACGCTCCCGTTCGCGTGGAACGTGACGATCCCTCCGTCGGCCTGCGTGATGCCGCCCGACCCGCCGGCACCTTGTGCGACACGCGACGTCCCGATCTTCAGGATCACTTCACGGCCGCTGTTCTCGTACACGAACCGGTCGATCTGGGTCTGCGCGAACGCGGTATCCGTGATGATCTTCCACTGCGTCTCGGACGGAATGCGGAAGATCTGATCGGCGAGGTTCGCCGCCTCGTCGGCGTTGTAGCCGAGTTGCTCAGCACGGTCGATGAGAGTCTGCCTGCTGGACTCCAGCGTGGCCCGATAGGCGTCGGTGTTGCCGTCGAGCGCGAACTGCGCGTCGGCGGCCTTCTGGGCGTCGTCGGCGAGCCCGACGAGCATCGCCATGTTGTCGCGTCCGGACTGCGTTCCCTGATCGAGGGTCGCCGAGTAGCCCTCAACACCATCCGCGGCCTTCGAGATCGTCTCGTCGATCTTCGCGAGCGAGTCACGGTAGTTGATGTTCGCGGTGATCGCGTCCTGCCCGACCCCGTTGGCCGCGTTGACGGTATCGATCAGCTTGCTCAGCTTGCTCTGCAGATCCTCGACGTTGCCGGCGGCCTCCAGGTACTTGTCGGCGGCGTCCGCGACGCTCGCACCGTTCCTGTCCGTCGCTCCCGTGAGGGACTTCTGCGCCTCCGCGGTCTCCCTGGACGTCTGCGCGGCATCGGACTGCGCGGTCCGCAGCTGCTCGACACGCTCGGTGAGCTGCTGCATCGCGACGCCGTACTCGACGCCCTGACCCTTCGTGTCGTAGGCGGCCTGCACCCGGTCCTTGAACTTCGCGAACTCCGCGGAGCTGCCGGTGACGGCCTTCGTGACGTCGTCGATGGAGATCCCGAGCTTCTTCGCGTTGTCGATCGCGGATCCCCGGTCCATCCACAGGAAGCTGTCCTTCATCGCGAGCTGCTCGGCGACGAACTTCCGGGCAGCGGACTCGCTCTGGCTCAGCGCGTCGGCGTACGCCTCGGCGCGTGCGCGCGCCTCTGCCTGAGCCTGCGCGAGCAACGCCACGACCGCGACGACACCGGTCAACGCGACCCCGACGATGCCCCCAACGAGGGCAGTCTTCCCCATGCTCACGCTCGTCGCATCCAGCTGAGCCTTGAGTTCGATGAACTTCACCCGGAGCCCGACGGCCGCCCCCGCGAGCAGCAGCGCAGCACCCGTCGCGACACCCAGACCGAGGGCGACCTCAACGACCGGGCCCGGGAGCTCCCCGAACCAGTCGACGAGTGAGGTGACGGCCTGAACCATCTCGCGGAGCACATCGTTCGCGCCCGACCCGGTGCGGATCAGGGCGGTGTCCATCGCGCCGCCGAGCTTCTCGATGTCCCCAGCAAGGTTGTTCTGCCGCTCCCGGGCCTGCTCAGCCGCGTACCCCGAATCGTTGACCTCATCGGTCCACTTCGAGATCGCCTTACTGCCACCCTCATACAGCAACGTCGCGGCGTTCAGGGACTCGTTGCCGAAGATACGCCCCAGCGCCGCGAGCCGTTCCTGCTCCGTCAGCCCACTGAGCTTCCCGCGCAGCTGCTCGGCGATGCCCGCGAGGGACAGCATGTTCCCGTTCGCGTCGAACGCGGTGATGTTGTACTTGTCGAGCTCCTTCTGCGCCGCGGCGGAGGGCGCCTGCAGCCCTGCCAGCACGCCTCGGAGTGCAGTGCCAGCCTTCTCGCCGATGATGCCCTGCGTCGCGAAGTACGCGATCGTCCCGGCAGTCTCATCCAGCGACAACCCCACCGAGCCCGCCAGGGGGCCGACGTAACTGAGCGCGAGCGCGAGATCATCGACGGACCCCTGCGCCTTCCCCGCACCCGCCGCGAGCACGTCGGAGACATGCGCGGCCTGCGAGGCGGGCAGCCGGAACTGGGTCAGCGTGGTCGCCATGACCTCCGCGGACCGTGCGACCTGCAACTGGCCGGCCGCCGCGAGCGCGAGCGCACCGTTCAGCGACCCGCCCACAATGTCCGATACGGACTGGCCGGCCTTCGCGAGTTCTTCCTCAGCAGCCGCAGCCTCAGATGCTGAGTAGGCGGTGTCAGCACCGGCCTTCAGGGCCGCCTCTGAGAGGTCCTTCTGCTCCTGCGCCGACGCCATCACGGCGGCCGAAGTGTTCGACATTGCCTGATCGAACTCGGTCCACTTCGCGACAGACAGAGCCACCATCGCCGCGACAGCAACACCAGCGATCGTGAGGCCAGCAGCGAGCTTCTTCGCCGCGTCGGCCTGCTGCTCGGTGGTGTACTTCTGCTTCTCCTGCTTCGGGGTCGCAGATGCAGACTCATCGCCGACCTTCTTCGTCGACTTCGCCTGCGCATCGAGCGCTGGGGCGGCGTCCTTCGCTTTCTTCCCCGTCTGCTCGACCGCGGACCCGGTCTTCTCGACCTTCGGGGCGGCCTCAGCCCCCGACTTCCCGACCTGCTGCACCGTCCGGTCGGCGGCCTGCATCTGCTGCTCGAAGGTCTGGTAGCCCGCGGTCTTGATCTTGAAGATCAGGGCGCCTGCGTCGAAGCTCATCCGTCACCGCCTTCTGCACCCAGGTGCGGTCGAGGTCGGGGAGTCGGAGGATCGCCTCGCGGATGAAGTGCCAGGGGCGTGTGTCGAGTGCTTGGTCCAGGTCGGGGATGATGCCGGTCTGGGCGAGGTCGATCTCCACCTCACCGAACAGAGCCGGGAGGGTCATCGACCAGAAGTCCCGCGCCGACAGGCCGCCGTCCCGGGGCGCCACCGTCGCGAGGCGTCGTGTGCGCTGCTCCCGCCACTGCGGGGTGTAGACGTAGTCGGGGTAGACCCCGTTCTCGTCCGCCACCCCGATAGGGATGATCAGTCCTGCGGCGATGCCGCGGGCGATGTCGGCCGGACCAACAGGCCCAGACGGCGCGACAGCGCCCCCGTCGCTTTTAGGGTGCCGGCGAGACCCTCACCGCCCTCGATGTACGCCTTGACCCCGTCGAAGCCGAGCGCGGTCTGCCAGAAGAAGGCGGGCATGAGGATCGATTCGGCCTCGTCCTGCGACAGCTCCATCCCGATGCGGTTGAAGTTCGTCTGTTCGGCGTCGGGCAACGGTTCCCACCGGCCGGTATCGGGGTTGAGGCGGGCGCCGTCGACCGCGATCTGCAGCGCCTGCGTCATCTCTCGCGCTCGATCCTCGCCGCCCGACACCGCGAGGTACGTGTCCGTGATCTGCAGGCCCGCGCGGCCGGGGAGCGGACGAACCACGAACGGCTCGTCCACCCCCTCGAACGCCAGAACGAGGTTCCTGCCCTGCTTGCTTGCCGTGACCGTCATGAGCCCTGCGCTCCTTCCGGTCAGGCCGCCGCGTAGGCGAGTGTGTTGGACACGCCCGCGGTGTTCGTCACGACGATGGGGGCAGCACCCGACACCCCGGACGGGATCAGCACGACGAGCGTGTTGTCATCGACGACGCGCAGCTCCGCGACGCCCTGACCGTCGACCGTGGCCGAGACCGTCGAGGCCAGGCGGTAGCCGGTGATCTTCAGCAGGTCCCCAGGGGCGAGGCCCGCGGGCGACGCGGACTCGAGCATCGGAGTGCCGGCGCCCGCGATCGGCGACACGGCGAGGCGATCCACGAGGCCGTCGTTCGCGAGGGTGAAGCGCAGCAGCGCCTTGTCCGCGTAGCCGGTGTTCGCGTCGGACACCTTGACCGAGAACCGCCCCTGGAAGGTCGGGAACCGCTCGTCGAGCGCGTCGGTGATGATCTGGAGGTCGCGCTTGTTCGCGACGCCCTCCGAGTAGGCCGCGTTGATCAGGTCGATGACCCACGCCTGCGCGGCGACGATCTCGCGGGTGACCGGGTCGCGGACCACCTCGACATCGAACGTGGGCGCGAAGTTGTAGCCGATCACGTCCTCCGAGGTTCGACCCTTCGTGCCGTACACCTCCCGCTGCACCGTGATCGGCGACGGGTTCAGGGCGAGGTTGTTGATGTCGCCCGTGATGTTCACGAACGCCCCCGACTGCTTCAGGCGGAGGATCTTCTGGTGGGCGAGGGCCAGGGAACCCGCTGCGGGCGCCGTGGACTCGTAGAGAGTGTCGTCGGACATGCCGACCTCCTTCATGGGTGGTGGTGCCGGCGCTCCCGGCAGGGGGTTCCTACGGGCGGCGCCCGCGGAAGTAGTAGGTCGCTGCGACGGCGGAGCGTCCCTGCGTGTCGGGATCGAAGTCGGTCGCGGAGAACTCCCATGCGAACGAGATGCCGAGGACGTTCGGCGTGTACTCGGCCTGATCGAGGGTCGCGCGGAGGTCCGCCGCCCACTGTCGCGCGACGAGCAGTGAGCCCTTCCGGCGCGTGTAGATCTGCGTCCGGTAGGTCATGTCAGCGCGGCCGTCAGGGATCGGGCGGAGCGGGGTGAGGAGCGTGAACTGGTCGATCGTGGGCATGACCCCGTCGAGGCGGATGCCGCGGTCGGGGATCGCGCCCGTCGGGTGGTACACGGCGAGCCCGTTCGTGTCGAGGAGGGTCGCGAGAGCCCGGTTCAGGACGATCTCTGGGGCATCATCAGCCACGGTCCACCTGCTTCACGATGATCGCGCCGAGCTCGTCCTTCGACTCCGCCGCCGCGTTCTCTACCCATTTGCCTTGCGCGCGCGGGTTCGCCTTGGTCGAGAAGTTGTACTCGGGGTGCTCGTGGAGACGCGCCGCGTAGGGCGTCGTCACCGTCACCGCGGCTCCTTCGTCCGGGTCGGTCGCGAGTTCCACAGCGTGCGCGTCGGCGAGAGTGCCGAGATCCATGGGAGACCGGTCGACCGACTCGGCCATGAGGCGCTCGGCGGCGAGGTTCTCGCCCTGGATCAGGTCGCCGCGGATCTGCTGCGCGATCTCAGCGAACCGGGACTCGGCTATGACCTCTGCTCGAACGCTCACAGCCGCCTCATTCCAGGAACAACTCGACGTGGTTCGGTGTGCCGCGGTAGTCGAAGAACGCGCTGTCGATGATCTCGGAGGTCCGCTCACGGGGCGTCCCGGCCCACACCGTGACCTTCGTGCGGGGGAGCGCGTCATGCTCGGGCAGGACGACGACCATCGTCGTCGACGTGATCTCCTGCCCCGACGTGGGAGACGTGGACCGGCGGTCGACCTTCAGGCGAGTCTTCTGCTCCACGTAGGCGGGGCGGGTGACGGGGTCGCCCCACAGATCGCCCTCCGCCCCATCGCCGAGGAACGGGGTGACGGTGACCTCGTGGGGGAGATGCTTGCGCTGCAGGCGAGCCACGGTGCCTCCTACGTGTGCTTCGTGGCGGACGCGATGAGGCCCGCGTTGCGGAGGATGATGACGGCCTCGTCCGCACGGCGTGTGTCCGCCGCGCTGCGGGATGAGGCGCCGCCGACGGCCGTGCCGCCCAGGGAGACGGAACCGATCTTCACCGGACCGGCGACAGCGCCACCACCGGTCGGGTCGTCGGTCTCCGCCCAGTAGTCGGCCTGAGCGCACGTCGCGTCACGGAGTGCGTCAGCGATCGCCGGATCGGTCGGGTAGCCGTCCGGGTCGGTCGCGTACCGTGCGGTGCGCACGTACGACTCGACCTGCCCGGACGCGCGCCGCAGGCGAGCATTCATGTCCTCCTCGGGCAGGGGGATCGTGTGCCCCGGGTTGCCGGGGTCGGGGATGGTCGGCTGGGTGGTGCCGATGAAGGCGTAGTAGTCGGCGGCCGTCGCGTACACGCGCACCGGTCACGCCTTCCGGCGGCGGGAGGTCTTCGGTCGGTCGTCGCCCTCGACCGCATCCGGCAGCGGCTCGAACGGCCCGTTGCCGGTCAGCACGTTCTCGCGTTCGATGGTGAAGCCGTGCTGGATCAGCGCACGCTCCCGCTCGGGGTGCAGCGCGTCGACAGTCGCGACGCCGTCGACGAATCCCACACCGATGAACGACTGCGCGCCAGCCTCGGGGCGCGGGTGACGGATCGTGATCGTCATGATGACCTCCTGGGGTCTGGTGGTTCCGGCGCGGCGGAGCGGATCACGCCGCGCCGGAACCTCTGTCAGCTACTGCAGGACGCCGGACGCCTCAGCGGCGGCCGTGCGGTCCTCGATCGCCTTCGCGATCACGGCGAGCTTCTCGTCCTTCTTCGACGCGCCCGCGAGATCGATCTCGAACTTCGCGGCGAACGCATCGATCTGCTCGTGCGTCCAGTCATCCGTGGGCGCCTCGATCTCGACGACCTCGGCTTCCTCGATCTCCTCGAACGTGAACCCGTGCTCGGTCAGCACAGCGCGGGCGGCGTCGTCGATGGACTCCACGACCGCCTCACCGTCGATGAAGTCGAGACCCGACCGGGACCCGGACAGACCATCCGGGGTGGTGATCTTCAGGGACATGGGGAACCTGCTTCCTTGATCAGCGGAGGGCGGCGACCGTGAAGCCCCCGCCCTCCAAGGTGGTTACGCCCAGACCGGCTCGACCGGCAGGCCGCGGATGATGCCGTGGGCGCGCTCGTTGCCCCACTGGAGGCCGACCTCGCCGTACAGCTGCTCGCGGTCCGACGCGCCGATCTTCGCCAGCGGCTCCGAGAAGAAGTGACCCTTTCCGGGCGTGACGAGGAACTTCGGCTTCAGCTGCGACAGCGTCGACACCATGAACGCGTCCGCCGGCATCCACCGGTCCAGGAGCACGTTGAACGTGCCGAAGTCCGACATGATCGTGGTGAAGTTCACACCACCGACGTTGCGGGACTCTTCCTGGTACTGGCCGAACGCCTTCGCGTACGCCGTCGACAGCGACCGCTTCTGGCGGGCACCGACGATGATCGTTGCGGTGTCGTCGCCGAGGCCACCCGACTGGAACACCTTCTCGAAGAGGGCGTCGTAGGTGTCCTTGACGGGGCCGGCCGTCGTCAGCTTCGACACGGCGACGGTCGCGGTGCCGATCGTGATCGGAGCGCCACCCTTCGTCGCGCCGACCTTGAACGAGTCCGTCGCCTTCGAGACGACGTAGTAGACCCGGTCGAGGCGGACGCCCGTGGACACGCCCACGCTGGTGAACCGCACGGCGTCACCGTTCGCGAGGGGCGTCGCGACCTGCGCGATCGTGTCGGTCGTGGCCGACAGGCCCGTGTACGACGTGCCGAGGTCGATGACGTTGGTGCTGATCGCCTCGATCAGACCACCCGTACGCCGCGCCTGCGTGTTGTCGGTGGGGACGAACTTGCGGCCGAGGATGAACGACAGCTCGATGTCGACGGCCTTCGCCTTCAGCGCAAGCTCGAGCTGGTGGTCCAGCTCGTTCGTGACCGGGTTCGTCTGGTCGTTGTTCACGCCCGACGTCTGACCGGTCGCGGCCTGCTTCGTGTAGCTGACCTCGACGGTCTCCTGGTGGATCTCGACGACGTTCTTCACGTTGCGGCGGACACGCTGATCCGAGTTCTGCGCGTTCGCGCCCTCGAGTCGGGTCCGGTTCTCCTGAGAGTCGCGGAGGTCCTCCTCCTGCCACTCGAACTCGACGGACTTGACCTCCTCGCCACCGGTCAGGCCGCCGATCGCGGACAGGAGGGGCGTCTCGGACGGGCTCACCTGGAAGAGCTCGCCGACGAAGTTGGGCAGGTTGTAGTTCGTACCCTGCCCGGTGATTCCAGCCATGCTGGCCTCGCTTTCTGCCCTGACGGGCTGCTGGGGTTACGCCTGACGTGCAGCGGCGATCTGCCGCTTCAGGCGGATGGTCTCCTTGAAGTCCTTCTTCTCCTCGGCTGCCTTCAGCTGAGATTCGAGGGACTGGATCGTCGGGCCCGTGTGGTCGCCGGCACCTGACCGGGTCGGGGGCTGCTTGAGTGCGGCGTTCTCCTGGAGCGCCTTGGTGATCGCGGCCTTGATGGCCGCCTCGTCGGTCGGCTCTGCCGACGCGATGGAGGTCTTGAACTGCTCGTTGGCGAGCAGGAGGGCGGTGTTGCCGCCGAGGGCGGGCGCGTGCAGCGCGACCTGGAACGCGAGGGCGGACTGCTTCGCGGCGGCCTGAGCCTGCGCGAGCGCGGTGTCCTTCTCGGTCACCTGCCCCTTGAGAGCGCTCAGCGCGTCGTTCAGCTTCACCGGGTCGGTCTCGGGCGCCGCGTCGCCGGTGAGGAGCTTCGCGAACTCGGCGAGCGTGTTCTTCTGCGCGTCGGCGGTGGCCTTCTGCACAGCGGTCGCGATCGCGTCGTCACGCTTCTGCTTCTCCGCCGCGAGGTCGCCCTTGATGTTCTGGATCAGGGTCCACGCCTTCGCGGGGTCGAACTTCGACGCGTCGTCGCCCCACGGGGGAGTCGCGGCCTGCTGCTGTTCCTGCTGCTGGCCGTCGGTCCCGGCCCCCGCCGCGCCTTCTCCCTCCGCGAACCGGATACCGACGATGTCGAACCGGGTCGGGCCGATCTGCGCGAGGCCGTCGCCGCCGCGGCGCGCGGCCGTGGTCTGGATGGTGTTCATGTCGTGCTCCTTGCCCCGGGCCTGCCGGGATCAGTGACCCGCACCCTGCGTGCGGGAGAGAAGGGGCCTCGCCGTCGACGTGCAGGGCCATCGACGGCGAGGGGTATAGCGCGGTACACTGATGCGTGTAGAGGCCTCCCTCCGCCAGCCACCGCAGATAGTGGCCATGAGAAAGCGGGGGCGTCGGGCCTCTACTTTTTTGTGTGAAGCGGAACCTGTCGCAGGTCCGCGCCGCTTGACGCGAGTATCCAGAGCGCACGAATCCGGCGATCTGTGTTGTCGTTGTAGTGGGCGAGCTTCGCGGCGAACGCTTCATCGAAGGCGCGGTCGCCGAGATCCACGATGAAGTTCTCCTTGACGACCGCGTGGTTGTCGAAGGCGGTACGGACCGCCTTGCGGATCGCTTCGCGTGTGGTCGCCGGGTTCGGTCGCGACCCCGGCCGGGCAGGGTTCACCGACTTCAACTCGACCTCGATGCCGCCCTGGCTCGTCCAACGGAAGTCGTTCGTCGCACGACGAGTCACAATGTCGGGCGCGATCCAGTCGAGCGTGTCGCCGCGCGCTTCCATGCGTCGGAAGAACGTAGCCTCGTGGGGTTTCATCGACGACGGCAACGCTCGCAGGGGCGTCGGAGGTGTCCGCGGCTGTGGGGGACGTTGGCCTGCTGCCCCGCCACGGCCGTCTGCGAAGCGCAGCTGCTCACGGTACGACTGGCGCTTGCGGCCCGTGTCGCGGGTGAAGTCCCGCATCGCTGCCTGAGCGTCCCGAACCTCGCGTGCGGCCTTCCGGCGGTCCGTGTCGGTCATCGCCGACGCCTCACGTCGCTTCGCCGCCCGAATGTCGCGTTCCAGTTCCCGCTGCTTCTGCCGTTCCTTGTCGGCCGCTTCGTCGTACTGGAACCCGGCCTGCGGGATCGCGAGACCAGCGAAGTAGCTGACGACACGGCACCGGTCGTTCGGGTGCCCCCAGCCGGCGGCGCGCGCCTGATCGACGGTGCCCTGCACCTCGACCGTGACCGTGCTGTCCTTCGTCGCGTGGGGGAGGGTGACCGTGCCCGTCGTGCCATCCGTGGACAGGATCTTCCCGATCCACGGGGCGCACTTCCGGCACGCGTCCGCGCCGCCCGTGATGGTGACGAGGTTGATACCCGACTGCTGCATCCGCCAGATCCCGGCATCGTTGAACGCGCGCGCAACGGACGTGCGGCCAGCCATCTCCGAGTACGCGCCGACCGTCCACGTCCGGCCGCTGCGGTCCACGAACGCGGGGATGCCGTCGGCGAGGAACCGCTGCACCGTCGCCGCCTGCTGCGCTCGCGACGTCGTCACACCCAGAAGCGTCTGCGGTGAGTACATCGCCACGACCCGCTGGTACGCGTCCTGCGGGTAGCGAGTGATTCGCTGATTCAGGACCTCGAGGCGGGACTGCAGGGACACGGCGACCATCGCGGACGCCTGCGACGCGGTCGCGCCCAGCACGCTCGGCACGGCGACCCCAGGGAGAGGGATCACGTTCGGCGCGTGCTGTGCAGCGAACCCGAGATGCGCGGCGGCCGCCGCTTCACCCTCCGACGAGGCGATGTCGATGATCCGCTGCGCGAGACCCGTCACCCGTAGGCGCTCGGACATCGCCGCGGCGATCGACTGCAACTCGCGGGCGGCCTTCGTGCGGTGCGCGGCGAGCTCAGCGAGGATCCGGTTCTGCCGGCGGCGCTCCGCGACCGTCAACCCCCGACCGGCGGGCGCCTCAGGCAGCTGAGCGGCGAGAGCGAAGTCCCGGGCCGCACGGACCGCGACCTCACGGATCAGTTCGTCCTCGACGTCACGGTAGATGCGTCCCAGTTCACCTGCGAGGTCCTCGATGATGTCGTCGAGGCTGCGCTCCGGGTCAGGGACGAACAGAGCCACGACGACCCCCGATCAGGCGCGGAAAATCGCCTTGCCCGCCCACATGAGCGCCTCTTCGAGGTGCGTGAGAGCGAGGGACTTCTCGCGCGAGTCCTCGATCGTGCCGTCGATGTGGTGGGCGAGGTTCGCGATCGCTCCACGCAGGTTCGACTGTGCGTGCAGCTGTTCTTCGGTGGGCTTGCCGTTCTGCGCGATCGCGAACCGAGCCTCGATTGCGTTCGTGGCATCGGCTCCGTCTCGGGGTGTCGTTCGCAGGGCCATGTCTTTGCCTCCTCAGGCGTCGTCGTTCTCTTCGTCGTCGTTGCCGGTGAAGGTCGTCGGGTCAGGCACAGCCTCCTCCTTGCGCTCCGCCTTGATCTCCTCGACCTCGGCCGCGATCTCGTCGTCATCCCAGTCGGGACGCTGCACACGCACACGCTCCTTGAGAGACGCGATGCCTTCCTGCAACGCCGCGATGCGGGTCAGCTTCTCCGGGTCAGCCTGCGAAACCGGCGGGAACACCACCGTGGGCGGCTCGTCCAGGTCACCGAGAGCGTCACCACCGAACACGCTGTGGTCAATCTCCAACGCGACCAGCGCCCACCGCGACAGAGCGGCACGCGCGTACAGGGCCTTCTTGTCGCGGGTGCGCTCTGAGTCGGACAGGTCCGCGTCGATCTCCGTCGCCGTGCGGGTCCCCGCGACCGTGTCCAGGCCGAGGTGCGCTTCCGAGTAGCCGAGCGTCGACGCGATCCGCCGAAGCAGCCCCTCGAACACCGCCAGGTGCTCCTCGACGCGGATGTCGAACTGCACCTGATCGACCAGGGAGCCACCATCGGCAGCCTTCCCGAGCGTCGCACCGATCGCGGTGAACACCTGCCGGTACGTGTCGAAGACCGCACCCTCGCCGGGCTTCCCGGTGAGGTCGAGAGCTTCCTCCGCGACGATCAGGCGGCCCTGACCGTTGTCGACGTCACGCATCAGCGACGACCACGTCTGATCGACCTTGTCGAGAAGATCCTGGATGCCGTCGAGGTCCGACCGGCCCAGGTGTGCGAGGGGGCCCAGCTTCCGCCAGTCGCGGACCGGGCGGGCGTTCGGCATGTACACGACCGCGAGCCGGTCAGACCCGGTCCCGATCGTCACATCGAACGGCAGCGCACCGGGGTTCGCGAGCGCAACCTGCAGGTCCGACTCGTTCCGCAGCTGCTCGTAGTGCTCCGTCTCCGGGCGGGACGAGATCGGCACCAGTGCACCGAGGTCCGTCTTCGTGCCCCGATACAGGGCGTACCGCACCATGCCGGGGTTGTGGGTCTCCGTCAGACGGAACACGTCGGTGCCGTCGCGGTACTCGGACCACAGCATCACCGACACGAGCCGGCCGTGCCGGAACGTGGGGATCGCGGCATCCGCCGCGTACGCCTTCGGGAACACGTGATCGGACACGGCAGGGTCCCACGCGACAGACAGATACGACCCGCCGAGCGCCGCCGCGAGCTCACCCCACAGCAGGAGTTCAGCGTGGGCTTCGTCGGTGCCGATCAGCGCGTCGAGGCGGTCCTGCGCCTGGTGACGCCACCGGACAGGCTTCCCCGCGGTGTCGGTCTCCTGCTCGGCGTCGTCAGGCTTGCGGAACACGACCTGCGGGGCCTCACCGAACAGCAGATCCGCGGACAGAGTGCACAGGTCCGCCGCGAGCGGCAGGTGCATCTTCATGCGCTGCTCGTCCGGGGCGGCAGGCTGACCCCACCACCACTTCGACAGGGTGCCGACGACACCGCCACGGAACGGGCGGCCGTTCACCGAATGCGTCGCCCCGGTCTTCCCGGAGTAGATCTCCGCGAGCGTCGCCGTGTCACCCGACCACCACGCATCCAGCTCACGGAAACGTGCCGCCGCGATATCGAACGGCTCAGGCGGGAACGTGGGCATGACGCTCCCTTCGGAGTTAGGCGGCGAGCTTGATGTAGCGGCGCCAGATGTTCTCGGTCGTGGTCAAGGCGTAACGGGCGGCATCGCAGGAGTGGTCCGCGACCTTCAGCGGCTTGTCCTCGCCCTTCTTGGTCGCTTCGGGATCCCAGGAGTAGCCGGGCATCTCACGGATCAGGCCCTTGCAGCGGTCCGCGATGATCAGCTTCTTCTCGGCGACGAGCGACGCCATCGTGCGGATGCCGTACAGCACGTCGTTGTCGGCGTCGGTGGAGGTCAGGCCGTGCACCTTCCGCAGCTCGACCTTGAACGAAGCCGCCGACGGGTCCACGACCACATGCCGGGGGACCAGGTGTGTCGACGTGGATGAGGGCAGGTGCCGGCCGTTGAGCCAGCGCATGAACTCGCGCGCCAGCTCCGCGTCGGTCAGCTTCTGCTCGTGCTGCTTCCCGTCGTGGCGGTACTCGTCGACGAGGAACAAGCGCGGCGTCGGCCGGCCGAGATGATCGGTCTCCGCGGACACGCCCAGGATGACGGCCGCGGTCGGGTTCGTGGTGCCGTAGTCAAGGCCGACGGAGATCAGCTCCCGCATCTCGGGCAGGTCTTCCCACGCGACGACGTTGCCGTTGCCGGTCTTCGGGTCGAACATGTCGTAGATCGCGCCCTCAGCCGCGACCCACTCGCCGAGAATGAACCGGCGATACCAGAGGCCCGTGTAGTTCGCTCGGAGGTTCGCTTTCACCTCTTCGGCGAGAGCGACGTTGTCGTCGAGGACGAAGTGCCACGACCGCCAGTTGGGCAGCTCGTCGAGCCGATCCAGGTAGTCCGTCTTCAACCAGTGGGCCGGGGAGTCCGGGTTCGTGGACCCGAACAGCTGCGCGCCCGGGGCGGTGAGACGCGACAGCATCATCTTGAACGCACCCTCGGGGATGACCGTGATCTCATCGACCAGGCACAGGGCGACGGTCATGCCTCGGATCTTGTCCTCAGCCTGCTTGTCGTTCGCGCCGATCACGTGAACCACACGGCCGAGGATCACCGCGGTCGGCGCGCCGAGCGTGTACTTCACGTGCGGGGCGATGTCGCCGAACAGTTCCGGGTCCATCATCGGCTCGAAGATGTTCCGGTAGATCGACTCGCGTGTGCGACCCAGGATCACGATGCGGCCCTGACGGGCATGCGGTACAGCGATCAGGAACCGCAGGATCTGCGCGATCGTCTTCGACGACCGGACCGCACCCTCCCACACGCACACCTGCACCGTCGACTCACGGATCGACAGCTCCTGCTTCGGGGAGATGTCAGCGAGCACGTCAGGCATCGCCGTCGCCCTCGATGAGACCGAACCGCTGCGCCAGACGACCCAGCATCGACTCCACCGGCGCCAGACCGGCAGCACCATACTCCGCCTCAACGACCTTCGTGGCCTTGTCGAACGCGATGCCCGCCGTCGTCACCGCGTTGCGGATCACCTCAACAGGCGGACGGTCCAGCGTGTGCTCGCTGTAGACGTTGTCCTTCCCGCCGAAGCTGTACACCAGGTACTCACCGTCGAGCGAGTCGAGCAGATCATGGGCCGCGACCTGAAGCTTCTTCGCCAGCAGCAGCCGAGACTCAGCGAGATCGATCGTGTGAGCCCGGACAGCCATCGCCGTCTGCGACCGGTCGAACGCGAGGCCCTCGTCCTTGGCCCACCGGGAGATCGTCGCGACACCGACACCGAGCTTCCGGGCGATCGCGTTGCAGCTGAAGCCCTCGTCGTACAGGGCGCGGGCTTCGTGACCGCGTTTCTCGCGGAATGTTCCTGTCGCGGCCATGGTGGTTCACCTCGATCGGGCGTCACCTGGACGCGGTCACGAACGGCAGGGGCCGATGTCGGGGGAGTGCGGGATGCTGGAGAGCTGGTTGGGGAGGTCCCGGCCACAGGAAGGAATCTCATGGCGGAGCGGCAGAAGACCGAGTCGGGGTCGGCGGACGAGGCGAAGGAGACGGCTCAGAAGGAACTCTTCGATCTCGTCACCGACGCGGCGAAGAGTCTGCGGACGAACGGCGTCGCCCTGTACAACCAGGTCAGCGCAATCCGGGGGCTCGCCAACGCTTATCGACTGCTCGACGGCGGCCCCCAGCCCGGTGAGGTCGGGTCGGGAAAGTAGTTTCGGGCGACGAAGCCCCGGTGATCCTCGTGTGAGGGCCGGGGCTTCGATCTGGGCGGACTGCTCCACCATCTACGATCCATCGTGACACGAATGACGCTTTTGACGATTTCGTGTGTGCGTGTCGTCATTCCCTGGGGCGTCCGCGGATGACGGTCTTCTCGACCCGGACGATCGCTTTCGACAGGACCTCGAGGATGCCGTCCGTGTTACGGCGGGTGGCGAGGCGGTCGCGTTCGATCCACCGGTAGATCTGTCGCTTGTCGCGGCCGACGAGGGCGGCGGCTTCCTTCACGGTGATCCACTCGCGCGGTTCAGGCATGATCAGACTCCCGTTCACCCGAACCGGGACAGATGTGCTGCTCGACCTCGCGATTCAGTGTCGACCAGCCGCAGGCCAGGCATCGGAACAACAGATCACCCGATTCGAGGGCGTTGAGGCGGCGGACCTCGTCTGCCTCCGCGATCGCTTCGACAAGCGCAGCTCCGTGTGTCTCGTGAGGGGACGCACAGCCGCTGATGAACTTGCCGTCCTCGTCGTATCGGGACCATTCCGCGACCCACTGCATCTCGGCAGGCCAACGCTCATCCTCGGGTATCCAAGAGTCGTCTTCCTCGAACTCTCGGCGACGCACCTTGGCCTTGAACGTCTGCATCACTCCGAACCTCCCGAATAGGCACCATGGCACCGGCAGTCCTCGCAGCACCCGCCCGCGCATTCGTCTTCGTCGGTGTCGCACCCTGGACACACCGCGTAGATGTGATGCTCTGACTCCGGGAGGCCGAAATATGTCGCGTCGGTGCCATCCTCCCTGTCTGTGCACTCATCGTCGTCGGGGTGGCCGGCGACGCCCTGGAAGTTGTGCCCAAGCGGATTCGGCTCCCAAGCGCGCTCATCGCTCATGACTCCCGTCCTTCCGATCCTGGGCGGGGTCCGTAGACCGCTTCATCCTACGGGTGCCAGTCGGCGTCCCGTTCATGCAGGATGAGGCCACTCACCCAGTCCACGCCGACCTCCGCGCCGTGCTCAGCCATCGGTCGCCTCCCGTCCGGCCGAACCGGTCGCCATCTCGGAGAGCACTGCGTCAGCGACGCCCAGAAGGTGTTCTCGGCACGTCGAGCAGTTGTTCTCGTAGTCGGCGTCGTCGGGCTCGGTTCCGCCGTAACGGCATCCGGAGTGATCCAGCCCCGCACCCATCTGCCACAGGCTGTGCGCGATGAGGTCACGGTCCAGGTCGTCCCAGTCGCCTTCGAGATCGTCAGCAGCGATCCCGATGTCGTTCTCGTCCCACCCGCTCGGGGCGTGGGTCAGCAGGGCGCTCTCGTAGGCGCGGCGGTCAGGCATCACGACTCCCGTTCTGTTGGTTGGGTGTCTCCGCGTTCACGCGGTCTTCCTCTCGTTCTCGGCTTCCCAGACCAGGCGGCCGTCGGTCTGCCAACGGGCCCGGTCCACGAACCCTTGGGCGTGCTGGTCGGCGTCCCACAACGCGGCCAGGCCCGCCTGCCCGCGGCCAAGGGCATGGCACCCGCAGGCGCAAGCGACACGGTCGCAGGCGGCATGGTCGTGGCCCTCGCACGTCGTAGACCCGAACCACCGGTCGGTGGCCTTCACACGGGTGATCTCCGTGCGGCACCACTCGCACTGCACGATCGTGTGGTGGCGTTTCTCGACCGTGATGTGCCCGCGGACGGTGACGAGCCCGCAGTGAGGGCACCGTTCCCGGACGATCATCGGCTTGTGCTCCTCGACCTGCAGGCGGATCGCCCGGGCGGCGTGGCGCATGAACTCGACGGCGGCGGCGGCGCCAGTCTCGGTCTCGACCCACCGGTTCAGGGTCCCCGTGCGTGATGCGAGGAGCCGTTCGCACGCGTCGATCGCGAGGAACTGGGGCGACAGGTTCGCCCACCCCTCCGGGACCGTCGACTTCCCGTCCGCCGCGACGAGCCGGCCACCATCCGCACCCTGCACGAGCGCTTTCCACTCCTGGTACGCCTGGTACAGGGTCCCGAGGCGGTTGAAGTGCCAGTCGCACAGGTGACCGTGGGACGCGAGCGTGGGAAGACATCCGGCGCAGGCTCCGACACCCTCACCACCGTTCGCGGGGTCGTCGGGGCACCGGACCGAGTGCTCCCCGAGGAGCGTGCACCCCGGTGCGACACACAGCAGAGTCATCGGAGGATGCACCCCCTGTGCGGCATCGCGTGCGTGCCGTGATCGCGACAGCACCGCTGGGAGTGATCATGCTCAGGCGAGATGTACCACGCCTCCTCGATCTCCCAGCTGACAACCTCGTGCACGGTGGCATCGGCCGGCGCCATAGTCGAACCCTCCAGCGCGTCCGGATCCATCCCAGAGTTCGCCATGTCGGCCCAGTCCTGCGCCGAGGTCGGGTTCTCTTCGTCGACGTCATCGACTGCCGTGAAGGGGACGCGGACAGTCACGTCGATGTACCCCTGGATCGTCTTCAGCATGAGCAGGCTCCGTTCAGTGCGATCTCGGTGAAGCAGTTCGGGCACGTCGGGCGCGGCGCGCGCTCCGGCTCGGGCTCCTTCGGGAAGCAGCCGACGTGCACGAGCTGGTCGTCGACGTAGCGGACGTGGTCGCCCGGGTGGATGCGGTTCCCACACTCCGCGGCGCACGTGCCGTCGTAGCGGGCGGCGAACGTCACGGCGTCACCTCCGATCCGGCGCGTGCACGCATCTGCTCGACGCGGTCCGGGTGCTCCGCGCGCCACTGCGCCCAGGAGTCGTCGGTGAGCATCCAGCTCTCCCACTCAGCCGTGTCCGGCTTCGGCGTGAAGGGCGGCTCCTCGTCACGACACCGCTCGCACTTCTGCGTCGCGCCGCCGTCCATGTGAAGGTGTCCCGAGCAGAACGACAGCCCGCATCCCGCCTCGCCACCGATGTCGCCGCAGCGGTAGCCGAGGCCGCGGTCGACCGCTTCGGCGCAGTCGGGGTGGTCGCAGACGGCGGGCACGCCATAGCCCGCCCACCGCTCGACGCCGAGGTCGCGCGCGGCGCGATCCTCGTAGACCTGATATCCCATTTCTCTCTCCTCAGAACGGGGTGTCGTCGCCGTACGACATCGGGGTCGGCGTCGGCCATGCGTCGGGGGTGGCGGTGCCGGGGGTGGACCAGGGCTCCTCGGCGGGCTGCGCGGGCCGGGCGCTCTGCGCGCTGTTGGACGCCGCGCGGGTAACCTGCGCGGTCGCGTACCGCAGCGACGGGCCGATCTCATCAACCTCCAGCTCGATCGCGGTGCGGTTCTGGCCCTCCCTGTCCTGGTAGGAGCGCTGGCGCAGGCGGCCGGTCGCGATGACCCGCATGCCCTTGGTCAGCGACCCCGCGACGTGCTCGGCGAACTCGCGCCACACCGACGCGCGGAGGAACAGCGCATCGCCGTCCTTCCACTCGTTCGACCGGCGGTCGAAGCTGCGCGGGGTGCTCGCGATGGTGAAGTTCGCCACCGGGAGCCCGCCCTGCGTCCATCTGAGTTCTGGATCCGCGGTCAGGTTCCCGACCACGGTCACTACGGTTTCGCCGGTCATGCTCTGCTCCTGTCTCGTTCGCAAGCGATGCACTTGCGAGTGGTCGTGTTCTTCTTGATCTGGACCCGGGTGTTCTCGGGCGTGTACTCGTGCCCTCGCGGGCAGTGCGTCTTCCGGGCGTTCGAGTTGTGCGAGCGGTTGACGTTCTCCGCGTTCGTGCTGCTTCGGTGGTGTGCCGGGTTGCAGCAGAGTCGATGGGGGCAGGGACCGGGCGGGCAGTCGGAGTCGTTGTGGCACGTATGGTCGACGTGCTGGCGTTCGTCAGCGAGATCGATGACGCCGGCAAGATGTGCAGCGAATCGGTGCGCGCTCACCGTGTGTGGGTATCCCGACGTGCGCGACGGGTGGAAGATGCCATAGCCCGTCTGCTTGTTCACGGCGGCCGTCCAAGGCCAGCACGCCTCAGGTCCACCGGATCGATCGACCTTCGACCAGAACGCGGCCACCTGCTCGGGGGGCCTGATCGCGGTCTTCATGCTGTCTTCCTCTCGTAGGGGTACTTCGACCGCACCTGGTTGGGCGGCAATTTCGTGGCTCTGCGCACGTCGCCGACGTACGCCTTCAGTTCCCCGGTGCGCTCCGCGATCGCGGCATCTGTGAGGCCCTCGCCCCACGCCTGCAAGATCGCCTGCTTCCGGGCCTGCGCCTGCAGCGTCTTCACGGCTGACGGGCGGATCCCGTCGCGGATGAACGCCTCGATCAGCAGCGGCACCTTCGTGTGGTTCTGTTCGGCCATGTTGAGGACCTGCGCCCAGACCTTGTCGGGGATGTTCAGCTCGACCCTCACGGCGTCACCGCCAGGGCGTTGTCGTCGATGAACTGCTGCACCTCGAACGGCGACAGCGACACCGACCTCGTCACGTACATCTGCGGGTTCCGCGGGTACGTGGGAGCCTTCGCGATCAGGTGCGCGCCGAGCTGCAACGCGGCGTCCGGGCCGATGGTGCGGCTTGCGTGCTTGCTGACGGAGTCGATCACCGACTGCAACGACGTGATCCCGGCTTGGCTGGCCGCGCGCTTCACCGCGGGCGTCACGTTCGCCGGTTCGTTCGGGCGAACGTTCGCCTTCCTGTTCGCCCGAACACGGCGCATGCGTTCGGCGGCGGCGCCCCGGTCGGCGAGGATCTGCTCGCGGGTGAACTGGAACTCGGCCCAGTCGTGGAACTCCCACCCGTCGGGGTGCTCGTGCCACATGCCCGCCTTCACGAGGCGGCCGGCGAGCTTCACGCCACCGGGCAGGGACTCCACGAACCAGCGTTCGACGACGCCGTCGGTGAGGTACGACATGCAGTGCGACCCGGCGAGGGTCCACAGGCCGATCGCGGCGAGCCCGGCGCGGCGTGGCTTCGGGTGAGCGTGGAGTTGGTCGTCGACGCGGAACCAGGCCATCATGCGCCGCCCCTCATGAGCAGCGTCGCCGTCGACGGTGCGATGACCCGCCACCACTCCCCATCCACGTCCGGGCCGTCGAAGTAGACCACCCAGCCGACACCGGTACGGAACCCCGGCCACACCTCGGGGCGCGCCCACCTGGGCACCGCGAACCCCTCCTGGACGGCCTGAGCGGGGTTCTTGCCCTTCCACAGGTGGCAGCCGGGGCACAGGCACTGCAGGTTGCAGACGACCGTGTTGCCGCTCTGTCGGTTCTGCCGGTGGTCACGCTGCACGACCCCCGCACGCCCACAACGGACGCACCGGCCGCCGTCACGGGACGTGGCCGCGGCGTACGCGCGTTTCTCGTCAGCGGGGGACGGTTTCGGCGTCTTCGGGCCGATCATCGTCTCGGCTCCTCTCGGTGACAGGTGCAGGTCTTCGGAGCAGCGCCGGAGTGTCCAAGCGGAGTCCAACAGCACGACCGCTTGCAGGGGCCGATGCCAGGGGCGCGTGTGACGGGCGATGCCACGAATGAACCTGCGCGCCTCACGCCGCCACCTCCAGGAGGAACTCGGCGACGGCATGCCCGAGGTCGCGCGCCGCTGGCGGGGTGACGGCGTTCCCGGCCTGCTTGACCTTGTCGCGCTTCGTGCCGAGCAGCAGGTAGTCCGCGGCGAAGCCCATGCCCAGCTGGATCTCGTGGGGTTCCAGCATCCGGAAGCCAGCGTCGTCGACGTCGAGGCTGATCGGTGCGCCCGGCTCGATGAGGGACTGGTGGCCCGCGGTGGTGAGTGCGCGCATCGGCTCGTGCACGGGCGTCGACATCTGTCCGGCGTCGCCGCGCGCGGTGTTGTTCCGCATGAGGAGGGCGTGGTGGTTGCCCTCGGCGCTGACCGTGTCGATCGGCTGATCGGTCGGCTTCGCGACACCGTGATTGCGAAGCGGAACCAGCAGCCCGTCAGCCTCACGGGTGGTCACGGCCGACATCGGCGCGTCGAGCGATGTCGCGGCGTCGCGCCAGGTTCCGCCCGCGGGCACCAGCAGCCCCGTCTCGTTCCGCGTCGACTGCGTGCGCAGCGGGTCCGCGGCCGATGCCGCCGACTTCCCTTCGCGGCCCTCGACCGGGATCAGCAGCGAGGCGTGCGTGCCGCCAGCGACGACCGACGGCAGGACCTCCGAGATCGGCTTCGAGCGGGACTCGTCCGCGCCCGAGACGAGGTTCACGATGAGCGCGTGGTTCGCACCGTCGGCGACGACCGTGTTCAACGGGTCGCTCACCGGCATGTTCCGGTCCCGCTCGCGGAACTGGGACAGGAACGGCGGCACGGCGACACCATGCTCCGACGTGCCGAGCTGCACCGGGAGCGGCGCTTCGACGTCCGACACGCGCAGGTAGCCCGAGCCGGTCGTGACGCCGTCGTATGTGTTCCCCGCGGCCTTCACGACCAGCGGTGACCAGTACCGTTCGATGCCGCGCCGGATCCGCTCCCGCGTCTTCTCCGCGAGCGGCTTCTCCCGGTCCCCGATCCGCTGTGCGGGGATCGACCAGTCGATGATCGACGACGCCGGCAGCCAGCCCGGCTCGATGATCTGCCAGCACGCCGGGCACCGGT
This sequence comes from Microbacterium sp. MMO-56, assembly GCF_037146215.1. NCBI lineage: Bacteria > Bacillati > Actinomycetota > Actinomycetes > Micrococcales > Microbacteriaceae > Microbacterium > Microbacterium sp. MMO-56. The sequence goes on from NZ_JBBCVW010000023.1 coordinate 31,459, forward strand.
ACAGATACTGCGCACGGTAGCGGCCCCACTGCTCCGCCTTCTTGAACGCCTGCACCGCCTGCACCTGACCGTGTTCCGGGCAGAACGCCATCGGCCGTGTCCACTTCGCGACGTTCGGGCCGGGCGTCTTCTTCGACGCGAGATCCGCGCGCCACATCACGATGTACATGCGGTCGCGGGACTGCGGTGCGGGCAGGCCGCCGACCTGAGCGTGCATGCTGTTCAGCCACACGAACCGCATCCGGTAGCCGAGGGCTTCCATCGCCATCTGCCAGGCGGGGAACTGGTCCCACCGGTACGCGTCGACGACGTTCTCCAGGATGATCGCCATGTACCGGTGGTGCTCGGCGAAGCGAGGGATGTCCCACATCGTCGCGCGGGACCGGTTCGCGGCCTCGTCGGGCAGCGGGCGGGTGCCGTCGAGCTCGAAGAGAGCCTGATCCTGCATCCGCTGACGCTTCACGCCCTTCGCGATCGAATGGTTGGTGCACTCCGGCGAGCCCCACAGCACGTGAGTGCGTGGGAAGTAGCGGGGGTCGACCTGGGAGATATCGGCCTGCGCGTGATCGGTTTCGGGGTGGTTCGCCTGGTGCGACTTGATCGCCAGCTCCCAGTGGTTCGCCGCGATGACGACCTTGTAGCCCGCCTCGACGAGACCCGACGATGACCCGCCCGCGCCGCAGAAAAGGTCCGTGACGGTGAGACCGTTCCACGGCACCGACGGGCGCTTGTATCCGACTGCAGTCGCCATCAGACGTTCTCCGCCGTGATGAGGAGCCGGGAGCCGTCCCAGAAGGTGATGAGCAGGCGGTTCTCGCCGAGGCGATCCTGGTGCTTCACGTCGTACAGGGTCGAGACCTCGAGGAGTCGTTCGATCGGGTTCATGCTGCGGATCCTTCGAGGTCGAGGAGGTCGAAAAGGGTGGGCGTGTTCGCCTGGTTGTCGTGGCGGGTGAGGTAGACGATCGAGTCGGCCACGCTCACCGGGTTCAGTTCCGTCCCGAACCCCCTCCGGCCCTGACGGACCGCTTCGAGGACCGTGGACCCCAGTCCCGAGAACGGGTCGCCGACCAGCTCGCCGGGGTTGGAGTACATCCCGATGAGGCGGCGGGGGATGTCGAGGGGGAACGGGCAGATGTGCGCCTCCACCTCCCGGCGACGCTGGTCGCTGTTGAGGGTGTCGATGCGGAGCACGTCGGTCCACACGTCGTCCCGCCAGGAGCCGGGCACGAGGGATGCGAACGTGCCAGGGAGGGCGTTGCGCGCGGCGAGACGGTCAGCGAGGGCGACGTGCGCGTCGTAGTCGTACACGGTGCGCTCGGACTGCGCGGTGAACAGCTTCGAGCGGGTGCCGACGTCGAGTGCGGCGAGCTCGTCGCCGGTCAGGAGGCGGTCGCCGCCCGTGCGCCACTCGCCGGCCGCGTCGATCTGCCACTGGCCGACCGAGTAGTCCGCCTTCGACTTCTGCACCGGGAGGTCGGCGTAGCCGCGGGAGCGGTCCGTCTGCGGCTTGTGGAAGATCAGCACGTACTCCGGCGCGCCGACGCCCATCTTCGAGTGGTCCTTCAGCATCTCCGAGAACGACAGCCGGTAGGTCTGGTTGTTCTCGCGGACGACGTCGGTCGTGACCGTGATCATCCCGAAGTAGTCGAACCCGTGGCCGATGTAGTGCGCGATCGCCTCGGCATGGAGCGTGTCGAACGTGTAGACCCCGGCGCCCGTCCGCGAGCCGGGGACGGGGAAGTCCTTGACGTGCACGGCGAGGATTCGGCCTGGCATGAGCGCCCGGTACAGGCTGGGCGTGAGGTAGTCCATCTGCCACCAGAACTGGGCGTTGTCGTCGACGTGGCCGAAGTCGGCGTAGTTCGCGGAGTACTCGTACTTGCCCGAGAACGGGATCGACGTGACGATCAGGCCCATCGACTCCGCGGCGACGTGGTCACGCCACTCGGCGACCGCGTCGTTCAGGACGATGCTCCAGTCCCGGCCGAAGCGTTCCTCACGGTCCACGCCCATCGCGCGGGTGAGCGCGGCGGAGATCGCGGAGGCGTCGAGGCCGAACTCGCGGAGGATCTGCGACATCGTGTCGGTGAGGCCGTCGTCCTCCTGCCACTTCGTGAGCAGGTTGTCGCGGACGTCGCTCTCCGTCTCGCCGTAGATCAGGTGCACGCGGCAGGCATTGAGCTGCCCGAACCGGTGGATGCGATGGATGGCCTGCACGGTCTGCTCGTACTTGTGGGTCACGCCGACGAACACGGCCGTGGAGCACTGCTGCAGGTTCAGGCCCCGGCCGAGCATCATCGGCTTCCCGATGAGCGCGTACGTCTCGCCGTCGAGCCAGCGGCGCAGCTGCTCTTCGACCTCGGCGTCGGACTGCGCCCCGCGGATCGAGGAGTACGTGAGGCCTTCGGCGTCAAGCTGGCGTTCGAGCTCGTCCTGCTCGTCGTTGAGGTCGCACCAGAGGATGATCTGGTGCAGACCGTCGTCGGAGCCTGCGTGGTGGAGCGTGACGAGGTGCATCGCCCGGGCAATCCGGGCATTCTGCGTGTGCCGCTTCTCCCGCGCCGACTCGACCGCGGACTTCGCGCCCGACCGGACCAGGACACCCTGCCCGTCCTTCTCGACCTGATCGGACAGCAGCCCGACCTCGACCTCCTCCCACAGCACCTCGAGCGGCGGCAGGTCGTAGCCCGCGTCGTCGTGGCCGAGGTCGGACGGGCGCTGGATGAAGCACGCCCACGTGTTCAGCCACAGCATGAACTCGCGGACCTTGTGCGGGTGGATGCGGAGGTTCCCGGCCTTCGAGGAGTCGCGCTTGAAGAAGCGGGTCAGGGCCTGGCCGGTGTCCATGATGCCGAGGAACCCGGCGTAGTGGATCAGCTCCTTGTGGCGGTTCGGGGCGGGTGTCGCGGTCGCGACGAACCGGTACGGGACCTCCGCGAACAGGGGCAGGAACGTCTGGTAGGTGTCGGACCCGAACGAGCGCAGCACGGCCGCCTCATCGAGCGACGCGGCGACGAACAGGTCGACGTCGAGCTTCCGGTCGCGGATCGACTCGTAGTTGGTGACGTAGATGCCCGACCAGGTCGGGTCGATCTCGTCGGTGCGGCGCACGAACCGGACCTCCCGGTCGAGGAGGTTGCGGGCGTCGCGGATGATGTCGAACCGAACGCCGAGGGGCGCGACGATCAGCGCACGCCGGATCTCGCGGCCGAAGCCGTCGCGCGGGCCGCCGAGCGCCGGGCCGTGCTCCACGATCAGGCGGAGTACTTCGAGCTGCATGACCGACTTGCCGAGCCCGTAGCGGGCGAACATCGCGCGGCGGCCGCCCTTCACCGCCCACTTCACGATGTCGGCCTGGTGCGGCTTGAAGTGCTCGTGCCCGGGCCGCATGATCGGCGACAGCCACTCGTCGCGCACGTCGAAGCCGAACGAGCGATCGAACGCGACCTTCTCGGTCAGGAACTGCTCGTAGGTGAGCGTGCCGTCGTTGCCCGTGTTCAGGGTCAGGAGGCTCATGCGGCGTCCGCCTTCGCGATCCAGACGCGGCACGAGGTCCGCTTCCCGGGAGGCTTGATCGTCCCGGCGCACTCGACCAGTCCGTCGGCTTCCAGCTCGCGGCGTGCGGTGCGGACACGGGACGGGGAGAACTGGCCTCTGAGGTAGCCGGTGATCTCTTCGTCGGTGAGGGGCATGAGCGCGTCGTGGAGGATGTCGAGGACGGCGCGCTGCGATGCGGCGACGTTCGACTCGGCGGATGCCGCGGCGGCGTGGGAGGTTCCGGGGTCGGTGGTGCGGGCGCGGGCGGTCACGGCTGCACCTCGCGGACGGTGATCTCGGCGCGGGCGACTGTGCCGTAGCGCTTGCGGGTGTGGAGGTCGGTGACGCGGGAGTCGTCGGTGTAGACTCCGCCGGCGGTGAGGCCGTCGAGAACCGCGCGGACGAGCTTGTCGATGTCGGGGCGGACCGAGGGGAGCGGGCGGGCGCGTTCGGTGACGGAGATGGGTCTGGTGAACAGGAACGTGACCGTGACCTCCACGGGCCCCTCGATCGGTGCCCCGCCGGCCATCGCTTCGACGGCGGCCGCGGCGACGCTGTCACGCCAGGGGGCGGACTTCTTAGAGTCCTCGACGACGCGGGCGCGGTTGCCGACGACGAACGCGCGCTTGGAGCCCTGCGGGGCCGGGGTCCCGTGGACGACGAACGCGACACCGCGATCAGGTGTGGGGGATGCCGTATCCGGCATGATGGGGATGCTCATCTGTTCTGCTCCTGCCAGGGATGCGAATGTGTTGGGTGAAGGGGACCGTCCGGGCGCAATCCGGACGGTCCCCGGTCTTTTTTCGGGGCCTATGTCGCCTGGGCGATGGAGACCTCTGTTCTCTGGACAGCTCGCGCCAGCGATATGGTCGCGGCGAGCGTCAGCGGGACCGGGTCACGTCGCTTCGGCTTCGTGACCGCGCGAAGGCTCGAACCATGCGGGACCAGCAATCCCCAACTCGCGGGCAGGTCGTCGCGCACGATCGACTTGTCGGCGGCGACGAGCCAGAAGTAGTGGCAGTGACGTGCCCATGCTTCGGCCTTCGACGGGTCGGAAAGCTCGGTGAGCCAGTCCGACCGCGACACCTTCACCTCGAATCCGTGGACCGAGTAGCGTTCCCGCCAGTTCCGGCGCTCTCTCTCCGCCGGTGTCAGTTCGTGATGAGCGCATCCCCAGGTGTCGAGCACGATCGCATCCGCGATGCGCGCCGAGTCGTGTGATCCGCCGGGAGTAGTGGCGACCTTCTCAGCGATCACGAACTGTCGACCCACGTAGGGTCCGTTCTTGTACGTCCGCCCGTACCGGACGCGCAGCCGATCCAGCATCGTGCGCTCCGTCTCCCGCGTCGGCATCGGCTGAGGCGGAGATGCAAGCTCGAACGTCATCGGCCCACTCCTCCGACCTGGTAGGCGGTCGCCTGGACCTTGTTGAGGTTGAGGTAGCCGTAGAGCTTCGCGGTGAGGGCCTTCTGCAGCGCCTCCGCGGCGTGCAGAATCTCTTTCGCGTCGTCGAACGCGCGCTTCAGTTCGAGGGTCGCGAGGTCGGCTTCCTTCCTCGCCATGGACACCGTCGACTGCTTCGACATGAGCATCGCTTTCGCGTGCCCCTCGATGAACGCGCGCTCCGACGCGTACCGCTTCTCCCACAGGTCGCGGATCACCGGGACAGCGTGCTCGAGGCGGTCGCCGAGCTCGCGGATGATCAGTTCGAGCTCCACGGGCGACGCCGGGGTGAAGTCGATGACCTCATCGGTCGTCAGGTTCGCGACGTCTTGCATCACGCCTCACCCCGTTCGACTGCGGCATCAAACTCGGCCGCGACGGCGGCTTCGTAGTCCTGCTCGGAGGTGGGACCCGCCGGGGGCGTGACGTGGGGAGCGTCATCGGGGGCAGCGCCCCCGGCGGGAGTCTCGGTGTCGGCGACGATTTCGGCGTCGACGGTGTTCGCTTCGGTGGTGAGGACAGCGGCGCGGGCGCGGTAGGCGGCGCGGATCTTGTCGGTGCCTTGCCCGGACTCAGCGATTCGCTCACCGACGAGAGCAAGGGCCTCTTCCGAGTCGGCTGCGGCGATGAGCGCTTCCCAGTCCTCGGAAGGCTCCGCTGCCTCCGACGCGTTCGGGCGCAGCTCATCGTCGGTGTAGACGCCGGAGAGGTCCTGGGGGAACGCCTTCCGCATCGCGAGGGCCTCCGCGCACTTCGCGAGCTGACCCGGGCCGCGCTGCGCCCACATCGCGGTCAGGTCGCCGTTCCGCTTCGTCTGCGCGTACTCGTCCCACGTCGCGATACCGACGGCGGGCTTGTCGTCGTCCCAGTCGTGCCGGTACACCTTGATTCGCGCCGCGAGGGGGTAGTCGCCGTGCAGCTTCTTCACGAACACGTCGACCCACTCGCCGGCGTCGGTGAGCCACTCGGCGGGCGCCTGACCGGCGTACTGCTTCGAGCGTTCCGCGACGACACGGAACCCGTCGATGCCGGTCTGCGTCGACCATTCGAGACCATCCGAACCGAACCGGGCGATGCAGTAGATCTGACGGGCGAGGGGGTCCAGGCCCGTGCGGGCGCACGTGTGCTGGAACCGAGCGATCACGGCGCGGGGGGCGAGTTCCTTCTCGCCCTTCCGCTCACCGTAGGCGTGGGTGAATACGAGGCCAGCGGCTTCGATGACCGCGCGTTCCTCGTCGGTCCAGTCGGCGGCCGAGCTGGACGCGGGAAGGGTGGCTACTGCTTTCGACATCAGAACGGGACTCTCTGAGACTGGGCCGCCGTGAGGGCAGCGAGGACGGCGTGCGCTATCGGCACGATGAGGTTGGTAGCCGCGACGATCTCGGGGGAGTCGCGCCGGAAAGTGATCGACTGGACGGGGCGGCGCAGACGCCAGCCGACAGGGGAGTGCTCGTCGCGGACGACCTCACCCCACACCCACTCGGCATGCACCGCCTCGGGGATGCAGAACATCTGCCACGCCAGCTGCCGGACCTCGTACGGAGTCGGGCCGTCGACGACCTTGTTGTGCTTCGTCTTCGTCTCGACGATCGCGAACCCGTCACCGGTCGGCTTGGCGCCGTCGATCGTCGCGCCGAACCGGCGGTTGTCGGGGTGGTGGATGAACAGGTTGTTCGGGCGAGCTCCGACCGCGGCGAGCAGGGCGGGCTCCCAGTCGTTGCCCGATCGGGTCGTTTCGTTACCGGAGAACGTGCGAGGTTCGAGGAGCTGCCGGACGTACGTCTCCACGGACGACGGCTTCGCGAACTTCCCCGCCGTCGACGAGCCGATGACCTTGTCGTGCACGGCCAGCCACGAGTCACGGTCAGCGGAATCCGCGAGGGTGCGGTCCAGGACGGCGAGGGCGTTCACTTCGCCCACACCTTCGCGTCTTCGAGCCGGTCGAGGTCGTGCACGTGGACCTCAGCGAACCCCATCGAGATGCCAGGGAACGGGGACTCAAGCTCGTGCTTGACGACGTACGTCTCGCGGATCGCGCCGCACCGGCACTCCTCGAGCTTGTAGCAGTCGACGGTCTGCTCACCGTCCTCCACGTTGTGCCGGTGCGCTACCTCGTCCCAGGTGTGGCGGGAGATGTGCTCGTGCATCCAGCGGAGCATCACAGCCCCAGCCCCTCTCGGATCTCGGCGAACAGCCTGTCGACGCGAGCGTTCTCGACTTCCCGATCTGCGGGCTTGCCGTCTCTGCTCCCGCCGGTGCGCAGCGCGTTCGCATTCCAGGTCGCGACCGCGATCAGGTTGGCGGTGCGCTGCTGCTCCACGAGCGCGAGAGTCGCGTGGACCTGAGCGCGCGCGATGTCGAGCGCAGGGTCCAATGCCCTGCGAGCGAGGAGGCGCGATGCTTCGGCGGCGTGGTCGATACGGTCGCTCACGAGAGTGCCTCCGGGTGCTCCGCGGCCCAGTCAGGGTGCTGGCCCGCGATGTGCGCCTGCACGTTGTCGAAGTGTCGGCGGCATCCCGCGACCGGACACACGCCGTTCGCGATCCGATTCCGCAGACGCGTGACGTGCCCCTTGTACGCGCGCGCCGAACGCTCAGCCGCGAGACGCTGGTCACGCTCCCAACGCTGGCCGCCGCGCGAGATCTCCAACTGACGCGCCAGCTCCTCAGCGCGCTCCCGCTGCCGTGTCGCCTCGTTCTTGCGGAACACGAAGGTGTGTCCGAGAGGGCAGAAGATCGAGTTCTTGCTGCTCGCCTGGGCGTGGTCGTACAGCGCCTGCGGGACAGCGAGCTCGATACCGCACCAGCAGCGCGTGATCTTGAGCGTGCCCGTGTAGGTCAGGGTGGAGGTCATGCGAGTGCCCCGTCCTCGATCGTGAAGCCGATCTGCCGGGACTCATCCCGATCCCGCTCCACCAGGACCGTGTATCCGCGCTCGTCGGCGATCTCACGGATCGCGGCGAGGCTGTCGGCGTCCAGGAGGTCGCCGTCCTTCACGATGACCAGGCGGAGCTTCGGGTCGCCGGCTGTGGCGATCGCGAACGCGACGCGGCGGCGCATGGCCGAGTTGACCTGCGTAAACGGGACACCGTCGAAGGTGACGCCGTTCTCATCCACGGACAGACCGTCGACGGGGAACGTCGCCGCGGCGAGGCCTTCCCGCTTGCGCTTCTCGATCGCCTCGAGTTCGCGGTTCGCGGCGGCCTGCGCGGTCTCCGCGGCGGCGTACTCGTCTGCGACCTTCGCGTACTCACGTCTCGCGCGCACGGCCGCATTCGTCTCGTCGACGGCCGCGAGCTTCGCGCGCAGCGGCTCGAGATCGGCGCGCGGAGCGGCGGCGGCGCGCTCTGCCTCCTCGATCCTCTCGACCCAGACAGCCCGGTCCGCGCGCGCCTGAGTTATCTGCGCCTCCAAGCGCTCAATCGTGCGGTCGGTGTCGAGGACCTGACGTCCGAGTTCGGTGACGAGATCCTCGGCGCGGTCGATGCGGTGGTTGTGCTCCTGCACGGTCTCGATCTCGGCGAGGACCGCGGCGCCCGATACCTCCTCATCCGGCGCGTCCAGCGGGTTCGGCATTGCCGACAGGGCGCCCTGCAGACGCTTTACGTCACGGCCCGCGACGAGGCGCCGCTCCTCAGCGCCCGCCTTCTCTCGCGCCAACGCCTCCACGTCGAACGGAAGCTCGACCTTTGCGAGGAGCGCGTCGCGCTGCTTCCGCTCGTCGAGGTTCAGGAACGCGACCGGGTCGAAGATGAGACCCCCGGTCAGCTGCGCGACGACCTCGGCGGGCTTGGAGTACTTCGCGCCGTCCAGGGCGAACACCTCGAGGCGGCCGGCGTCGTTCTTCTTCCAGGTGCGGACGATCCGGACGCCGAGGTCGGTGTCGGTGAACTCGGCACGCGCCTCGTCCTCACCTTCCCGGATCGGCTTCGGGGTCAGGCGGGTGCCCTTCGGGTCGAACAGCTCCACGAACGCGTCGATGAAGCTCGACTTCCCGGCACCGTTCCCGCCAGCGATGACGACGAGGGAACCGGAGGGGGAGAGGGTGATCTCACGGACACCCTTGAAGTTCTCCACGGTGAACGTCTGGCTCACAGCGCCGCCTCCTTCTGAAGCATCGCGACGGCGGCCCGGTAGTCGCCAGCGGTGGTGCGGAGGGTCGCGCGGAGCTTGCGGTCGCCGGCGACCTTCGTTGCCGTGCGGTCCTCGACGGGCGTCGGGGTCTTGGCGGGCTTGGTGAACGGGATGCCCGCGCGCTTGCGGGCCTTCCGGGCGGCAGTGCTCATGGACGGTGATCCTTTTTGGACGGGGCCCCGACGATCGTCAGGGCGATGAATGCGGTGATGGCGGCCACGCCGAGGAGGGTGGCGCCGTTGTAGGAGGCGAGCGCGAACGGGACCATCCCGACCGCGACGACCAGGACGATGAGGCGGGCTGGCTTCATGCGACCCACGCCCGATCCGCGGCATCCCCGAGAGTGACCGGCTGGTCGCAGCAGACGGTGATCCCGTCGACCGCCTCCGCGGACGACGCGGTGCAGCCCGGGCAGTACCCGAACTGCCGGTGCCCCTCGCAGACCGCGCAGAGATCGACGCACCACGACCGGTGCTCGGCGATCTCGTCGGGGGTCAGGTCCTCCCACTCCGGCGTGGCGGACGGCCACCCGTCATGGCCGAGTGGACCATCGAACTCCGCCGACGACGGCACACCGCTCACGGCACGCGCGCTCACCGGCAGGAACGGCGGATTCGCGACATCCTCACCCGGGACCTCCACGGGCACGACGACAGGCAGGGCGCTCACGGCTCCAGCGCCTCTCCCGGCGCGACGATCCCGACCGGACGGTGAAGCTCCCGCACGTGACGGTTCTCCAACGCCCGCCGTGCGGCCCGGAACTCGACGAGTGCCGAGGCGAGACGTGCCTCACGGAACGCGTCGGCGTCCGCATCCTGGTCGGCGGACATGCCCGGGTCGTTTTTGATGCGGTCGATGGTGTCGTAGATGCACGCGAGCTGCACCGCCGCGAGGTCGTACTGCGTGAGGAGCGACTGATCCGCTACCGTTGATGTCTGAGCCACTTGCTTGGCTCCTTTCTGTGATTCGCCCCCGTGCCAGCGGGGGCGTTTCCGTTTCGGTCTAGGCGGATCGGCGGATCGGGATCACATTGGGCTCGGCGGACTGCGCATCGATCCAGGCCTCCACGACCTCGGGTTTCCATCGCAGGTACTTGCCGACCTTGAACGCGGTGGGGCCATAGGCCGGCCGAAGCGTGCGCCACCGATAGATCGTCTGGACAGCGACACCGAGCTTCTCGGCGACGTCTTCGACGGTGAGCAGCGCGGCCATTACGCCACCGCCGCGGCTTCGGCACTCGGATTCAGACCGAGCATGAGTCCGACGGCGTCAACGCCGAGAGCTTCGGCGGCACGGTCGATGTCATCGGTCGAGAAGGGCACCTTGCCCCCCATGCGGCGCGAGAGCCGGTGCGGTGTCATGCCCATCCGGTCGGCGAGCCACCGCTGCGACTTGTTCATCGACGCGAGGTGAAGCCGGATGCTCCGGGCTACCGAGTTCTGTGTTGCGGCCATGTCCTGAGTATGGCAAATGCCATATCAACGCGCAACCTCGACACGCCGTAGCGCATATGCCATACTCGGGCCATGGCAAATGACATGGCCCGTCGCCCGGTCCGCCCTCTCACCGAGCGAATCGCGCCCATCGTCAAGGCGTTCATGCGCAGCAACCACATCACGCAGGTCCAGCTGGCGTCTGAGCTGGAACGCGATCAGAGCTACGTGTCGGAACGGGTGACCGGAAAGCGCGCGTTCACCACTGACGAACTCGACGCCATCGCACTGCTCGCGGAATGGGAGCCGAGGCGCTTCATTCAGCACCTGGCCGACAGCCTCAATGACTCGGGATCGACCGGAGTGGTTACGCGAGGTCCCTGGCCCGTCGGTGGTGTAGACGATGCTCGAAGTGTCGCAAGCGACGTGGACGTTCGCGATCGCGGAGGGGACGACGGTCAAGGCTGATGGAACGAATCTGGGGAATGCTGGACGCGTTGGGGATCGCGGTCGAGTACACGGACCTGCCACGCGACCGCGACGGCGAGTACCTTCACGACCACGGCCTGATTCGGCTGCAGCGCGACATGCCGACTCGACTCCATCGCTCAGTGCTCGCTCACGAATGTGCTCACGCCGTCTTCGCCGACGTCCCGTCGATGTTCGGCCCAGTGAACCGCAAGCAGGAGCGCCGAGCGGACGAGTGGGCCGCGCTGCGACTTGTCAGCGTCGATGACTACAAGCGCGCCGAGGCGCTTCACCACGGTCGCGCCGACGCTATGGCCGTCGAGCTCAGCGTCACCCTCCGGCTCGTAGAGGCCTACCAGCGAGTGCTGCTCCGGGTCGGCGACACCGTCTACGTCGCGCCCCGTATGGGCGCCGGCCAGTACTCCCACATGGAGCAGATCGCATGAGTCCGTCGAAAATCTCGCACGTGTATCTCGTGACTGACTCTAGGAACGTAAGTAATAAGTCAGGGACTGGGACTGGGTCGTTGAACGAACCCCGCTCGTTCGACGTGCGTTCGGGCGAACAGGCGGCGAACTGATGGCGCGCCCGCCCCTGCCCATCGGCACGTGGGGTGCAATCCGACGGGTCGAGAAGAGCCCGAAGCTGTGGACCGCGTACGCGCGATTCCGGGACTACGACGGCGTCACCCGGCTCGTCGAGCGCCAGGGGTCGACCGGCCCCAAGGCAGAGACCGCGCTCAAACAGGCTCTCGTTGATCGCGCGAAGGTGCAGGGCGACGAGATCACCGCCGACACCCGCCTGAAGGCCGTCGCGGAACAGTGGTTCACCGATCAGATCGCGGGCGCGAAGGCGTACAACACCGAGCGGCGCTACCGCGAAGTCCTCGACCTGATGGTGCTGCCCGGGATGGGAATGCTCACCCTCCGCGAGATCACCGTCGCTCGGTGTGACCGGTTCCTGAAGCTCACGACGGAATCCCACGGCCCTGCCGCAGCGAAGCATGCCAAGACGGTCCTCTCGGGTGTGCTTGGGCTCGCGACGCGTCTCGGCGCTCTGCCGGCGAACCCGATCCGTGATGTCGCGACGATCCGCACAGAGAAGAAGGATGTGGCGGCGCTTACCCTCGGGGAGGTGCAGCAGATGCGGATCGACCTCTATGCCGACGAAGATGCTGTCGCGCGCGACATCCCGCACGGTGTTGACTTCATGCTCGGCACGAGCGCCCGCATCGGCGAGGCCATGGCGGTGCGATGGACGGACGTCGACCTGACGGCGACGGTGCCGACCGTCGCGATTCGCTCGACCGCGATCTTCGTGAAGGGGAGCGGGATGGTGATCCAGGACCACCCCAAGACCTCGTCGTCGCGCCGCGTGGTGCCGTTGCCGGCGTTCGTCGCCCGGATGCTCGCGGAGCGCGCCGCGGACGCGCGCCACGAAGAGCTGGTGTTCCCGTCAGCTCGAGGTCTCGTGCGCGACCCGAACAACTTCAGGAAGGGGTGGGATGCCTTCAAGCTGAGGACGGGCTACGAGTGGGTGCACCCGCACGTGTTCCGCAAGACGGCCGCCGCGCTCGTCGAAGACCCCGAGCTCGCCGCTGGGCTTCTCGGCCACGCTGACTCGAGGGTCACCAAGGCGCACTACCTCCCACGCACGACCCTCGCCCCCGACGTCCGAGACCGCCTGGATGCGATGGGGGATGAGCCATCGTCTACCCATCGGAATCAGCGGCAGGTCACGCCGATCACCGGCAGGGGAAGGAAACAACTGCGGCCCGAAAGCGCAGATCAAGCGGGATAAATGGAAGGCAAAGGAATGCACTGGAAGACACCGGCTGAGAATCGTGAGGTCGCGGGTTCAAGCCCCGCTCCCGCTAC
>NZ_JBBCVW010000024.1:0-33203 GCF_037146215.1 Microbacterium sp. MMO-56
ACAGCGCCGATGGTACTGCAGGGGGGACCCTGTGGGAGAGTAGGACACCGCCGGACTTCTTTCGAGAAATGGCCACCCACTGCTGGGTGGCCATTTCCCGTTAACACACCATGATGGAGCGTGAGGGAAGAGGGGGTCCGTGATGGCCGCAGAGGAACGACCGCGTCGCGAGGACGATGACCGCGCGCGCGGACCGCGCCGTGACGGAGAGCGGAAGCCCTACCCGAAGCGCGACGGTGAGCGTAAGCCGTACCCGAAGCGCGACGGAGAGCGTAAGCCGTACGCCCCTCGCGACGGAGAGCGTAAGCTGTACGCCCCTCGCGATGGAGAGCGTAAGGCGTACGCCCCTCGCGATGGTGAGCGTAAGCCCTACGTCCCGCGCGACGGTGAGCGGAAGCCGTACCCGAAGCGCGACGGAGAGCGGAAGTCCTACGCCCCTCGCGACGGGGAGCGCAAGCCGTACCCGAAGCGCGATGGCGAGCGTAAGCCGTACGCCCCGCGCGACGGCGAACGGAAGCCGTACGCCGCACGCGACGGCGAACGGAAGCCGTACGCCCCTCGCGACGGCGAACGGAAGCCGTACCCGAAGCGCGACGGCGAACGGAAGCCGTACCCCCCGCGCGACGGTGACCGCCGCGCGACGCGACCGCCGCAGGGGTCGGACCGCCGCAGCGGACCCGCGGGTCCCGTGCTGCCCGCCGATGTCACGCCGCAGGACCTCAACGGGCCGGCTCGCAACGAGCTGAAGACCCTGAGCAAGGAGAACGCGGAGCAGGTCGCGCGTCACCTTGCGATGGCCGCTCGTCTGATCGACGACGACCCCGCTCTCGCCCACGAGCACGCCCTCGCGGCCTCGCGCAGCGCCGGGCGCATCGCGGTCGTCCGCGAGACGGTCGCGATCACCGCTTACGCGAACGGCGACTTCCCCCTGGCGGTGCGGGAGCTCCGCACGTACCGTCGGATCTCCGGCCGTGACGACCAGATCGCGCTGCTGGTGGACAGCGAGCGCGGCGTGGGTCGCCCCGACCGTGCGCTCGAGGTCGGCCGCGCGGTCGACCGGGCATCGCTGCCCGTGGACGTGCGGGTCGAGCTCGCGATCGCGATGTCGGGGGCGCGCCTGGACCTCGGCGAGAACGAGCGGGCGCTCCAGGAACTCGACATCCCCGAGCTCGATCCCGACCGCGCCTTCAGCTGGAGCCCCGGTCTGTTCGCCGCGCGCGCCGCCGTGCTCGAAGAGCTCGGACGCACCGACGAGGCCGCCGAGTGGCAGCGCCGCGCCGACGTGGCGGCCGACGCCCTCGGCGCGCTCGACGCCGACCGCGAGACCCTCGAGATCGAGGAGATCGAGGAGATCGACCTGCCCCAGGAGACCGCGGCGCCGGAGGAGACCGACGGCGCCGACGAGGTCGAGTCCTCGGCGGATGACGCGACTGCGGAGGCCGCGGACGCGCAGCCCGACGAGACCGCATCGGAACCGGTGCCCAGTGTGCAGGACGAGGTCGACGAGATCCTCGCCGAGGCGGGGATCGACGAGGAGGACGACTCGGCCACCGATGCCGCTGGCGATGACGCGGCGACCGCGAAGGCTCCCGCCGACACGACCGACGACGCTCCGAGCGCCTCCTGATGGCCCTGTTCTCCCGTCGCCCGGCCACCGGGTCCGCACCCCTGGACGGTGTGGACGTCGTGCTGGCCGACCTCGACGGCGTGGTCTACGCAGGTCCCGGCGCCCTGCCGCATGCGGTGGAGAGCCTCAACCGCGCCGGCGAGACCCGCCGCCTCGGCTTCATCACGAACAACGCATCCCGCCGCGACACGACCGTCGCCGAGCACCTGCGCGAGCTGGGGCTGACGGCGACGCGAGCCGAGGATGTCGTCACGAGCCCGCAGGCGGCGATGCGTCTCCTCCGCGAACGCATCGCCCCCGGCGCGACGATCCTGGTCGTCGGCGGGGACGGCCTCGTCTCCGAGCTGGAGAAGTCCGGCTACGTCGTCACGCGCAGCGCGGACGACGGGCCGGCCGCGGTCGTGCAGGGCTTCGCGCCCGATGTGGGCTGGTCGCAGCTGGCGGAAGCCGCTTACGCCCTCGCGCTCCCGGAGGACGAGGGCGGCATCCCGTGGATCGCCACCAACACGGACTGGACGATCCCGCAGGCGCGGGGGATCGCTCCGGGCAACGGCACACTGGTCTCCGCCGTGCACACGGCCGTCGGTCGCCTCGCGCTCGTCGCGGGCAAGCCGGAGCGCCCGATCTTCGACGAGGCCGTCGCGCGCTTCGGCGCGCAGCATCCGCTCTTCATCGGCGACCGGCTCGACACCGACATCGCGGGCGCGCAGTCCGCGGGGATCGACTCGGTCCTGGTGCTGACCGGTGTCGACCGCCCGAAGCACGTCCTCGCCGCCCCGACCTCGTCGCGGCCCACGTACATCGTCGGCGACCTGCGCGAGCTGGATCAGCCGTACCCGGCGACCGTGGTGGACGGCGACGTCACGCGGGTGGGGACGGCCGCGGTCCGGATCGACGGCCCCGACGTGCACATCGTGAGCGAGGGGGATCGCCCCATCGACCTCGTGCGGGCGGGTGCCGCAGCGCTCTGGGCGACCGGGCGCGCGATCTACGGCTTCCGTGTGCCGGAGCGACTGTACGCCGATCCGTTCCACCGCCCCTGAGGGTCGGTGCCCCGCCCGGCGGCCCGCCGCGTATCGTGGAGGCATGTCGATGGATGCCGCTGATGCCGACGCCCGCCGCGACGATCTGCTCTCCACGCTCGAGGTGATCGAGGGTCAGCCGCTCGCGGAGCGCGCCACTGCGTACGCGGCGGTGCACGACGAACTGGCCCGCCGGCTCGAGTCCGGCCCGCGGGACCCGTCGGCGTGAGCTCGCGACTGGATGCCGCCGTCGCGGCACGCGGGCTCGCGCGGTCTCGCACGCACGCTGCGCAGCTGATCGAGGCGGGCCTGGTGAGCGTGGACGGCGCACCGGTGGTCAAGTCGTCCGCTCGCGTGGCGGACGACCAGGAGGTGACGGTCGCGGCGTCCGATCACTACGTGAGCCGGGCGGCGCACAAGCTCATCGCGGCCCTCGACGCCTTCGGGGTCGAGGTGGTCGGCCGCGTCTGCCTCGACATGGGGGCCTCGACCGGCGGCTTCACGCAGGTGCTGCGCGAGCGCGGCGCGGCGCGGGTGCTGGCGGTCGACGTCGGGCACGACCAGCTCGCCGACGCGATCGCCGCCGATCCCGGGGTGACCGTGGTCGAAGGCTTCAACGTGCGCCACATGACGCCGGAGAGCCTCGCGGAGGCGACCGGAGGACCGGTCGTTCCCGCCCTGATCACCGGCGATCTGTCGTTCATCTCGCTGACGCACGTGCTGCCCGCCGCGGCCTCCGTCGCGGCGCCCGACGCCGACCTCGTGCTCCTGGTCAAGCCTCAGTTCGAGGTCGGTCGCACCGGCGTGCGCGAAGGCCTCGTCACCGATCCTGCGGCGCGCGCCGACGCGGTCGCGGGAGTCCTGTGGTCGGCGTGGGATGCGGGCCTCGGCACGTTCGGCGTCGTCGCGTCGCCGCTCGCCGGCACCCACGGCAACCACGAGTACCTCGTCCACCTGCGCCCGGTGCTCCGGGTGTCCGGCGATCCCGAGGAGCGCGCCGTGGGCAATCCGACAGAATATCTGGAGACCGTGAACCGACTGGCGGGAGCGAGATGACCATCGGGGCCCCCCTGCCCGCGCGCGATATCCTCGTCGTCGCGCACGCTCGGCGCGACGACACCGTGCGGGCAGCCCGCCGTGTCATCGAGGCGATCCTCTCGGCCGGCGCCCGGGCCGTGCTGCCGGCGGAGGACGACGAGCTGCGCGAGGCACTCGGCGACGTGGGCCAGCTGGCGACGCTCGGTGCCGACGTCACGGTCGATGCGCTCGAGATCGCGATCGTCCTGGGCGGCGACGGGACGATCCTGCGCGCGGCGGAGCTCGTCCGCACCGGCACCGCCCCGATCCTCGGCATCAACATGGGTCACGTCGGCTTCCTCGCCGAGATCGAGGCGGATGTCATCGACGACGCCATGCGCCGCGTCATCGATCGCGACTACGACGTCGAGGAGCGCATGACGCTCGACGTCGAGGTGCGGGCCGCCTCGGGCTCCGTGATCTACGAGACGTGGGCCCTCAACGAGGCGACCGTCGAGAAGGCCGCGCGCGAGCGGATGATGGAGGTCGTCATCGAGATCGACAGCCGTCCGCTGTCGAGCTTCGGATGCGACGGCGTCGTCATCTCCACGCCGACCGGTTCCACCGCGTACAACTTCTCCGCGGGCGGGCCGGTGATCTGGCCGACGGTCGAGGCGATCGCCGTCGTCCCGCTCTCCGCGCACGCCCTCTTCGCCCGTCCGCTCGTCGTCGGCCCCGAGGCCACGGTCGCCATCGACGTGCTCGCCCGCACCGACGGCACCGGCATCCTGTGGTGCGACGGGCGGCGCTCGCACGACCTGCCGCCCGGGGCGCGCGTGGTCGCGCGGCGCTCGCCCGAACACGTCCGCCTCGCGCGGCTGCACCCGGCACCGTTCACAGACCG
The DNA here is from genome assembly GCF_037146215.1 of Microbacterium sp. MMO-56. Taxonomy (NCBI): domain Bacteria; kingdom Bacillati; phylum Actinomycetota; class Actinomycetes; order Micrococcales; family Microbacteriaceae; genus Microbacterium; species Microbacterium sp. MMO-56. The sequence goes on from NZ_JBBCVW010000024.1 coordinate 4,571, forward strand.
CCTCGTGCGCAAGTTCCAGCTGCCCGTGGCGGGGTGGCGCGGCCCTGTCACGACATCGGCGATCCCCGTCGTCGGACCGGTCGGGGAGCCGCCCGCATGATCGAGCAGATGACGCTGCGCGATCTCGGGGTGATCGCGCGGGCCACGCTGCAGATGGGAGCCGGATTCACCGCGATCACGGGTGAGACCGGCGCCGGCAAGACGATGGTCGTGACCGGCCTCGGCCTGCTCATGGGGGAGCGCTCCGACGCGGGCACCGTGCGTTCGGGCGCGGCGCAGGCCGTCGTCGAGGGCGTCTGGGTGGTTCCCGAGACCGGCCCGGTCGGCGACCGCGTCGCCGACGCCGGCGGCGACATGGAGCCCCTCGGCGACGGACGTGCCGAGCTGTACCTGTCGCGCACCGTCACCGCCGAAGGTCGCAGCCGTGCGAGCGTCGGCGGCCGCGCGGCGCCCGCGGGCGTGCTCGCCGACCTCGCCGAGCAGCTCGTGGTCGTGCACGGGCAGTCCGACCAGCTGCGCCTGCGGTCCGCGGCTGCCCAGCGCGACGCGCTCGACCGATTCGGTGCGGGCGACGTCGCCGGCCCGCTCGCCGCGTACCGCGAACGCTTCGAGCGTGCGCGGGCGCTGAGCGCCGAGCTGGAGGAGCTCACCGCGCACCGCGCGGATCGGGTGCGCGAAGCGGACGAGCTGCGTGCCGCCCTCGCCGAGCTCGACCAGATCGATCCCCAGCCGGGGGAGGACGTCGAGCTCGCTCAGCGCGCGGAACGACTCGCCAACGCCGAAGAGCTCCGCCTCGCCGCGACCCGAGCACACGAGGCGCTCTCCGGCGACGGCGAGCTGCCGGACGTGGTGACGCTCCTGGCGGAGGCCCGTCGCGCCCTGGAGCGGGCGGCGGGAAGCGACGCCGCCCTCGCCGCGCACGTCGCCACGCTCGAAGAGCTCGGCTACCGGGCATCCGACCTCGCGACCGACCTCAGCGGATATCTCGCCGACCTCGACGAGTCGGGGCCGCACGAGTTGGCCGCCGTCGAGGAGCGACGCGCGGCGATCGGCGGGCTCGTGCGCACGCACGGATCGCTCGAGGACGCCCTGGCGGTGCGCGACGGCGGTGCGCTCCGCCTCGCCGAGCTCGACGACGACGACGATCGGGTCGAGCGTCTGACGAGCGAGCGGGATGCGGCGACCGCGGAGCTCGACGACGCCGCCGCCCGCCTGACCGCCGCCCGCACGGATGCGGCGTCGCGCCTGTCGGATGCCGTCACCGCCGAGCTTCGCGCCCTCGCCCTCCCCGACGCGCGCGTCGTCGTCGCGGTCGCCCCCGCGGCGCCGAGCGCGGCGGGGCGCGACGAGGTCACGATCCTCCTCGCCCCGCACCCCGGAGCCGACCCCCGCCCCGTCGCCAAGAGCGCGTCCGGCGGCGAGCTGAGTCGCGTGATGCTCGCCATCGAGGTCGTGATCGCCGGCGCCGACAGCGTGCCCACGTTCGTCTTCGACGAGATCGACGCGGGCATCGGCGGGGCCGCCGCGATCGAGGTGGGCCGCCGCCTCGCGGCGCTCGCCCGCACGAGCCAGGTGATCGTCGTGACCCACCTCGCCCAGGTCGCCGCCTTCGCCGACACGCATCTGACGGTCGTGAAGGCGAGCGACGGCTCGGTGACCGCCTCCAGCGTCCGTGCCCTCGACGGCGCCGAACGCGAGGCGGAGATGGCGCGTCTGCTGTCGGGGCTGCCCGACTCGCCGGCCGCGCTCGAGCACGCGCGCGAGCTGCTGGGCCTCGGCACCGCCCCGGCCTGACCCGCATCGCCGGGCGTGCTCCGCCCCGCCGGGCCGCATCGCTGATAGGATGAAAGCCCGTGACGGACACTCATTCAGACGCGGGCAGAACTCAGAACGACACCACCAAGCACATCTTCGTGACCGGCGGTGTCGTTTCGTCGTTGGGGAAGGGTCTGACCGCCGCGTCGCTGGGCAATCTGCTCACCGCGCGCGGACTGCGGGTCGTCATGCAGAAGCTCGACCCGTACCTCAACGTCGATCCGGGCACCATGAACCCGTTTCAGCACGGCGAGGTCTTCGTCACCGACGACGGCGCCGAGACGGACCTCGACATCGGCCACTACGAGCGCTTCCTCGACATCGAGCTGAGCCAGGCCGCCAACGTCACGACCGGGCAGATCTACTCGGAGGTGATCGCCAAGGAGCGCCGGGGCGAGTACCTCGGCGACACCGTGCAGGTCATCCCGCACATCACCGACGAGATCAAGCGGCGCATGCGGCTGCAGGCCGACGAGACGCCCCAGCCGGACGTCATCATCACTGAGATCGGCGGCACCGTCGGCGACATCGAGTCGCAGCCCTTCATCGAGTCGGCTCGGCAGATCCGCCACGAGCTCGGCCGCAAGAACGTGTTCTTCGTGCACGTCTCGCTGGTGCCGTTCATGGGCGCCTCGGGCGAGCAGAAGACCAAGCCCACCCAGCACTCCGTCGCGGCGCTGCGGTCGATCGGCATCCAGCCCGACGCGCTCGTGCTGCGCAGCGACCGGCCGGTCACCGAGTCCAACAAGCGCAAGATCGCACTCATGTGCGACGTCGACGAGGACGCGGTCGTCAACGCGATCGACGTCCCCTCGATCTACGACATCCCCACGATGCTCAACGAGCAGGGGCTCGACAGCTACATCGTCGGAGCGCTGGGCCTGGACCGCAAGGCGGCGGACGTCGACTGGACGCGCTGGAGCACGGTGCTCGGCGCCGTCCACAACCCCAAGCACGAGGTGACCATCGGCCTCGTCGGCAAGTACATCGATCTGCCGGACGCCTACCTCTCCGTGACCGAGGCGCTCAAGGCCGGCGGGTTCGCGCAGGAGACCAAGGTCCAGGTGCAGTGGATCCCGTCCGACCTGTGCGAGACGCCCGAGGGGGCCGCGAAGGCCCTCAGCGCCGTCGACGGCATCGTCGTGCCCGGCGGGTTCGGCATCCGCGGCATCGAGGGCAAGCTCGGCGCGCTGCGCTTCGCCCGCGAGCAGGGCATCCCCACGCTCGGCATCTGCCTGGGCCTGCAGTGCATGGTGATCGAGTACGCGCGCAACGTCGCGGGCATCGCGGATGCCTCGTCGAGCGAGTTCGACCCGGACACCGCCCACCCCGTGATCGCGACGATGGCCGAGCAGGTCGACATCCTCGACCACGGCGACCTCGGCGGCACGATGCGCCTGGGCCTCTACGAGGCCGAGCTCGCCGAAGGGTCCCTCGCGGCGGAGGTGTACGGCGCCTCCCGCGCCAGCGAGCGTCACCGCCACCGCTACGAGGTCAACAACCGCTACCGCGACCAGATCGCCGACGCCGGTCTCTGGTTCTCGGGGCTCTCGCCCGACCGCAACCTCGTCGAGTACGTCGAGCTGCCGCGCGACGTGCACCCCTACTACATCGCCACCCAGGCGCACCCCGAGCTGCGGTCGCGTCCGACCGAGGCGAACCCGCTCTTCCGCGGTCTCATCGCCGCGGCGCTCGAGCGGCACCGTGCGAGCGAGCTGTTCGAGGTCGAAGGTGACTGACCTCCGCGACGAGCCGGTCGAGATCGACATCCTCGACACGGAGCGCGTCTTCGCGGGGCGGGTGTGGGACATCCGCCGCGAGGAGTTCGCCTACAACGGCGCATCCATCGTGCGCGAGTACATGGACCACACCGGGGCCGTCGCCGTGCTCGCCCTCGACGAGGACGACCGCGTGCTGCTGATCAAGCAGTACCGGCACCCGGTGCGCATGCGCGACTGGGAGATCCCGGCGGGGCTGCTCGACATCGAGGGCGAGGATCCGCTGGTCGCCGCCCAGCGCGAGCTCGCCGAGGAGGCCGACCTCACGGCGTCGCGGTGGGACGTCCTGAGCGACTTCTTCACGACGCCGGGCGGCAGCAACGAGGCGATCCGGATCTACCTCGCCCGCGGGCTCGCCGCGACGCCTGAGGCGTTCGAGCGGGACGACGAAGAGGCCGACATCGAGGTGCGCTGGGCTCCCCTCGACGAGGTCGTCGACGCCGTGCTGGCCCGGCGCGTGCAGAACCCGTCGCTCGTGATCGGCGCGCTCACCGCGCAGGCGTCGAGGGCGCGCGGCTGGTCGACGCTCGCGCCCTCCGGCGAGGAGTGGACGCGCCGGCCCGGCGGCCGACCCGACGCCGGGGGAGCGCCGACGGCGTGAACCTCGACCGCGCCGTCGACGCCTACCTGAGGCACATCACGATCGAGCGCGGGCTGTCCGAGCACACGGTCGCGGCGTACGCGCGCGACCTCGCGGTGTACCGCGCGTGGCTCGCTGAGCGGGGGATCGACGACACGGATGCCGTCACGGCCGCCGTCGTCGCCGAGTTCGCCGCCGAGCGGGCGTCGGCCGACCCTCCGCCGGCGTCGACGTCGCTCGCGCGGCTGCAGTCGTCGGTGCGCGGACTGCACCGGTTCCTCGTGCGGGAGGGGCACGGCTCGGTCGACCCGACCGACCGACTGCGACCGCCCAAGGCCCCGCAGCGGCTGCCCAAGGCCCTGTCGATCACGCAGATCGAGGCGTTGCTGGATGCGGCGGGCCCGGCCCCGGGCGACGCCGTGGAGACCGACCTCGTCCGGCTGCGGGACCGCGCGCTGCTCGAACTGCTGTACGCGACCGGCGCGCGGGTGTCGGAGGTCATGCAGCTCGACGTCGACGACGTCGCCCACGGCGAGGTGCTGCGCCTGCGCGGGAAGGGCGCCAAGGAGCGCATCGTCCCGGTGGGATCGTATGCGCGCGCGGCCGTCGACGCGTACCTCGCCCGTGCCCGCCCCGAGCTGTCGCGCCGGGGGAGGGCGACGCCGCGCCTGTTCCTGGGGGCGCGGGGGGCGCCCCTCTCGCGGCAGGGGGCGTGGCTGGTCATCCAGGCCGCGGCGGAGCGGGCCGGGCTGACCGCCCACGTGTCGCCGCACACCTTCCGGCACTCGTTCGCGACCCATCTGCTGCAGGGCGGCGCCGACGTGCGGGTCGTGCAGGAGCTGCTGGGTCATGCCTCGGTCGCGACGACCCAGATCTACACCCACGTGACGGTCGACGCCCTCCGGGACGTCTACCTCACCTCCCACCCCCGAGCCCGCTGACCGCGTCCGTCCGTCGCCGAGGCCGTCGGCGGGCGGGGGTTTTGCACGGCGGGAGGGACCGGGGCCCGCGGGCGGGGAGCGGAAGATGGAGGGCGTGACCATCGAGGCGCCCCCGCGACTGTTCCGCCCGGGCCGAGGGCTCGCGATCTGGTGGGTCGTCGCGGGCGTCGTCGGCTGGATCGTCGCCTTCCTGCTGTACCTCGAGTACATCGGCCAGCTGACCGGAGCGGACGCCCTGATCTCCTGCAGCATCAGCCCGATCGTCACGTGCGGGCCCAACCTGCTCTCCCCGGGCGGCAACCTGCTCGGGTTCAGCAACTCGATCCTCGGGATGGTCCTGTTCCTCGGGCCCGTCTACGCCGGGGTGAGCGCCCTGGCGACCCCGGGCGGCCACCGCGCCTGGTACTGGCGCACCTACGCCGTGTTCGTCGCCGCGGCCTTCGTGTTCGTGCACGTCCTCGCCTACCGGAGCGTCTTCGAGTACGGCTCGCTGTGCCCGTGGTGCATGGTGATCTGGCTCGTCACGATCCCCCTGTTCTTCACCGTCCTCGGCTGGACTCTCCGGGCCGGCCTCTGGGGCGGTGCGGCGCGATCGACGGGGGCCGCGATCCTCTCGTGGCTGCCGCTCATCGTCCTCGCCGACTACCTCCTCATCGCGGTGACGGCGCAGCTGCGCCTCGACGTGATCGGCAGCCTGTTCTGAGCTCCGGGCCGGGCTTTTGCACGGCGTTCGGCGCTCCGCGACCTCGCCCCGGCGGCGGAGGATGACGGCATGGCACTCTTCGGCAGACGCGCGCACGCGGGTGCCGACATCGCGCAGACGCGGGACGCCGGCGACCCCGCCCGCACCGACTTCCCGTTCCTGAGCCCCGACGACGTCTACCTCGACGCGGCATGCCAGTCGCTGCGCCCTCAGCCCGTGCTCGACGCGATGTCCGAGTACTACCGCGAGTACGGGGCGTGCGGCGACCGCGGCCGCTACCGCTGGGGCCGGCGCGTCGACGAGAAGGTGGATGCGGCGCGCGCCGCCACGCTGACGGCGCTCGGCCTCTCCGCGCGCACCCACACATGCGCCTTCACGCTCAACACCACCCTGGGGCTCAATCTGCTCCTGCAGCAGCTGCCGACCGGGCGGTACGCCCGCATCGTGACCACCCACCACGAGCACAACTCCGTGTTCCTCTCCACGATGACCGCGGCGCGCCGGCTGGGCGTCGAGCGCGTCGTCGTCGACCGCGGTCCGGACGGCGCGGTCGACCTGACCTCCGTCGACCTGACGGACGCCGTCGTCGTCCTCTCGGCGATGGACAACGTCACCGGCACCCTGACCCGCGACCTGCGGGGCATCGTCGCCGACGTGCAGCGGCACGGCGGCGCGGTGATCGTCGATGCGGCACAGGCGGCGCCGCACGCCTTCGAGGCGCTGCACGGGCTCGGTGCGGACGCCCTCTGCTTCTCCGCCCACAAGCTGTACGCCCCCTCGCTCGGCGTCGTCGTCGCCGCCGACGCCCTGCTGACGAGCCTGGAGCTGCAGATCGTCGGCGGCGGGCAGGTCGACGCCGTCACGGAGGACGGCTTCACGCCGTCCTCCGCCCTGCACACACGCCTCGAGCCGGGTCTGCAGGCGTGGGGCGAGATCATCGGCTACGGCGCCGCCCTCGCCTGGTTCCTCGCGCGGCGCGGCGACATCGACGCGCGTGAGGCGACCCTCGGCGAGACGCTGTACGCCGCGCTCGCCGACATGCCGCACGTCGCGGTCGTCAATGCCGCGCCCTCCGCGACGATCTCCGTCGTGCCCGAGCGGGTCGACGCCCACCGGCTCGCGGTCTTCCTCTCGCGGGCGGGCATCTCCGTGCGCAGCGGCCACTTCTGCACCCACCACTGGCTCGCCGAGCGGGACGGGCTGCCCGCCCTCGTCCGCTTCAGCCTGGGCGCCCACACGACACCCGGCGACATCGACCGCGCGGTCGGGGTCATGGGCCCGATGATGGCGGGGCTGTAGCCGTGGTCTGCATCGTCGCCTTCATCGTCGTCCTCGTCCTCTCGGCCGTGTCGGCGAAGTATCGCAAGCTCCTCGGCAAGGCGTGGGGCTGCTTCTCTCGCCGCGTGACCTTCCGGGCGTGCGACAGCTCGTTCCGCGACGATGTGAAGTCCTCGATGCTCGCCCCGCTCGCGGTCCGGGCTCCGCGCCTGGTGAAGCCCGCCTCGATCGCGATCGAGGTGCTGGCGTGGATCATGGTGCTCTCGCTCGTGGTGAGCCTGTACCTGCTCGGGCGCAGCGGCCTGAACCTCTTCGTCTACGGCACCTGCGACAAGCAGGACACCCAGGCCTGCACGCTCGCGGCGCAGGCGTGCTCGATCGGCGGCAGCGAGCCGGGCTTCTGGGAGTCGATCGGGACCGGCGACGTGATCGGCGCGTTCGGCCGCGAGTTCGCCTCGGTCGGCGACACGATCTCGACCATCCCGAGCCGACTGCGCGAATGGGATGCCGCGGAGTTCGCGAGCCCCGACGCGACCTACCTCGGCGGCTACGTCCCGGGCCGGCCCGTCGCGCTGGAGGTGCTGGACCCCGGCTGCCGCTTCTGCGCGGAGCTGTTCCGCAACATGCGCGCCTCCGGATTCGACGAGACCCACAACGTCACCTACATCGCGTATCCGATCGACGGCGGGTTCGGCCCGAAGTTCGCCAACTCGCCGTTGGTCGCGTCCTACCTCACGGCGGTGCGCGCGTGGGAGGCGGAGCACGGGAGCTCGGCGGGGGAGACCGGCGACTGGTACATCCTCGAGCAGCTGTTCACGACCGACGCCGCCGACGGGCAGACCACGCAGGAGTGGATGAACGACGCCTCGCCGGAGGACGCGACCGCTCGCCTGCGGACCTGGCTCGCCGACGACGGCTACTCCGCGGAGGAGGTCGACCGGATCGCCGAGCTCGCGGCGTCGCCCGAGGTCGCGGACACGCTCGCCGCGAGCCGCACGGTCGTGGAGGACCGGATCCGGACGGTCGCGATCCCGTCGCTCATCGCGGGAGGTCGGCTGCATTCCGGCCTCGTCGACGTGGATGCCCTGCGCGGCATGCACTGAAGCGAGGGCACCGGATGCTCTGAACCGGGGGCTGCGGCGGGGCGGGCTCACCCACACACCGACGGCACTCGCGGCGCGCGGCGTGTCGTATGCGAGAATCGCAGGGCACGGTTCCGAGAGGACAGCAGAAGGCAGGTATCGGTGGCGGAGAAGACGCGGGGCGCGAAGCAGGCCCCCTCCGAGGACGTCCCGATCGGTCCGACCGGTCGCCCGTACCACGGCTTCCCGACCCCGGCGCCGCTCGCCTCGCACGGTCCGGCGCGGATCATCGCCCTCTGCAACCAGAAGGGCGGCGTCGGCAAGACGACGACGACCATCAACCTGGCCGCCTCGCTCGCCCAGTACGGCCGCCGCGTCCTCGCCATCGACTTCGACCCGCAGGGCGCGCTGTCGGCGGGGCTGGGCATCGCGACGCACGACGTCCCGACGATCTACGACCTGCTGCTGGACACGAAGCGCGACCCGCACGAGACGATCGTGCACACCTCGGTCGACGGCCTCGACGTGATCCCCGCGAACATCGACCTGTCCGCGGCGGAGGTGCACCTCGTCAACGAGGTCGCACGCGAGACCATCCTCTCGCGCGTGCTGCGCAAGGTCACCGGCGAGTACGACGTCATCCTCATCGACTGCCAGCCGTCGCTGGGCCTGCTCACCGTCAACGCGCTGACCGCGAGCCACGGCGTGCTCATCCCGCTCGAGTGCGAGTTCTTCGCGCTGCGCGGCGTCGCCCTCCTGATCGAGACGATCGACAAGGTGCGCGACCGCCTGAACCCCGCGATCGAGCTCGACGGCGTCCTGGCCACGATGTACGACCCGCGCACGCTCCACTCGCGCGAGGTGCTCGAGCGGGTCGTCGAGGCCTTCGGCGACGACGTGCTGGAGACGGTCATCGGGCGCACCGTGAAGTTCCCGGATGCCTCGGTGTCCGGCATGCCGATCACGAAGTTCGCGCCGGAGCACGCGGCGGCCCAGGCCTACCTGCGCCTCGCGCGGGAGCTGGTCGCCCGTGGCGCCGTCGCCTGAGCACCGCCCCGACGATCCGCCCGACGGCTTCCGCGTCTCGCTCGCGGGCTTCGACGGCCCGTTCGACCTCCTGCTGACGCTGCTGGGCCGGCACGAGCTCGACATCACCGAGATCTCGCTGAGCCGCGTGACGGACGAGTTCATCTCGTACCTCAAGGGGCTGGAGGACGAAGAGGAGCTCGAACAGGCATCCGAGTTCCTCGTGGTCGCCGCGACCCTCCTCGACATGAAGGTCGCGGGGCTCCTGCCGCAGGGCGAGCTCGTGGACGCCGAGTCGGTCGCGCTCCTGGAAGCCCGCGACCTCCTGTTCGCCCGCCTGCTGCAGTACCGCGCCTTCAAAGAGGTGTCGGCGTGGTTCGAGCGCAGTCTGCGCCGTGAAGACCGGCGCCACGTGCGCGCCGTCCGCCTCGACGAGAAGTACCGCCGCGCCGTTCCGGAGCTCGTCTGGACCCTCTCGGTCGACGACTTCGCCGCCCTCGCGCTCCTCGCCTTCGCGCCGAAGGAGATCCCGCACGTCGGCCTCGACCACCTGCACGCCCCGCTCGTGTCGATCCGCGAGCAGGCGGCCGTCGTCGTGACGCTGCTGCGGGATGCAGGCACGCTGAACTTCCGTGAGCTCGTCGCCGGCGTCGCGCAGACGGGCGTGGTGGTGGCCCGCTTCCTCGCGGTGCTCGAGCTCTACCGCCACGCCGCCCTGTCGTTCGAGCAGCTCGAACCGCTCGGCGAGCTCACCCTGCGCTGGACCGCCGAGCGCTGGTCCGAAGAGAACCTCGCCTCGTTGGGAGCCGACTATGACCGCTGATCCCGAGACCGACCTCGACGCCGCGCCCGTGCGCTCGCAGGAGCCGGTCGACATCCGCCGCCGCATCGAGGCGATCCTCCTGATCGTCGACGAGCCGCAGAGCCTCGTCGCGCTCGCGGCCGCCGTGGGCTCGCCCGTGCCGGCCGTGCGGCAGGCGGTCGCCGACCTCGTGCGCGACTACGACGGCGAGGCGGACGGCCCGCGGCGCGGCTTCGAGCTGCGCGAGGTCGGCGGGGGATGGCGCCTGTACGTGCGCGACGAGCACGACGACCTCATCGCCGAGTTCGTCGGCGGCCAGGCGCCCTCGCGCCTGTCGCAGGCGGCGCTCGAGACCCTCGCCGTGATCGCCTACAAGCAACCCGTGACCCGCAGTCAGGTCGCCGCGATCCGCGCGGTCAACGTCGACTCCGTCGTGCGCACGCTCCTCGCGCGCGGGCTCATCACCGAGCTGTTCACCGACCCGGAGACCGGCGCCATCAACTACGGCACGACGGAGGCCCTGCTCGTGAACCTCGGGATCAATGCGCTCGATGAGCTGCCCCACATCTCCCCCCTGCTCGACGACGGAGCGGACGGCTTCGACGCGGAGGTCATCCGATGAGCGCGGGGGAGGGCCTGGCCGACGGCGTGCGGCTGCAGAAGGTGCTCGCGAACGCCGGCGTGGCCTCGCGGCGCGTGTGCGAGCAGTTCATCGTCGAGGGCCGCGTGCGGGTGAACGGGCAGGTGGTCACCGAGCTCGGCACCCGGATCGACCCGGCGACCGACCTCGTCGACGTCGACGGCACCGCTATCCAGCTGGATGCCACGAAGCGCTACGTCATGCTCAACAAGCCGACCGGCGTCGTCTCGTCGATGAAGGACGAGCAGGGCCGTCCCGACCTCCGCCGCTTCGCGAAGGACTGGGACGAGCGGCTCTACAACGTGGGGCGCCTCGACGCCGAGACGTCGGGCCTACTCGTCCTCACGAACGACGGCGACCTCGCCCATGTGCTCGCCCACCCGTCGTTCGGGGTCACGAAGGTCTACATCGCGAAGGTCGACGGCCGCGTCACCGCGCAGACGATCGCCCGCCTGACCAAGGGGGTCGACCTCGACGACGGCCCCATCGCCGCCGACAGGGCGCGGCTGCTGGACGCCTCCGCCGGGACGTCGCTCGTGGAGCTCACGCTGCACTCGGGGCGCAACCGCATCGTGCGGCGGATGATGGCCGAGGTCGGGCATCCCGTCATCGAGCTCGTGCGCCGCCAGTTCGGCCCGCTGCACCTGGGAACGCTCCCTGCGGGGCGGGCACGGGAGTTGACTACAGTGGAACGCGGCGCGCTGCTGACCGTCGCGCGCCAGACGGCGCCGTCCGCGCCCCCCGAATCCTGACCCCGAGGCGGAGACTGTGACCGACCCGACCGTCGTCGACGCGCGCCCCCGAGCCGCGCGCACCGCGGGCACCGTCCGCGTCGTCGGAGCGGGCCTGCTCGGTGCGAGCATCGGCCATGCCCTCCGCGGGCTCGGCGTCGACGTCGCGCTCGCCGACGCATCGCCCGCGCAGCTGCGGCTGGCGATCGACTACGGCGCCGGGCGCGCCGCCGCGGACGGCGACGCCCCCGTGCTGATCGTCGTCGCCGTGCCCCCGGACGTGATCGCCGAGGTCGTCGAGCGCGAGCTCGCCGCCTTCCCCGGGGTCGTCGTCACCGACGTCGCGAGCGTCAAGCTCGAGCCGCTGCACGCACTGCGCGAGCGCGGCGTCGACCTCACCCACTACATCGGCTCGCACCCGATGGCGGGGCGCGAGCGCGGCGGCGCGATCTCGGCCCGGGCCGACATCTTCGTCGGCCGCCCGTGGGTCGTCTGCCGCGACGGCGAGACGCCCGCCTCCGACCTCGCGCTCGTCGAAGGGCTGGCGCTCGACCTCGGCGCGACGCCGATCGAGATGACCCCCGAAGAGCACGACCGCGCGGTCGCGCTCGTCTCGCACGTGCCGCAGCTGGTGGCATCCCTCCTCGCCGGGCGCTTCGTGGACGCCCCGGGCGACTCGCTGCAGCTGGCGGGGCAGGGCGTGCGCGACACGACGCGCATCGCCGCGTCGGCGCCCGAGCTGTGGGTGCAGATCCTCGGAGCCAACGCGGAGCCCGTCGTCGACGTCCTCGACGCCCTCGCCGCCGACCTCTCGGGCATCGCGGACGCGCTGCGTCAGCCCGAGGCGCCCGGCGCCCGCCGCGCGGTCGCCGACATGATCCGCCGCGGCAACGACGGCGTCGACCGCCTGCCCGGCAAGCACGGTCAGAACCGGCGCTTCGAGCAGATCGTCGTCATGGTCGACGACACCCCCGGCCAGCTCGGGCGCCTGTTCGGTGAGCTCGGCGAGCTCGACGTCAACGTCGAGGACCTGCGCCTCGAGCACTCGCCCGGTGCACAGTTCGGCCTCGCCGAGATCAGCGTCGTCCCGGGTGTCGTCCGTCACGCCGAGGAGGGCCTCGTCGCCCGCGGCTGGAAGATCGCGAGCATCCCCGAATGACCGTCACCATCGCCGTCGACGGGCCCGCCGGGTCCGGCAAGTCCAGCGTGTCGAAGGAGGCCGCCCGCCGCCTCGGCTTCGGCTATCTCGACACCGGCGCCGCGTACCGCGCCCTCGCGTGGCACGTGCTCGATCTTGCCGGTGCCGGTGCCGGTGCCGGTGCAGAGGCGGAGAGCGAGGCCGGTGCGGCCACCGCCGACGAGACCGTCGTGCTCGACGCCGCCGAGGAGTTCCCCTACGCGATCTCCCTCGATCCCGACGACTACTGGGTGCGGGTCGGCGACACCGACGTGACCGAGGCCATCCGCGAGCCGCGCGTGACCGCGGCCGTCAGCGGCGTCGCCCGCGTGCCGGCCGTGCGCGCACGCGTCAACGACCTGTTCCGCACCCTCGTCGCCGAGTCGGGTCGCCCCGGCGTCGTCGTCGAGGGTCGCGACATCACGACCGTCGTCGCCCCCGACGCGCCGGTGCGGATCCTCCTGACCGCCGACCCCTCGGTGCGCGCCGCCCGCCGGAGCGCCGAGCTCGACACCCACGACGCCGCGGATGTCGCGGCCGCCCTGCACCGCCGCGACGCGGCGGACAGCCAGGTCGTCGACTTCCTCACCGCCGCCCCCGGCGTGAGCGTGGTCGACTCGACCGATCTCGATTTCGCACAGACCGTGGCCGCCGTCCTCGACGTCGTCGCCGCGGGGATCCAGGAGAACCACGATGGCCGCTGACGACGAGTACGAGGGCGGCCCCGACCGCCTCGAGGAGAAGATGGCGGCCCTCGACGAGGTGCTCGCCGACCAGCGCGCCGCCGCCCTGCGCGCGTCGCTGGGCGACTACGACCTCGACGAGGACGACGCCGACCTGCTCGCGGGCTTCACCGCGGGCGGCGAGATCGTCGAGATGCTGCCGGCGCTGCCGGTGGTCGCGATCGTCGGGCGGCCGAACGTCGGCAAGTCCGCGCTCGTGAACCGCATCCTCGGCCGCCGCGAGGCCGTCGTGGAGGACACCCCGGGCGTCACGCGCGACCGCGTCACGTACAAGGCCGAGTGGATGGACCGCCGCTTCTCGCTCGTCGACACGGGCGGGTGGGAGCCGGATGCCAAGGGCATCGACCGCTCCGTCGCCGCCCAGGCCGAGGTCGCGATCGACCTCTCCGACGTGATCCTGTTCGTCGTCGACGCGATGGTCGGGGCGACCGCGACCGACGAGGCCGTCGTCCGGCTCCTGCGCACGACGAAGAAGCCCGTCTTCCTCGTCGCGAACAAGATCGACGACGCCCGTCAGGAGCCCGAGGCCGCGGCCCTGTGGAACCTGGGGCTCGGCGAGCCGCATCCGGTGTCGGCGATCCACGGGCGCGGCGTCGCCGACCTCCTCGACGAGGTCATGAAGGTGCTGCCGGAGATCTCCGCCGTCGCGAAGGCCGAGCTCGGCGGACCGCGCCGCGTCGCGATCCTCGGGCGCCCGAACGTCGGCAAGTCGTCGCTGCTCAACAAGGCGGCGGGCGAGGAGCGCGTCGTCGTCAACGAGCTCGCCGGCACGACGCGCGACCCGGTCGACGAGATCGTCGAGCTCGGCGGCAAACTGTGGCGCTTCGTCGACACCGCGGGCATCCGTCGCCGCGTGCACCTGCAGCAGGGCGCCGACTTCTACGCGTCGCTGCGGACCTCCGCCGCGCTGGAGAAGGCCGAGGTCGCCGTCGTCGTCCTCGACGTCTCCGAGACGATCAGCGTGCAGGACCTCAACATCATCGACCTCGTGCTCGAGTCGGGGCGCGCGCTCGTCCTCGCCTTCAACAAGTGGGACCGCCTGAACGACGACGACATGGAGAACGCCGACCGCCGGCGCTACCTCGAGCGCGAGATCGAGCAGGACCTCGCCCACGTCACGTGGGCGCCGCGGGTCAACATCTCGGCGCGCACGGGCCGTCATCTCGAGAAGCTCGTCCCGGCGCTGGAGACGGCGCTCGCCTCGTGGGACCAGCGCATCCCGACCGGCAAGTTCAACGCGTTCCTCTCGGAGCTCGTCGCCGAACATCCGCACCCGCTGCGCGGGGGCAAGCAGCCGCGCATCCTGTTCGGCACGCAGGCGTCCACCCGGCCGCCGACGTTCGTGCTGTTCACCACGGGGTTCCTCGACCCGGGCTACCGCCGGTTCATCCAGCGACGCCTGCGCGAGATCTTCGGCTTCGAGGGCACGCCCATCGTGACGAACATGCGCGTGCGGGAGCGCCGCCAGCGCTGACGCGCGTCGCGCTGCCGCCGCGCTGCCGCCGCCTCGCGCCGTCGCGCTGCGTCGCCGCCTCGCGCCGTCGCCGCGTCGCGCCGTCGCCGGCCGGTGAGACATCACTTTCGCCTCGAGAAACCACCTCCTGCGGGGTTTCTCGAGGCGAAAGCGGTTTCTCGCGGGGGAGGTAGGGGAGACGGACGCGCGAGGGCGGCGGTGAGGGCGAGGGAGACAGGGCCAGGCGAGCCGCGGCGCAGCCGCGTCAGCGCACCACGAGGGAGGCGAAGCGCTCGACGGGGAGATCCTCCAGCGTGAGGCGGGATGCCGCGGCATCCGCCGGCAGCTCCTCGACGCGCGGGAGCGGGGAGCGTACGCCGGTGTCGCGGAACCGCTGCACGGCCCAGCAGTCGACGCCGGCGTCGGCGAGCCGGCAGCCGAGCTCGCGCAGGCCCGCGTCGTCGATCGCGGCGGGATGCACGGTCGTGCGCACCTCGAAGTCGAGCGGACGGTCGGTGCCCGCCCGCAGCAGCCGGTTGCCGAGCACGAGCTCGAGTGACCGCCACGCGTTCTCGGCGCTCCGGGGGCGGCCGGTCACCGTGTCGTACGCCTCGGGGAGGGCTTTGATGTCGAGCCCGACCCAGTCCACGTGCGGCAGCGCGTGGGCGAGGAGCCCGGGGTAGGCGCCGCCCGTGTGCAGCCCCACCTGGAAGCCCAGCGCCCGCACGAACTCCATCGCGGGGATCAGGGCCCGCTGCAGGGTCGGCTCCCCGCCGGAGAACACGACCCCGTCGAGTAGCCCGATCCGGTCGCACAGCAGGTCGGTGACGTCGCTCCACGACACGTCGCCCTCGGCCCTCGGGTCGATGAGGGCGGGGTTGTGGCAGTAGAAGCAGTTCCACGGGCATCCCTGCAGGAACACCGTCGCGGCGAGCATGTCGGGCCAGTCGACCGTCGAGAACGGGGTGATCCCCGCGATGTTCAGCTCGTGGGCTGCAACGCTGCGTGCCATGATCCCTCCTCAGGGAGCGGGGCCGTGGAGAAATACGTCCGCTCCTCAGCTTCGCCCTTCTTGCCGATGTTGAAGCTCGCGATCGGCCGGAAGTAACCCATCACGCGCGTCCACACCTCGCACGCCGCGCCGCAGTCGGGGCAGTCCTCGTGGTGGCCGGAGCGGTAGCCGTGCGTCGGGCAGATCGAGAACGTCGGCGTCACCGTGATGTACGGCAGGCGGAAGCGCGACAGCGAGCGGCGGACGAGTTCGCGGCACGCCTCGGCCGAGGGCATCGCCTCGCCCATGTAGAGGTGGAGCACCGTTCCGCCGGTGTACTTGGCCTGCAGGGGCTCCTGCAGCTGCATCGCGAGGAACGGGTCGGCGGTGTATCCGACGGGCAGCTGCGACGAGTTCGTGTAGTACGGGTTGTCGTCGGTGCCGGCGTGACGGATGCCCGGGAGGCGCGCGATGTCCTCCTTGGCGAACCGGTACGTCGTGCCCTCGGCCGGGGTCGCCTCGAGGTTGAACATATGGCCGGTCTGCTCCTGGAACTCGACCATGCGCGCGCGGACCCGGTCGAGCAGGCGCGTCGCGAAGGCGGCGCCCGCCTCGGACGTGATGTCGTCGGCGTCGCGCGTGAGGTTGCGGACGTACTCGTTGATGCCGTTGACGCCGATCGTCGAGAAGTGGTTGTCGAACGTGCCGAGGTAGCGCTGCGTGTAGGGGAACAGGCCGCCCTCGAGGTGGTGGGCGATGACCGCGCGCTTGGCGACGAGGCTGTCGCGGGCGATCTCCAGCAGCTCGTCGAGGCGGGCGAGCGCCGCGTCCTCGTCGCCGGAGTGAACGAACCCGAGGCGCGCGCAGTTGATCGTGACGACGCCGATCGATCCGGTCTGCTCCGCGGAGCCGAACAGGCCGTTGCCGCGCTTCAGGAGCTCGGTGAGGTCGAGCTGCAGGCGGCAGCACATCGAGCGGATCATGTGCGGATCGAGGTCCGAGTTCACGAAGTTCTGGAAATATGGGAGGCCGTACTTCGCGGTCATCGCGAACAGGGCGTCGGTGTTCTCGCCGTGCCAGTCGAAGTCCTTCGTGATGTTGTACGTCGGGATCGGGAAGGTGAAGGCGCGCCCGTCCTGGTCGCCGCCGGCCATCACGTCGATGAAGGCGCGGTTGATCATCGCCATCTCCGAGGCGAGGTCGCCATAGGCGAAGCTCTGCACGCGGCCGCCGACGAGGGGATGCTGCGCGGCGAGGTCGTCGGGGCAGACCCAGTCGAAGGTGAGGTTCGTGAACGGGGTCTGCGTGCCCCAGCGGGAGGGCACGTTGAGGTTGAAGATGAACTCCTGCATCCCCTGCCGGACCTCGTCGTACGAGAGGGCGTCGAGGCGGACGTAGGGGGCGAGGTAGGTGTCGAAGGAGCTGAACGCCTGCGCGCCGGCCCATTCGTTCTGGAGCGTCCCGAGGAAGTTGACCAGCTGGCCGAGCGCGCTGGAGAAATGCTTCGGGGGAGCGGAGGCGATCTTGCCGGAGACACCGTTGAAGCCCTGCTCGAGGACCATCCGCAGCGACCAGCCGGCGCAGTATCCGGCGAACACGTCGAGGTCGTGGATGTGCAGGTCGCCGTCGCGGTGCGCCGTGCCGGCCTCGGGGGCGTAGACCTCGTCGAGCCAGTAGTTGGCGATGAGCTTGCCCGCCGCGTTCAGGATCATCCCGCCCAGCGAGTACCCCTGGTTCGCGTTCGCGTTCACGCGCCAGTCGGCGCGGGCGAGGTACTCGTCGATGGTTCCGGCGACGGGGACGGTGCGGGGGGATGCCATGGGGTCTCATTCCTGGAACGAGGCTCGCGTGAGCCTGGGTGGTATGACCACACCATATGTTGTGCTAGGCGCGGGAATCGACACCAGATATGGTGTGTCGGGCCGGGAAAACTCGCCGACGCGCTGTGTGACGCGCGGATGGCCGGTCTGAGCAGGATGTGACAGGCTGAAACGGTGACGATCGAGCCCCCTGCACCCGGAGAGCCGCGCCGCCCGCACGGCCCGCGCGACCCCGGGGATGCCTGGGTGGTCGCCGACGACGGCACCCGCTACTGGGGCCGGTTCGGCGCCGCGGGTCTGCTCGCCGTCGACCCCGAGCGCGGCGTGCTGCTGCAGCACCGGGTGTCGTGGAGCCACTTCGGCGACACGTGGGGGCTGCCCGGTGGCGCCCGCCACGCGGACGAGTCGGCGTGCGCGGCGGCGCTCCGGGAGTCCGCGGAGGAGGCCGGGGTGCCCGCCGAGGCCGTGCGCCCGCGCCTGATCAGCGTGCTCGACGTCGACATCTGGACCTACTCGACCGTCGTCGCTGACGTCGTGACCCCGTTCGAGCCCGTCATCAGCGACCCCGAGAGCCGCGAGCTCACGTGGGTGCCGGTGGATGCCGTCGACGACTACCCGCTCCACCCCGGTTTCGCGTCCTCCTGGCCGGCGCTGCGGGCGCTCCTGACCGTGCGCCCGGCCGTCGTCGTGGATGCGGGGAACGTCGTCGGGTCGGTGCCCGACGGATGGTGGCGCGACCGCGTCGGGGCCACGGGACGGCTGCTCGATCGGCTCGGGGCCCTCGCTGCGGACGGTGTGAGCGCGGAGCGCCTGGGACTGCCGGCGGACGTGTGGTTCCCCGAGTGGCGCGTCGTCGTCGAGGGCCAGGCGCGCGGTGTCACGGATCCGGCGGTCCCGGCGGGGTCTTCCGGGGCGTCCGGCATCGCGGTCGTGCGGGCCGAAGGCTCGGGGGACGATGCGATCGTCGCGGAGACGGCGCGACTCGTCGAGGCCGGGCGCACGGTGACGGTCGTCACGAGCGACCGCGGGCTGCGTGAGCGTGTGGAGGCGCTCGGCGCCGTGTGCCACGGTCCGTCGTGGCTCGCGGGCGAGTGACCGGCGGGTGACCGGGGCTTCTGCTGTGCCCGGGGACGAGGGCGCTCCGGAGGGCGAGGCTGTCGGCGCGCGCGGGGTCGTGGCTGCGCGCGCGACTCGGCGACGTCGGTGGGTAGCCGCGGCGCTCGCCGGCGTGGTCGTCGCCGTCGGGCTTGCCGTGCACGTCGGGGCGCCGTCGTCGGCGGCATCCGACATCGCGGGCGATGCCCTGTATGCCGTGATGGCGTATCTGCTGGTGGTGTTCGTCGCGCCGCGGGCACCGTCCTGGGCGGCGGCGCTCGTGGCGATCGCGTGGTGCACCGCCGTGGAGCTGCTGCAGCTCACCGACCTGCCCGCACAGTGGGGCGCGGCGTTCCCGCCTGCACGGCTCGTGTTCGGGTCGGCGTTCGACGCGCGGGACCTGGTGGTCTACAGCGTCGCGGTCGTCGCCGCTGCGGGCGTGGATGCCGCGGCGCGGCTCGTCAGTCGTCGAACCCGTCGGGGCTGACCCCGTCGCGGCCGCGGAGGCGGTCGATGTCGCGGCGTTCGCGCTTGGTGGGGCGTCCGGCGCCGCGGTCGCGGACGGCGAGCTGGGCGACCGGTTCTCGCGGGGGCGTGCGGTCATCCGCGGCGAGGGCGGCGAGCGGTGCGCCGACGCGCTTGCTGAGAAGTTGGCGGACGATGAGGATGCGGTCGAAGCCCGCGATGCGGACGCGGATCTCGTCACCGATACGCACGGGCTGGGCCGCCTTGGCCTTCTCGCCGCCGACGCGGATGTGCCCGGCGCGGCAGGCGGTCGTGGCGGCGGAGCGGGTCTTGTAGACGCGCACCGCCCACAGCCAGGCGTCGAGGCGGACCGATTCGCTCACCCTCCGATTCTGCCCGGAGCCGAGGCGGTCAGGGTGAGAGACACGAGCGGGCGGGCCGTTGCGGGGCGGGCGACCTCGGTGAAGCCGGCGTCGAGAAAGCTCGACAGGGCGCCGTGGAAGAGCTCGTTCGACGAGGTCTTCTTCACGGTCGTGTCGATCGGGTAGCCCTCGACGACGCGCGCGCCGTGCCTCCGGGCGTGATCGACCGCGGCGGTGAGCAGGCGGTTCGCGAGGCCGTCGCCCCGGAACTCCTTCCGCACGACGAAGCACGTGATCGCCCAGACATCCGGATCGTCGAAGGGCTCGGGGGATTGCCGGTAGTTGCGGGTGAGGGCGAGTCGCGGCTGGGCGGGGCGGGGCGACACCTTCACCCATCCGGCGGCCTCGTCGTGGACGTAGGCGAGGAGCGCGGATGCGGGGGTCACCTCGAGGTCGCCGCGGAGAAGGTCGCGTCGCTCGTCGTGGGTGGTCGCCTGGAAGTCCTTGTTGCGCAGCATCCACCACTGGCACCAGCACGAGCCGCCGTCGCCGCCACCCGTCAGTGCATGCTCCACGTCGGCGAAGCGGTCGATGGATGCCTCCACGATCTCGATGTCGCTCATGGCGCGACCCTACGCGCCGCTCCCGACATCGCCGCGCGGTTCGCGCGGGCCCGGCGGACCCGTTAGGATAGGGGAGTTGTCCGCGTGCGGACGACGGACCGGGATGTGGCGCAGCTTGGTAGCGCACTTGACTGGGGGTTAAGTGGTTTCAACCTCCAGTAGCCCGAAAAAGTGAACAACGGGATGTGGCGCAGCTTGGTAGCGCACCTGACTGGGGGTCAGGGGGTCGCAGGTTCAAATCCTGTCATCCCGACAGAAAAGCCCAGGTGAGAGTAGGTTTCTCACCTGGGCTTCGTCATGTTCGGAGCGGTTTTCGTTTGGTCCCCCTCTGGTCCCCCTGGCCGGTCGAGGCGGCGCGCCGACTGCCTTCGCGATGGTTGTTCGGCCGCGGCCTGTGGATAAGGGGACCAAAAGGGGACCAGAACGGTTTCGGCGACTATCGCCCCGGCGTAGGGACCGCATCACAGGCCCCTGGACGGGGTGCTGCCGCGCCGGGCGTGCTTGCGCTGTCCGGCGGCCGAGAGGAAGGCGTTGGCCTGCTCGGCGGCGGACGCCAGGTGGCGATCGTCGGGGTGGAGGTAGCCCCGCGTGGTCTCCATCGAGGCGTGCCCGAGGATGTCTTGGAGGACGTGCAGCGGGATACCGGCATCCGCCATCCAGGTCGCCCCGGTGTGCCGGAGCCCGTGCCGGGTGAGGTTGGGCAGTCCGAGCTTGGCGACGATGCTGTCCCAGTTGGTGGCGTCGCGCACGGTCGCAGTCGTGAGGATGCCGCCCTTCGGCCCCACGAGGAGCTGGTCTTCGGGTTGCTTGTCCTTGACTAGTCGTTCCAAGACGGGGCGGAGCGGTTCGAGGATCGGCACCCGCCGTTCCTTGCGGCTCTTGGTCGGCTTGGTGACCAGGCCGCCTTTCCCGGGGAAGATCTGCCGGCGGATCACGACGAGGTTCTTCCCGAAGTCCACGTCCCCGACCTGGAGCCCGGACACCTCGGAGGAGCGTGCGGCGAGCAGGGCGGCGAGCATCACGAAGTCGCTGTAGGACTGGTGCACCGTCCCGCAGGCCCGGGCGAGCCTGTTGAGGGTCTTCATGTCCGGGATCGCGTGGGCGCGCGGTGAGGACTGCGTGGCCGACTGCCCACGGAAGGCGTTGCGGTTCAGACTCCGCTTTGCCCGGTTCTTCGCGGGGTTGATCTGGATCAGCCCGTCCCGGACCGCTTCATCGAGCACCCGCACGAGCGGCGCGATGGAGTTCTTGATAGTCGACGCCCCGTAGTGCTGTTCCCAGCCGTCGATGGTGCGGTCGATGATCCCGGCGGTGATCTGCGAGACGGGCAGATGCCCGAGGGCGGGCAGCACACGCAGCTTCAACCCGTACCAGTAGGTCTCTCCCGTGGATGTCGGGTCCAGACCTCGCGCCCACCTGTCCCCGATGGAGGTGACGTACTCCAATATGGTCATGGACACGTCCATGCCTTTCACGGAGGAGTTGCGGAGCTGGTCGAAGAAGGCGTGCGCCGCAGCCTCGTCCCGCACGATCTCGGTGCGGATCACGCGGCGCTTGGTGGTCGGGTCCGTCCAGCGGGCGCGGGCGCGGATGCCGTAGGAACGGCGCTCCATGTCGGTGGACAGCTTCACCCCGATCGGCGGTACCGGCTTGGGCTCGGCGGTCGGTAGCGGCTCAGCCCTCCGGGGCATGGTCGTGCTCCAAGCCGTCCAGCCAGCGGTCGACGGCGTCGAGCCGATACCGGGCGATCCCGCCCAGCCGCAAGAACGGCGGCCCGCTTCCTGCGGACCGCCACCGCGACAGCGTGGACTCCGACACCTTCAAGTACGCGGCTACCTCGCGGCTGTACATCAGCGGCGACACGAGCAGGCTCCCCGCGCTCTCGCTCACGGGAGTTCTCCGGTGTCCGGGTCGAGGCCGGCGTAGAACGCGTCCTCGGCGTCGCGGCGGCGCTGCACGTCGGCCAAGACGAACTCCACGAACTCAGCGTCGCGATCGACGATCGGTGTGTCCTCGATGGGATCGCCGGGCTTCTCGCCGGGCCAGACGGTCCGCCGTGTGGGGCGGTCGCGGTCGAGTCGGGTGCCGCACGCGGCGACCCAGTCGCGGAGCCGCATGCGGGCGTCGGCGAAGTCGCGATGCCAGCCCAAAGGCGCGGACCCATTCTGGTCGGGGTCGTAGGCGCAGAGCCAGTGCATATGCAGCGCTGACAGTTCCCAGACGAGTTCGGGGTGGAGATGCCAGGCCGGTGGGATCACCGAGGCCGGGAGTCCATAGGAGTGTCGGAGCCAGTCGACCCAACGGTTGAGCTCCAGCCATTCGACTTCGGCCTCCTCGGCTGTGAGCAGGTTCCAGTTGATCGGATGTGGCGGCTCCGGGATCATGGGATCGTTGAGGTCATCGTCCGGTGCATCCATCTCCGGTACCGGCGCCGACTCGCGCTCGTCGTCCATGACCGGCCTTACAGTCCCATCGCCGGGGCGGCGCTGCGCTGTGAGCTGCGGGCGGACGTGAAAGCCGAGACTTCCCGTTTCGGTGCCTCGCGTTCCGCACTGGCGCGTCGCGGCGTGCGGTCGACGTCGTAGCGGGTACGGGCGAGGTCGTGACCGATCTTCTTGGCGACGAACTCCTCGTCGTCGACGGTCTGGCCGTCTCGTTCGTAGTTGACGGGGCGGGTGTAGCCCTCGGCGACGAAGTTGTCGCCCTTCGCGAAGCGGGCGTCAGCGTGCTCGGCGGAGCGGTCGAACATGACGAGGTTGTGGAAGGTGGTCTCCAGTTGGGTGAAGGTGCCGTCTTCTTCGCGGCGGTAGTGCTCCTGTCCGAACCGGAGATACAGCCGCGGGTCGCCCTTTGCGGTCTGGGTGAGTTGCGGGTCGGACGCGACGAACCCGGAGACGGATTCCTGCGTGTGAATAGTCATGATCGTGCTTCCCTTCTGCCGCGCCGCCAGGTGCAGCCGGTGTGGCGGGAAGGTGCGCGATCGCCTCCCTGGTCAGTTCTCGGCGTGGTGCAGCTGCGCTTCGATTTCGGCGCGGTCGCTCTTGAGCCGAGCGGCGTCGGGACGGCCGGGCCAGGGGTGCAGGTCGGTGACGATGGGTGGTGCGGAACGCAGCAGGACGACGCCGGTTCCGAAAGGCAGTCGGCGGATGCGGTCGGGCGGGAAGGTCGGGACGCGGCGCACGGATCGTTGGTTGGAGCGGGTGCCGTGGTCGCCGAGTGTCACGCTGTCGGTGTATTCGTCGCGCTCGCCGATAAGTGCGGAAAGGTCTTGCAGGTCGCGGCTGTTGGATGCGCCGCCGAGGATGACCTTTACGATCGAGGCATCCCAGATCGCGTTGGCCTGGTGCTCGTTCCACTTGTCCCGTGCTTGCGCGAGCGACTGGAGAACGGGCATGGTCGTGATCCCCGATCCGCCGCCTTCCGCCATCAGGGTGGGCAGGCTGGGCAGTGGTGAGAGGTTCGCGATCTCGTCCAGTGCCAGCAGCAGGGGCGGGTCGAGACGTGCTCCGGGTGAGCGTGCGGCGAGGCGGCGGGCGGTCTCGATGAGGTCTTCCACCAGCGCAGCGACCAGTGCGGCACTGGCTCCGGCCCCGGCGCCGGTGGCCAGCAGAAACAGGGTTCCCTTGTCGCGGATGAATGCCTCTGGGGCGAAGCCTTCGCCTTCGGCGGGAGATACCGTGTCGAGGACGCGGGGGTCGGCGAGGGAGCCGAGGGCGAGGGAGACACCTTGCCAGATGGAGTCGCGGGTACGGGGATCGGAGTCGATCATCGCTTCCAGGGATTCGGCCCAGCCGGTCGCGGCCCGGGTGGAGCCGGTGAGGATCGCGACCGCATCGGCTGCGGCGGTGGGGTCGAGGGTCCATCTGAACAGTTCGGCGGGTGGCCGGTTGTCGATAGCCGCGGCGTGCAGCAACGCTTGGAGTGCGGTACGGGTCTTGCCTTCCCAGAACCCGCCGGAATCGACCCCGCCTGCGGACAGTCCGGTGCAGGCGGCGAGGCCGGCGGCGCGGATCATGGCTGTCTGCGGTGATTCGCAGCCGCGGATCGGTGACCAGCGCATCCCGGCGGGCAGTCCTTCGGCGAGGTGTTGCGGATCGAAGATCGCCACCGGTCCGACCCGCCTGCGAGCGCGCATGGTTGCGGTCAGATTGTCGGGCCGGGTGGAGGTCGCGATGACCGCGCCGGGCGCGTCGAGGATCGCGGGGATGACCAGGTGCAGGCCCTTGCCGGAGCGGGGCGGGCCGATGACCATGATGGAGTCCTCGACCGACGCCCACACGCCCACGCCCTTCGAGGCCCCGAGCCGGTAGCCGACATCTTGCGGCTTCGGATTCGCGAGACCCGGGCGGAGATTGGCGGCTCGACGGAGCAGGGCCTTCTGGGAGGCTGCGGTCGCGACGTCTTGGCGAGTCGCGATCCCGGCTATCCGCCGCGGATCGGCCTCGACCCGATGCGTGTACCTGCGGACTCTGACCCACACGAACCCCACCAGCGTGACGAGGAGGGCGAGGATGAGGCCGGTGACGATCCAGTAGACGACGACGTTCAGATGCTCGGCGTCGAGAGCTGTACCGGGGTCGCCGGGATGTGCCAGGACACCGATTCCGGATGCCGGCCCGCCGTGGGGTTGGCTGGTCCCGGTGAGCCAGGCGGTGATGGTGCCGGCGCCGCGGAGGACGAGGGCGATGCCGAAGAGCGCGACCAGCCCGATCATGGCGGCGTTGGTCAGCTCGTCTCCGAACGATCCGGTCTGCCGGCCCTCACCGTTCACGACAGTCGCCGGATCACCGTCGTGCCGGAGATGCGACCGAGCAGCAGGACCTCCACGGGGCCGTCGACGTGATCCGGGAGCGGGCCCGCGGGGTCGATAAGCGCGCGGGCAACGCCGGTGGGGGCGGCGTCGGTGTGTCCAGTGATGATCGCGACTGCGACATCCTCGCCGGGGATGAACCCCTCGCCGTCGATCTGGTCGAAGGCCGGCGTCGTGGGCGCGGGAGCGGCGTCGACGGTGGGCTCGGGCTCGGAGAGGGCCCGGCGGCGCCGGGCGGTGATGAGGTCGGTGAACACGGAGCCGTCTGCTTCGCGGACCTCGACGCGGATGGTGCGGGTGCGATCGTGGCTGGCCTGGTCGATGATCTGCGGGAACGACTCACGCCGCCAGGGCGGCGCCCATTCAGGCGGCGTGATCGGGGCCCCATCGATCGTGGCAGTCAGCGTACCGGCCTTGTGCACCGTGAGGATCAGGGTCGGGATCGCGACGGGCGGCTGGTCGAGTTCGCTTCGCTTCATGCCCGGCAGGTACGCCGCCGAGCCCAGCTTTCTAGATCATGCGGGTGGTGGTGTCGAACAGGGCGAGCTCGTCGGGATGCATCTGGTGCTGCACGACGAAAGAACGCTCCTTGATGCGCCACAGGCCCTGTCCGGTGCCGAGCCCGGGCAGGAGGCGTTGTTCGGTGCCGGTCAGACCGAGAGCGTTCGCGGTAGTGGAGAGCTGGTCAGATTCCTGCCGGTAGATCACCCGCGTTTCCGCGTTGGCGAGCAGACTGTTCGCCAGCGACCGCATGGCCGAGCCCTGATCGCCGACGTTATCCAGGTCGGAGAGCTTGTGGAAGATGAGCATGTTCGCGAGCCCGTAGTGCCTCGCGAGTCGCCACTGCGCGTCCATCCGGCGTAGGAGGGCGGGGTGGGCCATGAGTCGCCAGGCCTCGTCGTAAATCATCCAGCGCTTTCCGCCGGCGGGGTCCATGAGTGCGGCTTCCATCCACGCAGACGCGCAGGTCATCAGCACCGATAGGAGGGCGGCGTTCTCCGCGACACGGCTGAGGTCGAGACTCACCATCGGTAGCGACGGGTCGAACCGCACCGTTGAGGGTCCGTCGAACAGGCCGGCGAGGTCGCCGCCGACGAGTCTGCGCAGCGCGTGGGCGACGAGCCGGCCATCTTCGGCGAGGCGGTCGTCGGCGTCGGCGGACGGGGTGAGGAGGCGGTCCACGATCATCGGCAGGATCGGCACGTCCGCGTCCTGGACGGCGGCGGTGAGGGCGGTGTCGATCGCGGTGTGCTCCACGGGTGAGAGGTCGCGGCCGAGGACCGTTTCCGCGAGGGCACCGAGCAGTTCGCGGCGCCGCGAGGCCAGGGTGCTGGCCCATTCCTGGTTCGAGAGCCCGGAGGGGCGGTGGCCTTCATCGAGTGGGTTCAGTCGCGCGGCGAGTCCGTGCCCGAGGACGATCGCTTTCCCGCCGACTGCTTCCGCCACGGGGCTGTGCTCGCCTTTGGGGTCGCAGGGCACGTATACGCGACGCCCGAACGGCAGGGAGCGCGTGTAGAGCGACTTTGCGAGGCTCGATTTCCCGGAGCCGACGATGCCAGCCAGGATCATGTTCGGCGCGGTGATGACGCCCCGCCGATACAGTTCCCACGGGTCGTAGACGAAGCTGCCACCGGAGTACATGTCTTGTCCGACGAACACGCCCTGACTGCCCAGACCCCCTTCGGCGAGGAACGGGTACTGCGCCGCGAGCACGGCGCTGGTGTCCTGATGCCTCGGCAACCGCAGTCCCCCCGGTGAACGCAGGGCCGCCAGCCCCGCCTCGCCGGCCCTCGGAAGATACGTGACCGAGCGTCGTTCAACCCGTTCGGCCACAGCCTTGGCTTTCGCGACGTCCCGGTCGGTGCGGCGTTGCTCCGCGATCAGTCGGGCGGCGGCCTCGCGACGTTGCTTGCGGTACTTGCGGCGCTCTGAGGCTGGCTCCACCAGCACCGCGGTGTGCAGCTTCTCCCGCTCGGCGCTCATAGCGTCAGCCCTCGCGCCTGCTTGACGGCGGTGATCGCAGCTGGCTCGAACCATGACCCGTCCCGCTTCGCAGGCTGAACCGGTGCCCGCTTCGGTGCGCCCGGCGACGAGTACGACCCCAGCACCTCGGGGCCACCCATGGCCGGTGGCGCGAGCATCTCAACCTCTTCGGCCTCCGGGGCGGGCTCAGTCCGGCGGAGGAGTGAGACGTATCCCATGTGCGGATTGACAACCAGCGCGTAGTCGCCCGAGGTGATCACCTGGTCGTTGGCGCCTGCTCCGGGTTCGTCGTAGACGTACCCGTTCTCGAGCGCGGCCTGGGTGGTCTCGTCGCCATAGTCCCACTGGGCGAGGTAGTCCACCGCGTCAACGTGGCCCAGCTCGCCGAGGATGCGCAGCGGCCGTTCAGCATCCTCACCCTGCAGGAACACGACCGTGATCCACTGCTCGGCCGGGGCCGGGCGCGGGTGCCAGACAATCCGGCCCGACTCGGCGAACGCGGCGGAGAGTTGGTCGTCGGCCTGATCGATCAGCGCCGCCGCCTGCTGGAACCCGTCGGCAGCAGCGGTCGCGGCCTGCGCGCCGGATGCGCGGTCGCCGTCGTCGGCACTCACGTGGTCCCGGCGGGCGGTGTGGACGGCGGCGATCTGGCCGAGTATCTGATGCAGAGACCGGATGCCGACGGCCAGCTCGCCGATCACCTGGTAGGTGTCGGCGGGGTCGTCCCAGGTCCGGGTCGCGTGGGCCAGGCCGCGGAGAGCCTCGGAAGCTTCAGCGGCGTCGGCGAGGGGGTTCTCATAGCTGGGCATGACCGGCCTCCATGGCTCGTATCGGAAGTGCTGATCAGGTGCACGCGCCCGATTGGTGTCGGTCATGCTCCGTAGGCTTGGAGGTATGCCTTATGTCGCCACCGTGCTCCGCGTGATGATTGCCTCACCGTCCGATGTGCCTGAAGCGCGCGACGCGGTGGAGAAAGCGGTACATGGCTGGAACGACGCCAATGCAAGGACGAAGGGCGTGATCCTGCAGCCGTGGCGTTGGGAGACATCCGCGGTTCCTGTCATGGGCGCCCATCCGCAGAAGCTCATCAACGCCCAGGGCGTCGATGATTCAGACATCGTGTTCGCACTGTTCGGCGGCCGACTAGGTTCGCCAACCCCCGATGCAATCTCCGGGACCGTGGAAGAAGTGGACCGCGCCGTGGAACTGGGGCGGCCGGTGCATATGTACTTCTCGACCGCACCGCTTCCTCATGACGTTGACACCAGTCAGCTCGATGCAGTGCGCGCCTTCAAGAAGGGCATGCAGGATCGTGGCCTGCTCGGCGAGTTCAGCAACGTCGAACAGCTCAACCACGAGGTCTGGAAGGCGATTGAACACGACATCGCGGCAATGTCGCTTCAGAGCGTCACAGCGCCTCCGTCCGAGCCAGTCGGCGTCGACTTCTTTGTCCAGCCTCGGCAGGAGCGCGAGATGTCTGGTCTGAACTCCAAAGGGGCTCCTCGCTACAGCACCAAGCATTGGGCGGAGGTCACGAATACGGGAGACCGAGACGCCGAGAGCGTCACGTTCGAGAGTCCCGCGGAGAATGGCGGCATGTTCGTCGCCGGAGCCGACGAACCCACTGGGCCGCCCCCTTCATTCGGTCCGGTCGCTGTGCGAGTCGTCGGTTTCCGATTGATGGGTGCATTGCCGAGCGTAGTCGACGGGTGCGAGGTAGCCGAGCGATGAATGC
>NZ_JBBCVW010000025.1:0-30548 GCF_037146215.1 Microbacterium sp. MMO-56
AGCGATCTCCGTCGCCGTGATGCTGTTCGCCGCGATCTTCCCTGCGGTGATCGCGCCGGCCGCGATCTTCGCCGTCGTGATCGCGTTCGCCGCGATCTCGGCGGCCGTGATTGTCCCGGCCGCGATCTTCGCCGCGGTGATCGCGTTCGCCGCGATCTCCGTACCTGTGATCGTGCCCGCAGCGATCTCCGTCGCCGTGATGCTGTTCGCCGCGATCTTCCCTGCGGTGATCGCGCCGGCCGCGATCTTCGCCGTCGTGATCGCGTTCGCCGCGATCTCGGCGGCCGTGATCGTCCCGGCCGCGATCTTCGCCGCGGTGATCGCGTTCGCCGCGATCGCATCCGCGGTGACGGCTCCTGTCGCGATGGTACGGGAGATGACCGCCCCGTCGACGATCAGCTCGGGCGTGATCGCCTGGCTGACTTGCGGGTTCGTCATCCACGCAACGCCCGTCGTCGACGATGGCGCCATGAACGTGAACACGCCCCAGCCCAGGTCGGCGTTGGTCGTGGGGGCGGTCAGCACTTGGTCGTATTGATTCCATCCCGACGCGCCCGATGGGACAGAGAACCCGCTGACCGCAATGTATGCACCGGCCGTCGTGTACCAGTAGACCCGCACGTGCACATCCGCGTCGGTGTTGTTCTGCACCATTGCGGCGACCTTGATCTGCTCGCCAGGGTTGACGGTGAAGGTCGCGTTATTGGCTACCCGCGTCTGCCCGGCGCCATCGATGCGCAGCGACATCCCCTGCGTGGTGCTGACGATTGCGGCACCGGTGCCGTTCACGAGCCGCCAGGGATCGCCGAACGGTCGCATGAACTTCGGATCGTCGAGCAGGTTCGAGAAGTTCCCGACGGTCAGCTTCGATGTGTTGATCGACCCCGCCGCGATCCGTGCGGCATCCAGGATGCCCGTGGTGATCGTCGCGGCGCTGATGTTGCTGAGCACCGCGTCGGCGAACGTGCGGGGGTTCCAGGTGGCCCCGTCCCATTCCCACGCCCCGATGATCTGGCCGGAGCCGTCTCGTCGGTGCCAGAGAGCCCCGACAGGCTTACCCGATCCGTTCGCCGCGGTAGGTTGCGACGTCGAGATCGTGACGCGACCGTTCGCGGTTGTGGCTGTCGACTGGGCCGCCGCGGCGTCGTCAATGCCCTTCTGAATCGCAGCGTTCACCGAGGTTGCCAGCTTCGTGGCGTCGACCGCGTTCGCTGCGAGCTTCCCCGTCTGCACCGCACCATCGGCAAGCTTCGCCGTCGTGATCGCGCTTGCCGCGACCTCGGCCGCAGTGACCGCGAGCGCCCCGATCTTCTCCGTCGTGACCGCGTTCGCTGCGAGCTTCCCCGTCTGCACCGCACCGTTCGCGATCGCCGTGACCGTGACTGCGTTCGCCGCGATCTTCGCCTCGGTGACCGCGCCGGACGCGAGCGCATCGGCGCCCCACGCCTGCGGAACCCATCCCGCGCTTGAACCACCCCACCGCCAGGTACCCAGGAGAGTGCCCCCCGCGTTGTAGCGGAACCACAGCGCGCCCGTCGGCTTCCCTGCGCCGTCCGACTTCTCCGGCTCGCTCGTGCTCGTCGTGACCCGACCGTTCGCCGTGGTCGCGTTGGTGTTCGCGTCGGCGAGGGACTGCTGCACGACCGTGTCGAGCTTCTCCAACGACACCGCATTGTCGGCCAGCTTCTCCTTGACAACAGCGCCCGCCGCGATCAGCTCAGCCTTGACAGCTTCCAGCTTGACGTTCGCCGCGTCGATGACACGGCCGATGAGATCCGTATCGACAAGCGGCTTCGTCACGAGCGAGATCCGCGCCGACGGCTCGGACTCGTTGCCCGAGGTGTCGACCGCCGTCACCCAGAACCACCGAGTGCTGTTGTACGGCTGTTGCGGCGCGACCAACTCGTCACCCGGCGTGTTCGAGATCCGACCGACCGAGACGCCGCTCCCGGCAGGAGCCTCGGCCATCCAGACGACCCCGTGCGAGAAGTCGATCGGCTGCGGCTGCCCCGTGTCGTCTTTGCCGGACCACCGGAGAATCATCTGCCCGAGGCGAGACTCACCCACGAGCGGAGCGGGCTTCGCGGGCGGCGTCAGATCCTTGGCGAGGACCGTCGTCACGGGAGCAGTGAAGTCGCCGAGGACGCCCTGCGAGGACACCGCGCGAAGCTTGAACTGCCACGTCTCCCCCGCCGGCAACGGCGAGAAGGTGATGCGCGCAACACCGGACGGTGCATCCGTGAGCTTCCGCCAGGGTTCGCCCGAGACGTTCTGCCGGGCGTACATCTCGTGACGCACGACAGACAGCGATTCGCCGTCCGTCCCCTTGTCGACGGGCACGAATGCCGCGTCGATGACCGCGAACGGCACTCCCACAGGCGTGTAGAGGTGGGCGGACGTGATGACGAGCCCGGTCGGCGCCGCAGGCTTGCGCTTGTCGTCGCCCGCGGGCGTGGGAAGACCCGACCCGCCCGCGGACGCGCCAGCCCCTCCGAGCAGCCCCGACACGGTGCGACGGTCGCGGAGGTCGCGCTCGAGGATCCGGTCGTTCAGCGTCGCGTTGACGGCGAGGCCGTCGGACCCGATCGACATCTCAAGCTCGCGCACACGGAGCGCCGCCTCGGCGCCGTTCTGATCGGGCGCGGTGATGGTGTCGCCGATGCCGTAGTCGATGAGCGGAGCCCACTTCGTGTCGCGAACACGGATCGCGCGCGTCATCTGAACGCGCGGGGATGCGCGGCGACGCTGCTCCGCCTCTCCGATGAACTGCAGTCCGCCGATGTCCTTGACGCCGGAGGCGTTGACGACCTCCTCCCAGAGGCCCCACGGGCCCATGCTGGGGCTCACGGCTTCGTACGTTCGGCCGTCGTCCCCGACGACTCCGACGCGGCCCGCCATTTCGGTGCCGTCCTCCCGGTCCGGCGCTTCGAGGATGTCGATGCCGTTCCAGAGCTTGATGGTCGCCGAGCGATCAGTGCCGAGTCCGTCCGCCTTGAAGACGCGGAGCGTGCGCCCTTGGACGCGCCAGTCGATGCGCCCGTTCTCCGCGAGCCTGCGCAACGTCGACAGGAGGTCGTCACCGAACCGCATCGAGTGCGGCGGGAGCGTGTCGGACCACGTCTTGCCGGCCGAATCACGCTGAGCGGTGAAGTCGTAGGTGAGCTGCGGAACGTTGCCGCGACTCTTCGACTCGTCGATCAGGGTCTTGATCAGCGCGCCCGGGGTCAGCCCGGAGAAGATCCGCTCGCCGTTGTCGTTGAGCAGTTCCTCGCGGAGCATGCGGATCTTTGCGAACTGGAACCCGTAGGAGGGGAGCGTGTATCGGCGCGTCCGAGTCTCCTCGATCACCGACGCCGCCCTCTGCAGACGCAGCAGTCGCGGGCCGGGCTCGACCCACTCGCCGCCGGCAGACACCTCAACCGCGATCTCTCCGAGCCCTTCGAGGTAGCGCGACTGCGGCGCGTCGGCGTGGTAGTCGATTGTCGACTGCGGCACGTCGTTGATCGCGTCCGTGACCGATGCGGCGAGCGGATACGGGAGGACACCCAACCGATTCCCGCTCGGCGCGTACGCAACGATCTGCGTTGCAAGAGTCACACCCATGCGGCCCCCGCTCTCAGAGTGATCTCAGACGCCGTGTCGGCGCCCGTGGATTCGACTTGCCATTCCGTTGACCGCACACCGCCCTGCCGCGTGGGGGTGAGCGAGAGGAGCCCGGCGGGGTGCAAGCTGATCCCGCCGGAGGCATCCGACCCGCCGACGTTCCATGCCGTCGACGTGGTGGCGACTCGCGCCGCGGCACCCGTGATGTGCAGCCACCTGTTCGACGCGACCGAGCCCGCCCAGGAGATGCCCGTGCCGGTCGCCGTGTCAGTCACCCGAATCGAGGTGAGGGGTCCGCGACACCTGATCTTCCAGTCGTCAACCGGGGCGGACCCAGCGAGCCCGGTGATCCGCTCCGAGATCGTGGACCCGAGCGACCACGTCACGTCGGTCGTCGCCGAATGGAAGAGGCCGTCGAGGATCGACAGCCCGACCACGCCGACCAGTGCGCCCGCTTTCGCGGTCAGTTCCGGCTCTGACACCGACGTCAGTTTGGCGACGGCGGTTCGTCCGGGATCGCTGATGGTGACCTTGCGCCCGACGATCACCGTCGTCGAGGATGCGAAGAGCCCCATGACGTCGTCCCACGCCGTCTCGCGCGTCAGTGGATCACGGGACGGGCACATGATCCGGAGGTTCAGCGGTGCCGCGTCGCGACGCTCACGCCGAACGGGTGCGAGGATCCCGTCGAGGCCCGGCACGGCGGCGTCGACGCTCCGGACCCGGAGGCCCTGGCGAGCAGACGACCCTTCGGCCGTCACCCACCAGCGCCCTCCCGGATCCTTCAGCGCAACGCCGTCGATCGTGTACAGAACCATCTACACCCCCACATCTCGGGACGCCCGGAGGGACGCTTCCGATGCGGGTTCCCGCACCGGATACCAGACGGTTTGATTGATCAGCACGCGCGGCTCGGCGCGGGCAACGCTCAGCGGCCCGATCGCAGCCGACACGTCGGGGGGCGTCGCGGAGTGCAGGTTCCGTCGGAACGCGTACACCGCGGACTGCCCGCCCATTGCGTCGACGTCGGCCGCGGTGAGCATGTGCTCCCCCGGCGCTGCCTTGATCAGTTGACTGTCGACGCCCTTCGCGCCAGGACCGCGGATGGCGCCACCATCCGCGAACCCGGGGAAGTGCACTCCGCCGACCGTGCGCGCCGCGACGATCGCCGTGATCGTCGGGCGCAGCGATTCGATGTAGCCGACAACACTGCCCGCCGACCGCACCGCGCGCTCGGTGTCCGCGTCGATCTGAAGCGTCCACTGCTGGCCGTTCCAGTTCGCCTTGAGCGAGGACAACACCTGATCGGAGTTGACCCGGCCCTGAGTGATCGCCGCGACGAGCTCATCAGCCGCTTGTCGGCCGAAGCGCTGCACGATCTGGGGGTACAGCTGGCCGACGACCTGGATGCCGGTGAGCAGTTCGAGCTTCACCCCGTCGGCCCGGGCCGCGGCGAGGTTCTCAAGCTCGCCGAGCTCGGCCCCGCCGTTACGGCGAAGCTCCGCCAGGAGGTAGGCGCCCTCGGCGCCCATCTCTGTGAACATCGACACGACGCCCGACGACGCCTTCCCGGCGAGCCAGACCATGTTGTCCGCCCACTCGTTCTGCGCGGTGATCTGCTCCCACATGCGAGTGATCCACTCGTCTAGCGACTCCATCACCTCGCCAGCCGCACCGGACATGGCACCGCCCGCGCGGCCGGCGGCATCTTCCGTTGCCGCCGCCAGGCGCTCCGCTGCGGCCTCGATCTGCGCCGCCGCGGACTCCTGCACCGCCGCGGCACGGGCGGATGCCGCCTCGTACTCCGACTGCGCGGTCGCCGCCGCCGCGACCGTCTCGTTCGCGAGAGCCTGTGCGGTCGTGTTCTCTTTCGTCGCGGTCGCCGCGGCCCGCTCGGCCTCGGTCTTCGCGATCAGCATCGCCGCCTCGTAGGCGGTCGCGTCGGCGAGGGCCTGCTGCAGTTGCGCGCGGCGCACGGGATCCGTCTCGGCGGCGAGAGTCCGCTCGATCGCCTGACGCTGGCGCTGCGCCGAGACGTAGGCGTCCAGCGCACGGGCGGACTTGTCGAGAGCCTTCTGCTCGGTGTCCGCGGCGTCGCGCGCGGCCTTCTCGGCCTCGCTGGCGGCCTCTTTCGCCGCCCGAGCGCGCTCCTGCATCAGCTTCTCGTAGTCCGACGCGGCTTTCTTCTCGGCGTCGGTGCGCTTCTTGATCGCCTTCTGGTCTGCCTTCGCGGCCTTCACCTCGGGCGATTCGCCACCCCCGCCGCCCCCGCCACCGCCGCCGCCGCCCGATGCCTTGCGCTGAGGAGTCGACTTGATGAACGATGCGAGCGCCTGCGACGCAGCCTTCCGGATGTCGTTCAGCGCGGCGAGAGCCGGGCCGGAGTCAACCGTCGGCGTCGCGGAGAACCCCGCCTCACGGCCCGCGAGGGCCGCTTCGTCCCGGAACCGTTGAATCGCGGATGCGTTGGTTTCGGTCTGCCGTTCGAACATCGCGAGCGCGTACATGGCCTGAATCGCTTCGGGCCCTACCTCTCGGAGCGGATCGGCAGGGTTCAGCCGGTCGATCTCGCCGCGCGCCTGGACGACGCGGTCGGTCAGGTTCGCGATCGCGGTGTCTGTGTCGGACCATGCGCGAGCGAACTGCGAGAAGTCCTCGTTGCCCGCGAGCATGTCGCGGAGGCCCTGCGCGAACCGCGCTTGATCTGCCTCGGAGCCGTACAGCGCATCGGAGAACTCGTCGAGCCCGACACCGATGCCCTTGAGCGACTCGACGACGCCGGACTCGCTGAGCTGCTTCGCGATCGTCGCTTGCGCGTTCTCGCCGAGCGCGCCCGTGTTCTGATCGAGCGACGACGTAACGCCGTCGATCGCGGCTTGCTGAGCCCTCGCGGCCTCCTCGGCGCGCATCTGGGCATCGGTCCACACCGTCGTCGCGACGGTGATGCCCGCGAGCGCCGCAGCGATCGCGAGGCCCACGGGGCCGCCGAAGGCACCCATGATCGCGGATCCTGCTCCACGCGCGGCGGTGGTGACGTGGGCGAATGCCGCCCGCCCTGCCATCAGCGTGCCGCTCAGCCGACCGTGCGCAGCGGCCGACGCGTTGACCGCGCCGATGCCGACCATCATCGCCTGTTGGCTACGGATCTGCTCAGCGATTGAGGCCCGCTGAGCGATGGTGAAGCCTGTCACTGCGGTGATCATCTGCGAGTAGGGCCCGCTGAGTGTGCGGATGAGGAGGAGAGCCGCGATGCCCGCCCGCACCGGTTCGGGGAGGTCGTTGAACATTCCGACGAGGCCGGCCAGCATCGACACGAGAGGTAGGCCCGACTTTGCCGCGACGCCGAGGACGTCGACCAGCGGAACCGCAACGTTGTATGCCAGCTCTCCTGCCGCGGCGAGTAGTTCGAGGGCGGTCCCGACGCCGTCGATGACGTCCTGAACGCCGCCAGAGGAGATCCGAGCCGTGATTCGATCAATCACGTCGGGGATCGCTTCGAGAGGCTCAGTGATCGGGCCCCAGTCCGCGACCTTCATCGCCGCTGTCGCCGCGTTGAACATTCCCGTCAGCGACCGCAGCACCTCCTTGCCGACGTCCATGACCGGGCGGGCGAGCTGCTCCGCTGTCCGACGCTGTGCGGAACCGACGCGGTCCTCCCAGCGGGCGAACGTGTCGCCCATGTTGTCGAGCATCCCGCCGAACTGTTCTTGCATCCCGGCGGTGAGAATCGCGATGGTGCGGTCCGCGTCGTACATGCCGTTCTCGACGTCCTTGCGGATAGCGAGTATCGACTTGCCCGCCTCGTCGGCGAGCATCTGCCAGACGGGGATCCCGTTTAGCGCGAGCGAGTTGAGCTCCTCCGTCTCGGCCTTGCCGAGCGTGGAGATCTTCGCGAACGCCTCGGAGACGAGCTGCAGCTTCTCGTTGCCACCGCCGAGCGCGGCAACCGACGATGCGTACGCACGCATCAGCGGAATGATCTTGCTGAGCTCCATACGCGACGAGGCGAACATCTTGTACTGCTCGGTGAGCACCGGGAACTGGAATGGCGTCTCGGTCGCGAGCCCGTACACCTCATCCAGCGCTGCCTTCGCGGATTGCGCGTCGCCGAGCATCGTCGCGAGAGCGATCTGGTTCTGCTCAGCGAAGTTGTTCGCCCCGACGCCCTGCACCATGAGCCCCGTGAAGAACGCGCCCGCTGCGAGCGCGACGGCCGCGAACGTGCGCTTTGTGACCTTGCCCCAACGGTCGAAGGACTGCTCGGAGGACTTCGCGGCGTTCTCGGATTGCTTGAGCGCCCGGTCGATGTCGGATGCTGCGGCGGAGGCGGAGGCGCCCAGCGCCTCGGTCGCCTTGCCGCCTCGCAGCATCGAAGACACGTAGGACGCGATCTCCGCCTTCAGGACGACCTTGACGGTACGGTTTTCGGCCACGCGGCCTCCCTTCGTCAGGTGTCGAGCGGCCTCACATGGAGCCGCCAGGGCTGGAATGGTTCGGCGTCATCGCCATAGGGGAAGTGATCGATAGGGATCGCAGACCACTCGCGCCCGTGCTTCGGGTCGTCCTTGCCGAGCTCGGTGAGCGCTGTCTCGCGCGCGGCGCAGACCTGGCACTTCACCCACTCGGGCTGCACCCACCCGTTCAGCGAGGGACTGAACGCCTTCTCGGTCGGGTGACCGCATGCGGCGTGCAGTGATCGCTTGTAGATCGAGTGCGCGACGGAGATCAGTCGGTTGCGCGCCTTATCCCACCCGCCGTATCCGTGGCGGATCATCGACGGCGGGACGCCGAAGCGTTCCGCCGTCGTCAGCTCGTCTAGAACGTGCTGGTAGGAGCCCCAGACGAGGACGCGTGCGAGAAAGGGGGCGTCACATCCCCCACGGCGGTCCCGAGGTATGCGTCCCAGAGGAGCGCGGCCTGCCCGTCGCCGATGCGCTGCAGGAACTTCTCGAGCCGGGCCGGCGTCCAGTCAGTCAGACGCTGGGCGATCTCCTGCCCATCGCGGACGACCGTGATCGACTGCACCGCGGCGAGGAAGAGACGAAGCGTCTCCGTGTTCGCGGTGGTGCCGATCTTCGGCTTGT
The DNA here is from genome assembly GCF_037146215.1 of Microbacterium sp. MMO-56. Classification (NCBI taxonomy): domain Bacteria; kingdom Bacillati; phylum Actinomycetota; class Actinomycetes; order Micrococcales; family Microbacteriaceae; genus Microbacterium; species Microbacterium sp. MMO-56. Next base: position 8,688 of record NZ_JBBCVW010000025.1, read on the forward strand.
GGTCTGCGTGCTCCGCGCTGATGCGGGCACGCTTTTCGGGGTCGATGGCCGCGAGCACGAACGTGGCGCGATTGCGCGCATAGGTGTCGGTCAGCTCCGACAGCCGCTCGTCGAGCGCTGCGATGCGTTCTTTCGCGACCTCGAAGCGCTCCATGGCCGCGGCGCCGCCCTCGTCTGCGAGAGTCGCGCTCTTGTCCTCATCGTCCGGGAGCGTCTCGGCCAGAGCGGCGAGGGACTGCAGCACCGCGCCTCGCTCCTCGGTAAGCCGCCCGTACTCGGCGAGGAGATCGCCGCGAGTGTTCACCGTCTGCGTGCGGTGCGGCGACTCGACTTCGTCAAGCCACGAGTCGAGGTCAAAGTCTCGGACACGGTTGAGCTCGTCGGCTTCCGCCTGAAGTTCGTTGGTCATGCGTTGCCCCTTCTAGAAACGACAAAGCGGCAGGGGGAAGACGTTGAAGCCTTCCCCCTGCCGCGGTATGAATCGATCGCGTACGCCCTAGGCGACGAGCGTCGCCCGCCGGACGTGACCGGAGCCCTGGCCGTACGTCTCCGCAAAGCTCCACACCTCGGCATCGGGGCGGTCGGTCGGATCGGTGACGTAGAGGTCGAAGACGTCGACCGTGTCGCCCACCGCCCACGCCTTGCTGGCGAGGTCGGGACCGTTGCGCAGCACCGCCCAGAACTCGGTGAGCGGCGTCAGGTGGAACGTCCACGCCTTGTCATTGGCCGTGACGGTGTCGCGCAGCCAGTTGATGGTCGCGTTCACGTCGCCCTCGGCCATCAGGTTGACCGTGCGCGACGAACCGATCGGGGTCGCGTCGGCACTGACCGGCTCGCCAAAGCCGAGGTTGAAGCCGTCGACGAGGGCGTAGTCGGAGGCGTCGAACACTCCGGCGCCGTTCAGCTTCGCCACGGACACCGCGAGGGCGGCGGTCGCGGCTGCGGACTTGGGGACGAAGGTCAGCTTGCGGCGACCCTTGGAGAGAACTCGTGCCATTTACTTGGTGTCCTTTCGCTTCGACGCGTCGCGGTCAGCTGACTGCGACGCGTCGTCGGTGGCGCTGGGCGCCGTGGGATCTGTCTGCTCGGGCGCGGTGAGGCTGTACACCTCGGGCCAGAGCTGGACGAAGTTGTCGGGGATCTCGGCGGGCTCGCCGTTGACGTACCCCTGGACGAAAGCCATGCGGGCTCCTTCTACTTCTCGAATCCAGCGACCGTGAACTCGTCGATCGCGTGGAGCTGTGGTGAGGTGAGCGCGAGGTCGGGGTCGTCCCACTTGGACACGGGATGCTCGATGAACGACCACTCGTAGGCGTCGTCCGACGGCATCCTGTTCTTGAGCGCCCGGACGATCGCCGAGCGACGGGCGTCGACCTCGCGACGCGTCAGCGCGAACGTGTGGATCAAGATCCGAGCACGCGCGACGTCCTTCGATGGGCTGTCCGTTACCGGTGTGTGCGTGGGCCCGACGAAGTGCACGACGACGAGGCGCTGCACTTCTGGGGCCACCGTGCGGCCATCGAATGTCCGCGCGGTGCGGGGGCCGTCGAAGATCGGCTCGCCGGGGAGCGCCTCGCGAATCTGGTCGAGCACCCACGTGGCAAGGCTCATAGGACGTCGGCTCCTTCCCGCAACAGATACATGGCGACGATCGGCGCCTCGCGCTCAAGCGCTGGCTGAAGGTGCGGGATCGGCGCGTTGAACATGCCGCCGTACTCGATGAGATTGCCGAGCTTGCCCTGCTTGCCCTTGCGTCTCGTCGGGCCGATCTGCGCCTCGGCCTTGTCGCGGCCGAGGAGACTGAATCCGATTGCGTACGGATACGCGGGGATCGTCGTTCGCACGGATCGGGCTCCCGAGATGATCTCGCGGGCCGTCTTCTTGATGTTGACGGCGCCCTTCTTGATCACGGCGGGCGCCTTGGCCTGCATGGCATAGCCCGCGTCCCGCAGATCGTGCGCGAGCGCGAAGACCTCGGAGTTGTCGATGCCGTTCACGCCGTTCGCGTTGTAGGCGACCACCCGAACCCTACTCACCGGGGCCCGTCGCCTCGACGACTTGATACCGCCGCGCCATGATGTGCGAGCCCTTCAGCAGCTTGCGCACGGTGACGATCGCGCCGGGCATCAGGTGATCGCTGCGAGATTTCGTCAGCTTCACCTTCGTCCCGACCGGTAGGCCGGGCGCGGACGCGGGCACCTTGAGCACGTACCCCTCGACGGTGACGCCGGAGGAGACTGTGACCTGATCGGACCACTTCAGCTCGCAGCGGCCCGCGTAGCGCACCGTCACCTCGGGCACATCGGCCAGGGCGACCGGATCCCAGACAGTGCCACCCGTCGGCACTGTTGCCTCGCACTCGTCGGGCATCCCCGCTTCCGACACGCGCCGGCCGCGGTTCAGGGCGGACACTGAGATCGGCATGTCAGCCCCCGAACCTTACGTTGTAGACCGCGGGGAGGTAGTCGTCTCCCCCACCGTCCGCGCCTGCGAGCAGCCGCCCGCGCTCCGCCTCGCTGATGTAGAGCTGCCCGGACGACACCGCGGCGTCGATCGTCTCCTGATAGGTGTCCTCGCCGAGCTGGCGGCGGGCATCCGGGTTCCGCAGAACCCGGATGACCGCTGCCACCATGACCCGGGCGACCCTGTCCTTCGACAGGTGGCCCGGGTCGTCGGGAGGGAGACTGAGACGCCGCTCCGCGCCCGGGATCTCATCGAGCACGAGGCCCCACGCGTCGTCGAGCCACTGTGTAGCGGCCGACTCCTCGCGCAGGTCACCCGTCTCGACGAGCGGACGCTCGAACGACTTCTTGAGCCGCTCGATATCTGCGATCGGGTTCGTCATCGCTCCCCCTTCTCGACTAGGACGCTCGCGCGGCCTCGATCTGCTCGACGGCGTCGATCAGCTCCTTGCGGGACACCGACTCGAGGTCGAACCCGTGATCGGGCTTCAGCCCATCGAGGTAGGTGAACCACACGCCCTTGCCGTCACGCACGGGATGGGGCCGACCTTCGCCGGGCGCCGCGGGCACCGTCTCGGAGTCTCCCGCGGGCGGCGCCGGAGGCGTCGTCCCGGGATCGCCCTCGGGTGACTGCTGCGACTGCGACGCGGGCGTGGCCGGCGCGGGCTGTTCCGCCCCCTCCGGCCCCCGCTCGGCGACGCGCGCAAGCTCCTCCGGCGTCAGCGGCGTGCCCTCGGGCGGCACCCCCGCGCCGAGGCGGAACGCGTCGTTGCGGACGAAGAACGCGTGTGCCGCGCTCCCCTCGTCGACGCTCGCGACGCCGTCGATGAACGCGACGCCCGCGACCTTTCGGCTGATCGGGGTCGCCGCGTGGACCGTGACCGTGCCCATCAGTCGACCTTCACACGGAAGGCGCCGATGGACTTGGTCGCCTTGATCGCGAGGCCGATCGGGCCGAGCTCCACCTCGCCCGTCTTGACCGCGCCCGAGGTGGTGAAGTCGGGGAGCCACTGGGCCAGGATGTCGCCGCCCTTCACGGAGGCGCCGTGCACGCCATCCAGGCCGAAGCGCACGGCGTAGAGCGCCGTCACGCCCGAGGCGCTGGTCGCGATCACGTCATCGTCGGATCCGGCCTTCTTGCCGAGGTCGACGAAGGGGATGTCCCGGAAGGTGGACACCGTCTGTCCCCAGTCGTCGCTGGTCGCGTTGTAGTAGCCGATGTAGTCGGCGACCGCTTCCAGGGCCGCGACGCCGTCCGCGTTGCCGTAGATGACCGTCGCGCCGTCCATCGTGCGCAGCCAGCGCAGCAGCTCGCGCTTCGCGGCGAGCGCCTTGTCCTTCGTGTCGATCTGCGACCAGTCGTGCGGGGTCGTCCCGGTCGCGAAGCTCTCCGTGGTCGAGCCGGTGACGGCGACGTCGAGGCCGTCGAAGCCGGGGGCGGCGGTGGAGAAGTCGCCCTCGGTGCCGTTGATGAACTCGTCGACGAAGCGCGCGACGGAGGACTTGATGAGCTGGCCCTGCTGGAAGACGATCTCGTTTGTCTGCGCGTCGCCGAGGTTGGCGAGGACGCGGTCGACCTCGTACGCGCCACCGAGGGGCGAGAGCGGGACGGCGAAGCGCTCGCGGGTCGCCTTCTCCTTCGCGTACTCGGTGTTCTGCGTGCGGAAGTCGGCCTTGCGCTCGGTCTTCACGCGCGTGTAGCCGTAGACGAGGGTCGCTCCTGCGGTGCCGGGGCTGACCGAGTCGTCGAACGTGATCCGGTTGAGCACCTGGGACGAGTTCTTGCGGAACTCGTCGATGATGTGGAAGTCGATGTCGTCCTGCGTGTTGACCTGGGCGTCAGCGAGAGTGATGGGCATGTTGCCTCCTAGTTGCTGGTCTTGTTGATGCGAGCGGCGACGGCGTCACCGAGGGTCTTTGCCCGCTGGGGGACGGCGTCGCCGGCTGCCGTGATTCCGGCGTCGCGCGCCGAGGCGACCGCCGGGGCCCTCAGCGCGAGAATCGCCGCGATCTGGGCGTCGAGCTGCTCCTGCGTGGTGCCGGTGAGCAGTGCGCGCTCGTCTTTGGTGATGCCGTTGTCGATCGCGGCCGTGAGCTGCATGAGCGATGCGGCGTTCTTCGCCGTCTCCTCGCGCTGGCGCGCGGCTTCGGCGGGGTCCGTGGTCGGCACGGGCGGGGGCGTCGGGCTCGCCGCGGGAGCGGCGGGCGGCGCCACGATGGGGGCGGACGGGGCCGGCGGGGCGGCGGGCGCGGCCGGGGGCGCGGGTGCTGCGGGTTCCTGCGGGGCCGCGGGCGGCGGGTCGGTCGCGGGGGCGGAGCCGGTTGCGCCGTCGCCGTTGAGCATGAGGAACGGCGGGAGCCGTCGGGTCTTGAGCATGTCTGCCCCTCTCAGTAGAGAACGCCGAGCATGTCGGCGAGCGTGTGGACTTGGCGCGGGTGCACCTTGCGGCGCAGGTTGTCGATCTCTGCGGCGAGATCGTCGGCGGCGCGCTTGCGGCCCGCGTCGGTGAGCTTGTGCGTCCCGTATGGGTTCCGACCCTCCGCGACGGCGCGTGCGGCGAGCACGGAGTCGTTCAGGCGGCGCTCGGCGGCGGTCATCGTCTCCCGTGCGAGCGGGTCGCGGTGGCCGGTGGTCGCGGCGAGCCGATGCGTGTAGGTGGCGCCCTTGCGGGTTCCCCCCCGACCGAGCGCGCCCGCGCCGAAGTAGTGCGCGCCCTTCGAGTCGAGCCCGAGATCCCCGTAGCCGATGACTCCGCCGCGCTCCTGCCCGCCGGAGAGGATGTAGCCCTGCTCGGTGAGCATGCGGACCGCGTTGGGCCGGGTTCCGGCGGTGCGGTAGATCTCGTCGACCGTGAGGCGGGGCGCCTTCAGCGCCCGTGGTCCGGGTAGGCCGCGCTGGCGGGTGTTGACGACGCGGAAGATGTCGGCGCCGTCGCGGATCGCCCGCGCCTCTGACTTCCCGAAGACCCGGTCTTGTTGCTCGGCGCTCATCGACCGGAACATCTCGTACGGGTCGGTGGACCAGTCGCCCGCGCGATCCTCCGATGCGGGGATGTGTCGACAGTTGCAGTTGGGGTGCCGCTGAAAGCCCTGGTTCCACGCGTACCAGCGGCCGGCGAGCACGATGCATCGTCGGCACGCTCCGGCGCGGACCATCCGCACGTACCCGCCGACCTTCGTCGGCGTGAGTGTTACCTGCACGGCCTGGCGGTCGGCGTCGGCGATCACCGACGTGACGACGCGGTCCAGCGACCGGCCGCCGAGGACCGCGGCGCCCGCCGGGGATGAGCCGCTCGCGATCGCTTGCTTCGCGACCCGCACCGACGCGCGGAGCACCTCGTCGACGGGCAGGCCCTCCCGGGTCCACCCGACGAACGCGGCGGGACTCACCGTGGCGAGCCCCGCCATCGACTGCGAGGTCTGCTCAAGCACCTCCGGCACGTACGCGATGCCGCCCTCGGCGGCTTCGCGCATCGCGTCACCGACGAGGCCGTTCAGCTCTGCGCCGACGAGCGCCCAGCCCGCGTCGAAGTCCGTTCCGACGCGGCGCCAGAGGCGCTTAGCCGACCGGAGTGTTCGCGCGACGATCCGTCGCTGATCGTTGTAGTGCCGTGTCGCGGCTGTCGGGAAGGTCGTCACCATCGGGCATCTCTTCCTTCACGAGGCGGGCGATGTCGTCTTCCAGCTCGTCTTCGGCGAGCTGCTCCCAGCGGTCGACCTTCGCCTGATTCGCGCCGGGGATCATCTCCCAGGCGCCGCGGCGCGGGAACCCGGTCGTGATGAGCTTCTGGATGCCGTCGACGATCTGACCGAAGCTCTTCACTTCCATGTCGGCCGCGAGCAGCTCCATATCCGGGTCGGGCTCTTTCATGCCCGCGGCGCGGGACCAGAGCGTCGCCGTCTCGACCCATCCCTCTTGCACGTACCGCTTCAGCTCGCCGAGGAGGCTCGTGAGGGTCGACTCGGCGCCGGAGATCGCGTCGCCGGAGAGGTTCGCCATCCGGGAGAGGAGGTATTGCGGCGGAACCTGAGACGTCGCGAAGAACTGCGTCAGGAACTCCGTGAGCATCGTGACGTAGTTCGCGAGGTTCGACTCCGGCATGTCGAAGACCTTCGTCTGATCGCCGTTGAACACGAGCATCCGGTCGACGGCGGCGCGACCGAAGTCGTTCAGCAGCGGCACCATGCGCCCGTCGGACGTGCGGAACGTGGACCCGTCCGGGTTCTTCTTGTAGACGATCTGCCCGTTCTGGTCGCGCATCACCGGGTCGAACCCGGTCACCACGCGCTGCCGGAACGCGGAGAACTGCATCGCCAGCAGCATGTTGAAGCGAATCGTGTTGATCGCGTCCTGCTGCGGGATGAGCGGCGCGACGGGGCTGAAGATCTCGCTGTTCGCGTTCGGCCGGTAGTCCGACGTGACGAAGGGCACCTGACCGAGCGGGTGCGTCCCGTCCTTCTCGAGCACCCAGGCGGAGCCTTCGAACCGCAGACGCGTCCACGAGTCCCGGTCGTACACGTAGGCGATCTTCGCCGCGGGTCGGACGCCGGCCGGAACGATGAGGCCGTTCGGGGAGGCATCCGTCCGCTCGACGATCTTCACCGCGTAGTCGAGCTCGAACGGGTCTTCGGGGTCGGGATGCAGGTAGACGTTCCGCACCGACTGGGGGCGCACGATCGGCTGTTCCGGCTTCCGTTCGTTCGGCCACACGCTCGTGATGCCGCGGCCGTGCGTCATCATCGATTCGTAGATGATCGTCTGGCGCGCTTCGAGCCGGTTCGCGGCCCAGAAGTTCATCCACGTCGTGCGGTCCGCGTCCTTGCCGTGGCCGGTGCGGATGCCTTCGAAGCGGAGGCGCTGGATCGGCGCGAACACGGCGAGCTGGATCCAGTTCGCCTTGGACTGCTTGCGCAGCTCCTGATGCTCTTCGCCGATGCCCTCCGGAGCCCACGGGTCGCGCTGCTTGCCGCGGACGTACTCCTCGCGCTCCTTGGCAGTCTTCTCGTTGTCTCGCAGCCACTCGGCACCCTGGGATGCCCGCCGCTTCGCTGTGTCGAGATCCAAGCGGGCCTCCCTCAGTTGAACGCGTACATCGCGGTGGATACCTTCTGCCGCTCCGGTTCACGGTGCTCGGCACGGGTGAAAGCGAAGACGGCGAGGGTCAGCGCGACGAGCGCGGAAATGTCAGTCGTGTCGCGGCGGTGCCACAGCCACTCCCCGGCCTCGCCGGGCGTGCGCTTGCGGCCCGCGTCGACGGCGGCGTTCAGGTGCGGGTCGTCCAGGTGTACGAACAGCCGCGGTGCCGCCGGGTCGTGGCGGCCGTGCTCGTCGATCGGGCCCATGACCAGCTCTTCGAAGTAGCCGCATGCCTGCACGTGCTCCGAGTAGGTGATCGTCGTGACGTCGATGCTCTCCGCCTCGAAGGCCGGCATGAGCTTGCCGGTCGCGCCCTTCGGGTCGAGCACGACCTCGACGGGCCCCCAGCGCTGGATCACGCCCTTGACGTACGGGACGACCCAGCCCGTACCGGCGTCGCTGGCGATGATCTCGCCGTGGAGCTTCGGGCCCGCCTGCCAGCGTCCGCCCTTGCGGATCGCCTGCCGGCCGACCATCGCGACCGAGGCGCGCGAGCCGTCGAAGTTGACGTCGATCGCGAGCGCGGACATCCCCCGGCGGATGAGGCGCGGGACGCTGCCCCACATCATCGAGTCCTCGTCGGCGAGATCCGCCCAGCGTTCGAGGTCGATGACCCGCTGACCCGCGGACTCGTCGAGGACGCCGAGGTGCTCGCGCCCGAACTTCGCATCGGACGGCGTCGCCGCCCGGAGCTTCAGGAGCTTGTCGATCGTGATGCGGCCCGACTCCGTCGCCGGGTTCGCGCACCGCATCACCTCGGGGTCGTCGAAGTTCGACTTTGGGTGTGCGCTGTACTCGCGGTAGGCGAGAGTCGGATCCGGCGGCCGGTCATCCTCGCGACGGCCGCGCGCCATGATGCGCCGCAGCACGGCGGAGGTGTCGAGCGCCGCCGACGATGTGTAGATGATGAGGGGGTTCGCGACCGCCGTCAGCGTCGCCATGATGGCGGCGAGCGTCTCTTCGGGGAGGTCGTACGCCTCGTCGAGGATGATCAGGTCGGCGGTGAACCCTCGGCCCGAGCCCTTCGAGCGGGCGATGAATCGGAGCCGGGCACCGGACTGCAGCTCGATGCCCTCTTCGCCGTTAGCGTTGCGGATCCCGACGAGCCGCTCCCCGCGGCGCTTCACGAGCGCCAGCAGCTCCGGCGTGCCCTCGAAGATCGTCCGAATGCGGATGAACGCTTCTTGCGCGGTCTTGAACTCGTGCGCCGTGTGGAGGATGAGGCGCGCGTCGAACAGCACGAGGAACGCAAGCTCGATGCATTCGAGCACCGCGCCCTTGCCGTTCTGCCGCGGGACGATCAGCGCGAACTCGAACGCCGCCCAATCCCCGTCGGCGGCGAGCGCCAGCGCGTCACGCACGGACTCTCGCTGCCACTCGTCGAGCACCTGTCCGGAGAGCTCATACAGCTCGATCGCGGCGTCGCCCGCTGTGCCGCTACTTGGCGGAACGCTGTGAACGCGAGGAGGTACGACCCGTCGGCGAGAGCTTGGCCTTGATGCTCGAGACATTCGAAGGCACCTCCCCGGCCGCAGGCTCGCTGCCCGCCGCGGCGGATGCTTCGAACCCAGCCAGCAACGCCTTGAGCGTCGCGGCGTGCATGCGTGCTTGTCGGACGACGTCGGTCAGGACGACCGTGATCTCATCGCCGGATTCGTTCAGGTCGAGCTGTAGCCAGCTATCCCGATCCCCATTGATCAGGCCGTCGAACTTCTCGAGCCGGTCCGCGAGGCGACACGCCTCGACGAGCGTGACGATCTCGGCGGGCGTGCGCCCCTTGTGGAGCGCCTCGAACAGCGCCAGGCCGCGGTCGCCGAGACGATGCGGATTCACGGGCGCCGAGGGGCGACGAGCAGCCATCTTTACCCCCTGACAGGATTCGAAGATCTACGCGGGGAGAGAGAGGACGACTCCCCGGCGGGGTTCCGCGCCTCGGGGCGAGGGGGCACCCCCCACCCCTGTTCGAACATGCGTTCGAGGTGATGCGTCCCGCCCGTGGATCGCTGTCCTGACGCCCTGTGAGGCGTGGATGGTGCGGCATGTGCCTCATAGGGCATGCGTCACCGTGCGAACTATCCCGTCACCCCCAGGTGTGGGCACCACCTGTAGGGGGCGGCGGGACGTTCGCCGGGTCATGGGCGGGATGTGTCTCCACACTGTGCGCAGCACCCCGGATGACGGGTGACTGTCACCACTTCCTCGATGTCCTCGTGCGGATGCGGGATCCGTCACCGAAGGACGAGTTGCATCCGAGGTGTGCGAGGCGCAGCCTGTCCCGCCGCGCTACGTTCTCTGCTGTCGGGTGCGGGTCGAGGTGGTGCACCGACCTACTGCGCGGATCCGGCTTGCCCGTGCGTGGATCCCGGTACGGTAACGACTGGTCGACCCACTCCTTGCAGATGTGGCAGTGAGTCTCCTCACGGAACACCTGCTGCCGTACCCTCTGCCACGGGCGACCCGATCGGACACCAGCCATCGGCCACCCTCCGATCCGCTCGCACTGTCGACGAGCACCGAGGCGACGACGTCACGCCCGTCGGGCTCAGGCCGTGCCGGCTGCGTCAGCCAGTAGGGGGCGAGCCACAAGGCGGTCACCACCACGAGGGCGAGGATCCGCCTCACGAGTGCACGACCTCGCCGCCCGAGGCGTTGAGCACCAGGGCCACATCTTCCCGGAACCTGTCGAACCGGGCGAAGTTCACGACACCGTCGGATTCCAGCACGCGGTGCGCATCGTTGTCGATGAACACGACATCGACCGACAGCCCGCGCATCCCGTTCGAGCGTGGCGTGGTGAATCTCACCGTGCCAGTGCCGATGTCGACGCGCTCGGCGCCGTTCGCTACCCGCACCTTCGCCGGGATCGCGTGCTCGGACACGAAGCGTCCGAACTCCTGGACGGCTCGATGCACCGCATGATGGTCGGGCTCGATGATCAGGAACCGCTTGCCCTCCGCCGCGTCGGCGAGAATGCCGGCGACCGCGCGTACTTGTTCATCGCGACTCTCCTTCGAGCAGCTCGATCGCCGCGTCGAGCTCGTCGAGGCTCCGCGTCGCGAGGTTCACCGCGGACGCCGAAGCCTCGATCTGCTGATTGCACTCCGCCACGAGCAACGCGTGAGAACGGCGGGCGACGTCGAGGGATCCCCGAGCCGCCCGCCGTGCCTTGCGCAGCGTGTCCAGCGCCGCGGTCACTCGCCCGAGTCGTCCTGCGGCGCTTCGGCGGCCGCGGCCGGCGCGGCGAGCGCCGCCACCATCGGCGCCACCGAGGCGCTCACCAGCTCGTCACTGACCTCACCGCTCAGGGTCACCGAGCGGCCATCAGCGAAGTACGCCGAGACGTTGATACTCGCCATCAGATGCGCCCCCCGAGGAAGTCATTCGTGATCAAGTTCGCGGCGACGACCTCGGTGGGGATGCGCGCTCTGTCGACGAAGCCCACCTTGATGGTCCCCGCCTCGAGCAAGGCGGGCTTCGCTGCCTTCGTGCGCTCCGTGGCGTACGCGGCGAGGATCTTTGCCTCGGTCGCCGACGCGTGCAGGGTGATCGTCACCGTGCCGCCCTCGGCGTCATGGTCGAAGTCGAAGCCGACGTCGTGCTTGATCTTCGAGAGGTCGACGATGCCGTTCGACAGGTCGTCGCGGCGCTTCCGTTCCGCCTCGCGTTCCGCCTCTCGGGCGTGATGCTCGGCGATGCGGCGCTGACGGTTGCGCTCCGTCTTGAAGCCGTCGAGTTCGGCGCGGGCGACGCGAAGATCCCGCAACACCCCCTGCTGCACCAGCGACGCCGCCGCCTTCTCGCCCTCGGCCTCCGCCAGTCGCGCCTCGAGATCCGCAATTCGCTGTGTCTTGCTCTGCCCCATGCTCTGCCCTTCAGTTGATCGACCGGAGAATGACCTCCGACCGGATGTCGCGGTACACGATTCGGTCCGCAGTTGACTCCGGGACGTCGCCGCCCCAGAACTCTTCGAGCGCACGCATCCTCGCGTCACGCTCCCCCGGGTCATCCGCCATAGCGCCCACCCTTCGAACACCTGGGCCTATTTCGTAACGCGCCGGCCAGAGTGGCGCCGTTCCCCTTCGCGGGCGGGTAGCCCAACGCGGCGGGCAAGCAGCCCGCACCCAAACGTTGAGAGGATGACGGGCGTCGAACCCGCACTTTCGACTTGGAAGGCCGACGCTCTACCACCTGAGCTTCATCCCCGTGACGGCCGCGGCGTTCGCCGGCTCCGTCGTGTTGAGTTGTGCACCCGAGTTGGCGAGCCCCTCGTGGGGGCGGTGGCTCGGAGTGATGCCCGCGAGAACGCAACGCACGGGCGCGTCGGGGACCGTCGTCCCCCGTCACGGGCCACGGACTCGATGCATCGAGCTACCCGTGCCGCGACGGCAACGCTGGGGCGGAAGGATTCGAACCCTCGCGCATCTGATCAACAGTCAGCCGCTCTGCCACTGAGCTACGCCCCATTGCGCCGTGGATCTCGCGCCACGGCCTCGCGCCCTGCCATTGCTTCGGCATCGCAGGGTTGCCCACCGACTGATATCTCGCCGGATACCAGCGGATCGCTTATCAGAGCACGGTGAGGCTCTGAAGGTCGAACCCGTCGCCGGTGACGTCGAACGTCAGCAGGCCCGGGTCGGAGTCGTCGCCCGCCAGATTCCGGAACCAGTCGGATCCGTTGTCCAGCGTCGGCGCCTGCAGCCACCACTTCGCGCGGCCCGTGCGGGGACTGCGACCCGTCGGCTGCACGACGAGGTGGTGATAGTGGCCGGTGATGAGGATGTCCGCGGCGCCGACCGGCTGCGCGCCGTGCTGCTGCTTCGACCACCACTCGATCGCCTTGCCGGGCGGGAACTGGTTGCCGTGCACCATGCCGAGCACCGCGCCGCCGACGTCCACCGACAGCGACTCGTCGTACTCCCGCGGGAAGTTCCAGTGCGCATTGATGCCCGCCGCCTGGGCGAGCTTCGCCACCTGGCGGTGCACGAACAGGCCGAGGTCATCCGCGGGACGTCCAAGCTGTTGCTTGCCCGCACGCCACGCGGTGTGATTCGACGTCACCGCCAGAACCTCGACCGGGCCGAAGCGCGCCATCAGCGACACGAAGTCGAACAGCACCACACCGGCGAGGTCCATCTGCTGCGCGAGCGACAGGTCGTTGTTGAAGGCCGGATCGCCGCCCGAGTTGAAGTTCTCGAAGAGGTCGCCCGCCTCCGCGAGCACGAGCCGGGAGGGCCTGCGAGCTCGCAGGCGCTTCTCGAGCGCGGCGAGCTTGGCCTCGATCCGCTCCACCAGCTCCGGCGTGCCTCCCCGCGATCCAGTCTTGCCCGCCTGGATGTCCGCGAGCACGACGACCATGATCCGGTTGTTCTCGGCCGGCGCGAGCGGCGCACGCTGACGTCGCTTCGCGGCGGCGTGCAGGGCGGGAAGGTCGATGCGGTCGCGCTTACGCCGGAACATCGCCCGGTAGCTGTAGAGCTGCACGACGTCGCGATCGCCGCCGTCGGTGCGCTTCGACTGTTGCCAGGTCGAGCAGCGGACCGTGTCGTCGATGATCTCGAAGACGTCCGGGTCGAGCTGGAACTGCTCGAACACCCGCGTCCAGTCGGTGATCGGCTCCGACGACTTCACGTCGCGGAACTCGCCGCCGTCCGGCCCGATCTCGGCCGTCCCGATCGCCTCGGGACGCGCAGGCGGGTCGGCGAGCTTCTCAGCGAGGCTCACGCGAGGCGCTCACGGTAGCGGCGGATCGACGACTCGTCGACCTTGAACCCGGCCGTGGTCAGCATCCGCGCCAGGCCGCTGTTCGTCCACGCGGGATTGCGCACCGCGGCGTCGAATGCGGCCCGATCCTCGGTGTCGAGCGTGGCTCGCCACGACGCGACCTTCGACGGGTTCTCCCGTACCGGCGGGGCCGCCAGCATGTCTTTCAGCGCCATCCGGCACCTCCTTGCAAGTAGTCCCCGCCGCCCATGCGCCAGTCGGTCACGCGCCCGCCCTCGCTCTCACCGGCGTCCCGGGCGCTGCCTGAGCAGTCCGTCCAGGACGCCAGCGGTCATCGCGCTGACAGCGGGGCGCCGCGCCTATAGTGAGGGCGAGCGGCGGCGGGGAAGATCGAGGGCCGGATCGTGGGGCAGAACGACCCGGCCGGCGCAAGCGGCCCGATGGGCAAAGAAAAAGACCCGGCGACCCCTGTGGGCCTTCCGAGTCTGCTCGCGCTAGCGCTAAGCGTATCACACATTCCGGACAGTTGATGACACTTGATCCTCAGCCGGCCCGAACGCTCGCGCTGCGGCGGTCACCGCCCCGCGCCCGCCGCGCGCTCGCCTCAGCCGCGAGGAGGTCCGCCTCCCGCACTCGTCCCAGGACGAAGGTGAGCCGACCCGCGGCCTCCCAGCGGCGGATCGTGCGAACATCCCGCCCGACGCGCCGAGCTGCCCCCTCGCGGTCGAAGATCGCCACCCGATCAGCCGCCGAACTCGTGCGCCATCTTCCGCGCCGCGTCCGGCCCGTGAATGGCGCCCTCGGCGAGCACGGCGACGACGCTCGCGATCGTCGCGGGCGGCGCGCCGACCAGCGCCGCCACGTAGCCCGCGACGCGCGCCCCCGACGGGGCGAGCTGCGACGCCGCCAGAAGGCGGAGCATCACCTGCTCGATCATCGGCGCCCCCGCTTCGAGAATCGCATGACCCACCAGAACCGGGCACGCTCACGCCATGACGGCTTCGAGATCACTCGCGGCTCGGCGACCTTCACCGCCGCCTCCGGCTCCTTCCCTGCGTAGTGGATCCGCCAGTCGCCGCAACCCGACTGCGCGTTGAACGCGACGACCGCGTCCTCGGCCCAGCCGAGCATCTCGTCATCGACCGTCTGCACGCGGATCCAGTCCCCACCAAGCACCCGGCGGTGCTCGATCACGTGCACCTGATCAGACCTGGACATTCGCACCCGCCTTCGAGAGCTCCACCATCTTCTCTTTCATGTTCGCCAGCACACGGTCGGCGGCGATCGCCTTCTGCGCCGCCTCACCGCTAACCACGTCACGCCAGAACCTGTCGACGTCGTACCCGAATAACGTTCGGTACTCCTCGGCACCGAACGCCCGAAGCACGCTCACGAGCGTCTTACTGCGCACCTCTCGCTCATCCGCCATGCCCTCCGACGCCCCCGGCCCCGCCCGATACGTGCCGTCGAGCTGGGGCCACCAGCCCAGTTCCGCGAGTTTCCGCTCCGCACGAGCCAGCTTCTCCGCACGTCTCTTCCACATTCCCATCGCACTGCCCCTTCTCATACGCTTGGCACATGGCCAAATATCTGCTTCTCGGCGCCGCGAGCTCGCCGTGGCGCCTCCACGTGACCGAGGACCCGACGGATCTTCTGCACCGCATCAACACCGCTTGCGACCTCGGGGAGCGCACGTACGCCCGCGTCGTGAGCAATGACCAGCTCGACGCGATCAACCTCGATATCAATCCCCGTGCGCTCGGATGGTGGACGATCCTCGACCACGGCGGCGAGGACGCCTAACCCACACGCTCATGCGGCCATCCCTTCGTTCGTCTCGGCGAAGACGCGCCACGCGCGCATCACCCCTCCCGACCCCGCGAAGAGGTCGTGAAACTCGTCTTGTGGCTCCGCCCCGAGCAGGTCGAAGATCCACCGGCAGAACACGGCAGGCTTCGCTCCGACCACGCGACCCGGCTCCGTCGTGCGCGCGCCCGGCGTGAACGTCAGCACGTCCACCCGTCGCGAGGATCCGCGCGACGCGTCGGCCGCGGCCACCGACGACGCCTCCGCGGCCGCACAACACGACGCGTCGTCATCAGCTGACCGCGACGCGTTCACCTGGCCGGCGCGACGCGTCGTGTCGTGCCGGTCCGGCACGACACGTTCTCCCGCCGTGGTGGAACGCGACGCGTCCCTCCGTCCGCCGAAGTACAGCACCGGCTCCCACGCATTGAGCGGCCCCGCACTGCGCGTCGGCCGCTCGCCCCGGACCCATGCGGCCACTCTCGTGCCGGGCGGGCACAGTGCGAGCACGTCCTGCAGCGCTCGGGCCGAAGTTGACAGCGCCCACCCGTCGTATGCGTCGAGCTGCTCGATCAGACGCTTGTGGTCGACTTCGCCCGCGTAGTCCGGGTGCCGCCCGTAGTACCTCTTCGACAGCCCCGGATAGGGAGGGTCGGCGTAGGCCAGTCGCAAGACGTCGTTCCCGACGTCGCGCGCGACACCTACGCCGACCCGGAATCGGTGACGGGCCTGCCGACACCGCTTGGAGCAGCAGACCGCGTCACGCCGAGCGGATGCCGGGATCGGGCCGCGGCACCACGCGCACTCCCTCATGCCGCTTTCCCTTCCCGACGACTGAACGCTTCGGCCCAGAATCCGTCGACATCTTCCGGGGCGACCCACGTGCAGGACGCGCACCGATAGTTCGTCTCGTCCCCCGGCGTCTTTGGCGGCGTAACCTTGATCGCCCGGAGCCCGCACACCGGGCACGGCTGCGCCGCCCACCACGGATCCTCCGTGATCGACCACCGCTCGAACACGGTCCGCACCGTCCACTCGTCGCCCGACGCCGGCCTGCCGATGACCGCCTCGACGAGCGGCACCACCTCGGGCCGCTCCGACAGCTCGGAGAGGCGCGGCACGATCTCTGCGACCGCGGCATCCGCGTACTCGACCAGGCCCACCGCATCCGCCGCGACCGGAACCTGCATCCGCCCTCGCGGTGCACGCCCATTCACGACCTCCACCGTCGACCACAGCACCGTCACCAGGAAGTCCGCGGCGTCCAACAGCTCGACCGGCACGGGCGGCGGCGCGACAGCCCGGGCACTCCCGCCCGCACTGTCACGCTTCGCCGCGTAGTCCGTGCCCTTCAGCGGATCCGTCAGCGACCGCAGATGCCCGAGCATGTCCGGGATCGCCTGCAGCATCCCCCGCGTGCGGCCGAAGCACCGACCACACACGAACGACCCCTCGACCGCCTCACGCGGCACGCACCCACGACAGGCCCCGTCCTTCTTGCCGTAGGACGGGCACTCCGCCCAGTGAGCATCCGGACCCCGCATCATGCACCCTCGTGCACACGGCGCCCCGCTCAAAACGGCGTGTCGTCCCCGTAGGACAACCCCGGCGCCGCCCACGCGTCCTGCTCGGGCTGCGACGCCCACTGCTGCGGCGCGGGCTGATGCTCCTGCCGCGGCAGGCTCGGGATGACGGCGACCTTCGCGCGGCGCACGAGGATCTCGGCGGCCGGCGCGCCCTCCTTCGTCGAGTACGGGCGCACCTCCGCGAATCCCTCGACGAGCACGTGCGTGCCCTTGCCGACGTGCGGGGCGAGCGCCTTCGCCTGATCCCCGAACACCGAGACGCTGTGCCAGGTCGTCGGGCCGACCCGATCCCACCCGCCCGTCTGCTCGTTCTTCTGCGACCGCTGATGCGGCACCGACAGGCCCAAGACGGGCGTGCCGTCCGGCGTCGCGCCGAGCTGCGGTTCGTTCGCGACGTATCCGTCGACCTTGATGATGCTCTGACTCACTCGTGCTCCTTCGTTAGGGCGCCCAGTCGGCGCCCGCGTCTTCCATCGACGCGTAGTGGCCCAGCCACGCCAGCGTCGTCTCTCCCGTGTTGCCGTGACGGTTCTTCGCCACGATGACCTGCACCTCACCCGCCCGGGCCGCGTCGTCGAGATCCCGGGACAGCAACAGCACGACGTCGGCGTCCTGCTCGATGTCGCCCGTCTCCTTCAGGTCGGCGAGCATCGGCCGCTTGCCCGGCCGTTCCTCCGACTTGCGGTTGAGCTGCGCGAGCGCGATCACGGGACAGTCGAACTCCTTCGCCATCAGCTTCATGGCGCGCGACACCTCGCCGAGGTGCGTCCGCCGGTCCTTGCGCGGGTCCGACGACTCCACGAGCTGCAGGTAGTCGACGACCACGCCCGACAGCGGCCCGAGGCGCGCCACCGACCGCACGTGCGCGCGTATCTGCGCGATCGTCTGCGCCGGCCGGTCGTCGACGTACAGCGGCATGCGCATGATCTTCGCCCGCGCGTTCGCCGCCCGCGCCCAGTCGTCCGAATCCAGCGCGTTGTTACTCATCGCGGACATGTGCACCTTGCCGAGCTGCGACACGAGCCGTTTCTGCAGCTCCTCCTCCCCCATCTCGAGGGAACACACCGCGACGTTCCCCTCGTCGGCGAGCGCCGTCGCGAGGTTCATCGCCATGATGGTCTTGCCCGATGCGGGCCGCGCCCCGACGACGTACATCGCCCGAGGCCGAAGCCCCCCGATCAGGTGGTTGATCGACTGCCACGGCGTCTCCGTGTACACCGGCGGCTCCGACATCCGCGCGAACATCTCATCGAGCGTCGAGCCGACGACCTGCACCTTCGCCGAGGTGTGCGAGCTCGCGCTGTCCACCGCCGCGCGCGCCCGTTCGATCTGCTCGTCGGGCGTCAGCGTGCGGTCGGCGGCGATCTCCACCACCGATACACCGGCCGCCGACAGGCGACGTCGCGTCGCGTGATCGGCGATCAGCCGCGCGTAATAGCCGGCGTTCGCCGTCGTGGACGCGGCATCCGTCAGCGAGTACAGGTAGGCGGGCCCCAGGGACGCCGCCAGCGTCTCGCCCGACGCCGCGATCTCCGCCTCCACGAGCACCGGATCGGTGCCCTCACCCCGCAGCGCGAGCCGACGAACCGCCCCAGCGATGATCTCGTGCGACGGATCATGGAAGTCAGCCGGCGGGGCGACGTCCAGCACGTCCCACACGCGGCGAGCGTCGAGCATCATCGCGCCGAGAGCTGATCGCTCCGCCCCGAGATCTGACTGCGACGTCACGAAGAGATCACCGTCCAGCAAGCGGTAATCTCGGCCACATGTCCGACGACATTTGGATGCCACCTCCCGCTCACCACTACCGGGGCGCAAGCTCCGAGTTCGTGACAGAGATCGGCCTTCTGACGCTCGCAGCGGGCACCCTCGAAGACACGATCTATGTGCTCGCAGAGGAGCTTCAGATCGAGCACGAAGACATACGTCGCTCGGCCGCCTCGACGGCTACGAAGACCATCTCCCGAGGACTGGACACGAAGGGCGTCCCGCAATGGGCGGGGCAGGATGTCACGCCGGAAGTTGTCAAGGAGTGGCTGCGTGACGTCGGCGACGTGCTGGAGGAACGCAACGGTATCGTCCACGCGCTCACTTACATGAAGAAGGACGACGAGCAGTGGACGCGCGTCGTGCGCCGGGGCATCCGCAAGACCCGCGTCGAGAGCCCCGGGAGCGCTGAAGGCGTGCGCGACGTGCGCGAGCGGATCGACACGCTCATTGAGCGGGGCACGTACCTCACGCTCGGCGTGATGCCTCAACTCGCCCCGGACATCTACCTGTCGTTCTTGGGGGGCAGGGGCCGCGTGGTGGTTGGCGACGAGAACGGTTACCCGGACATCGCGACCCCGGACCGCCTTGCAGCCCGGGAGAACCGCGTCGTCGACTTCTGGCAGGGATTCATGGAGAGGGGCATCGCGCCGGTGGCGTATGTGCCTTCGCCTGCGGGAACCCGCATAGTGCCTCGCTGGTTCTCCGAGCCCTTCTAGGCCGCCACCCTTCAGACCAGCCCCCGACGCTTGATTCGTTCGACCCACTCGCGGTCATCCTTCCTTGCTCGGTACTCGTCGACGGTCACCCCGTGCTCGCGGCACCACTTCTGCTCCGGCGTCTCACCGACTGGCACTGTCGGCCGCGTCGGCTTCCAGCCGCGCTCGACATTCCGGGCGTGCGTCGAGCGGATCCACTTCCGCCAGGCGGCGAGCCAGTCCGCACGCGCCTCGCCCTTCGAAATCGCCCAGTCGACGAACTGCGCCGTCTCGTGCTCGACGTTCACTGACGGACACTCAGCGACCCGCCCGGCGACCTCATGCGCAGGCGGCACCCAATCCGCCGGGATCTTCGTCAGCGGGGACTCCTGGCGAGGCTTCCGCTTCGCCGGGGCGCGCAGGTTCCGCACTCCCGCGTGGCGGCACCGCACGATCTCGTCACCCCGCTTGACGTCCACGAACCGAGGCGCGGTCACCCCGTCAGGCACGACCAACTGCACCGTCAGTTCGTCGAGCGTGTACGTGTGCTCAGCGCGGCTCACGCGTCACCCTCGAAGATCACACCGCGCGCGGCGGCCATCTGCTCGTCGTCCCACTTCTTGCGGCGCAGTCGGCGAACCCCGCACGGCCTGCACGGGTCGTCGGTGCCGTCCGGATGCGCGGGACAGAACGGGTCGGGCGGTCCCGATTCGCGATCGGTTCGTGCATGACCTCTCTCGCCATCCCACTCGCTCCCGTACTCGCTCTCCCGCTCCCTCGCTCTCTCCCTCTCCCCCGCCACGAATGGATCGCGAACGGATCGCGAAGGCGGCGGCGGGTATCGGGAGTCCTGCGGCCGGTCGACCTTCGGCCAGTCCGTCATCGAGAAGAACGTCGAACCGGACGCGTCGTACAGCGTGATCGCATCCGCCTCGTCGAGGAGGAGCAGGTGCTCGTCGATCGTCGACTCGGTCATGTCCCGATCCATCGGATACAGGCGCGCCAGCATCAACCGCTGGTTCACCTTCTCCCGGCCGTGATCGTCCGCGTACAGCCGCAGCAGGATCTCCGTCAGCCTGACGTCCCTCGGCAGGCTCAGGATCTCGTCTCGGGTGACGCCCTCCGGTGTCACCACTCGTCGGCGAGTCATCGCCATACAGGTGCTCCCATCGGGCAATGCCCAGGTAGATCGTCTTGAGCGCGTGCATCACCTGATCGGGCGAGACACGGAAACACTCGGTGAAGCCGCGCCCTCGGGGCAGGATGTGCTCCGAGTCGCGGTCGCGCGCGAACGCGCGGTCGAAGGTGGCGTCGAGCTCGGCGAGCGCGGCACGCTCGTCGATGACGTGCCGGTCGCGCATCATCAGCACGACCCGGGCGCCCGTCGCGGTCAGCTCACGCCATCGACGGTCCTGACGGGCCCGCCCCACCTTCAGGACGCCATGCTCCGGCCAGAACACGGCGTAGATCGTTGTGACATCGGGTCGGCGCACGGCGCCCTCCTCTCGATAGTGTTCAGGCATGATGACCGCGAGAGCGAAGGGGTCCGTCCAGGTGGACCCTGCGCTCTTCGGCGGCTTCCGCCGGTCATTGATGCGCCGTGAGGGGCGAGGGGTCGACGGCGGCGACCTCACACCGGCTCGGATCACGGCATTCCGGGCCTCGCAGTGGTCGACGACCGTCACTGTTCTGATCGACTTCGTCTCACCCTCACCTTTCGATGAAGCGACGTGCCGCTGGTCTGCCGACATGCTCGTCGTGCTCGCGACACCGCGCGCTCATCGCGCCGCGCTCCGCCCGGTCACATGGTCAGTGGAAGATCTCGGCCGCTGACCCACTGTCGTTCGAACTCTGCGAACGTCATCCGCGGGTGTCTTTGCCAGTGCTCGATCAGCTCTTCCGACGCGTACGCGTACGCCCGGATCGCGGGGCCCATGAACAGGCTGATCGGCTCGATTCCCTTCGCCCGGCCGCGGGCGTTGACGAGCGCATCGCGACACGCGTCCGCGGCACGCTCGTACATCGCGTAGAGCACGTCGTCGTACTCGGCGCGACACTCACGCCACTCGGCGAACGCCTCAGCGATGCGGGCACTCATGCCGCTACGGACTCCGGAATCCGGAGCGCAGCCGGATCAAGCAGCTCGTCGATCACCGCCCCCGCCATCAGAGGCGGCACCGCGTTGCCGATCTGCAGGAACACCTTCCCGCGCCGCCCACGGAAGGGGAAGTCGGCCGGATACGACTGCAGCACGGCGGCTTCCTCGGGCCGCAAGCGCGCCTTATCCCCGACCCAATCAGGCGATGAGACGTAACGCTCGAGCTTCGCTATCGGCTCGGCTCCGCCCGTCTCGGTTCCACCGCCCGTAATGGTCGGAGAAGGCCGCGACTCAAGCCCGCGCCTAACCCACTTCATCGAACCCGCCTTGCTCGTGAGGGTCGTCGCAGGCTCGTCGATCGATCTCTCGCTTCTGGGGAGCCTGTTCCCCTCGGGCGCGTCGTGCTTCGCCGAGCCGCTTGAGTAGTTCGACCGCAGCACCCAGGAGCGAGCCCCCGCACCGGTGATCGTCTGAGCCCCGATCCACCATGTCGGGTGCGGTTCGTGGGCGTGCCGTGAAGTGAAATGTCCTTCTGGTCTGGGAAAATGTTGATTGTCTAGAGCAACGTTTACCAGTCCGGAAGGAC
>NZ_JBBCVW010000026.1:0-25151 GCF_037146215.1 Microbacterium sp. MMO-56
CCGACCAGAAGCGACCCCGAACCGGCTCAGCCCGACCAGAAGCGACCCCGAACCGGCTCAGCCCGACCAGAAGCGACCCCGAACCGGCTCAGCCCGACCAGAAGCGACCCCGAACCGGCTCAGCCCGACCAGAAGCGACCCCGAACCCGCCGAGCCCGACCAGAAGCGAACCGACCCCACCCACGAACCGAACCCACCCACGACCCGGCCCCGCCCGCGCCGCGGGCCGCGGCGGTCAGGCGAAGGCCTCCACGGGCGGGCAGGCGCAGACCAGGTTGCGATCCCCGTAGGCGTTGTCGATCCGGCGCACGGGGGGCCAGTACTTCGTGCGCACCAGGGAGTGCACGGGATACACGGCGAGCTCGCGAGGGTAGGGATGCGGCCACTCCGACGCGACCGCGGCGGCGGCGGTGTGCGGCGCGTTCACGAGCGGGTTGTCGGATGCCGGCCACTCGCCGGCCTGCACGCGCGACGCCTCCGCACGGATGGCGATCATCGCCTCGACGAACCGTTCGATCTCGTCCAGGTCCTCGGACTCGGTCGGCTCCACCATGAGGGTCCCCGCCACCGGGAAGGACATCGTCGGGGCGTGGAAGCCGTAGTCGATCAGCCGCTTGGCGACGTCGTCGACGGTGACGCCCGTCTCCTCCTTCAGCGGACGCAGGTCGAGGATGCACTCGTGCGCGACGAGCCCGCCCTCGCCGGCGTACAGCACCGGATAGTGGTCGCGCAGGCGCGTCGCGACGTAGTTCGCGGCGAGCACGGCAGCCCCCGTCGCCTCGCGCAGCCCGGCGGCACCCATCATCCGGATGTAGGCCCACGAGATGGGCAGGATGGAGGCCGACCCGCACGGCGCCGCAGAGACCGGTCCGCCGTCGAACACGAAGCCCCCGGCGTGCTCCGCGCGCTGCGCGAGCGGGTGCGACGGCAGGAACGGGGCCAGGTGGGCCTTGGCCGCGACCGGTCCGACACCCGGTCCGCCGCCACCGTGCGGGATCGCGAACGTCTTGTGCAGGTTCAGATGCGAGACGTCGCCGCCGAGGTCGCCGAAGCGCGCGAACCCGACGAGAGCGTTCATGTTCGCGCCGTCGACGTAGACCTGACCGCCCGCCGCGTGCACCGCGGCGCACAGCTCGACGACGTCCTGCTCGTACACGCCGTGGGTCGAGGGGTAGGTGATCATCAGCGCCGCGAGCGTCTCGGCGTGCGCGGCGATCTTCGCGCGCAGGTCGCCGAGGTCGACGTTGCCCGCCTCGTCGCACGCGACGACGACCACGCGCATCCCGGCCAGCACGGCCGACGCCGCGTTGGTGCCGTGCGCCGACGACGGGATGAGGCAGACGTCGCGCTGCAGGTCGCCGCGCGAATGGTGGTATCCGCGGATGGCGAGAAGCCCCGCGAGCTCGCCCTGCGAGCCGGCGTTGGGCTGCAGCGAGACCGCGTCGTAGCCGGTGATCTCGGCGAGCCAGGACTCCAGCTGCTCGATGAGCACGAGGTACCCGGCGACGTCGTCGGCGGGAGCGAACGGATGCACCCGTGCGAACTCCGGCCACGAGACGGCCGCCATCTCGGTCGCGGCGTTGAGCTTCATGGTGCACGAGCCGAGCGGGATCATGCCCCGATCGAGCGCGTAGTCGCGGTCCGCGAGCTGCTTCAGATAGCGCATCATCGCGGTCTCGGACCGGTGCGCGTGGAACACGGGATGTGTGAGGAACTCGTCCTCGCGCTGCAGGACCGCCGGCACCGACGCGGCCCCGGTCCCCTCCGCCCAGGTGAAGACGCGCTCGGAGCGTCCGCCGAACACCTGTGAGAGGGCGTGCAGCTCGCTCACGGTGGTCGCCTCGTCGACCGAGATGCCGACCGAGTCGGTGTCGCGGAACCACAGCTGGAATCCGCGCTCCCGCGAGCGATCGACGACCTCGCCCGCGCGCCCGGGCGTGCGCACGACGATCGTGTCGAAGAAGTCCTCGTGCAGGACCTCTCCCCCGGCCTCGACGATCCAGTCGCGCAGCAGATGCGCCTTCCTCGCCACGTCTCCCGCGATGCGGCTCAGACCCTGCGGCCCGTGGTAGACGGCGTACATGGATGCCATGACGGCCAGCAGCACCTGCGCGGTGCAGATGTTCGAGGTCGCCTTCTCCCGGCGGATGTGCTGCTCCCGCGTCTGAAGCGACAGGCGGTAGGCGGGGGCGCCGGAGGCATCCACCGACACGCCGACCAGGCGCCCGGGCAGCTGTCGCTCGAGCCCGGCGCGCACCGCCATATAGCCCGCGTGCGGGCCGCCGAAGCCCATCGGCACGCCGAACCGCTGGGTCGTCCCGACCGCGATGTCGGCGCCGAGCGACCCCGGAGAGCGCAGCAGCGTGAGCGCGAGGAGGTCGGCGGCGACGACCACGAGCCCGCCCTGCGCCTGCACGGAGGCGATCACGGACGACGGGTCCCACACGTGGCCGTCCGCCCCGGGGTACTGGACGAGAGCGCCGAACGCCTCGAGCCCGGTGTCGGCCCCCGCATCCATGGCGACCTCGACGATCTCGATGCCGACAGCCGCCGCGCGGTGGGCGAGCAGCGCCTTCGTCTGCGGCAGGGCGTTCGCATCGACGAGGAAGACGTCCGACCGCGACCGCGACCCGCGACGGGCGACGAGCATCCCTTCGACGACGGCGGTCGACTCGTCGAGCATCGACGCGTTCGCCGTCGCAAGACCCGTCAGGTCGGTGACCATCGTCTGGAAGTTGATCAGCGCCTCGAGGCGCCCCTGCGAGATCTCGGGCTGATACGGCGTGTACGCGGTGTACCAGGACGGGTTCTCGAACACGTTGCGCGCGATCACCGACGGCGTGAGCGTGTCGTAGTAGCCGAGTCCGATCATCGACCGCGCCGGGCGGTTCTGCGACGCGAGCTCGCGCAGCTCGGCGAGGGTCTCGGCCTCGGTGGCTGCCGGGGGGATGACGCCGTCCGCGACGGGGGCGGCATGGATGGATGCCGGCACGGCGCGCTCCACGAGCGCCTCGACGCTCTCGTAGCCGAGCGCGCGCAGCATGAGCGCCTGCGCGTGGGCATCCGTTCCGATGTGACGATCGGCGAACGCGGCGGAGCTCACGCCTCGCCGCCCGTGAGCGCCACGTACGCGGCCCGGTCGAGCAGGCCCTCGGCATCGGCGGGGTCGACCTGGATCTTCACGAGCCAGGCGCCGAAGGCGTCCGCGTTGACGGAGGCCGGGTCGTCCACGACCGCGTCGTTGAGTGCGACGACCTCGCCGGTCTGCGGCGCGTACAGCTCGCCGACCGACTTGGTCGACTCGATCTCACCGCACACCTCCCCGGCGGTCACGCTCGTGCCGACGGCGGGCAGGTCGACGTAGACGACGTCGCCGAGCTTGTCGGCGGCGTAGTCGGTGATGCCGATCGTCGCGACGTCGCCGTCGAGGGCGACCCACTCGTGCTCGGCGGTGTAGGTGAGGGCGTTCAGATCGGTCATGCGGTCCTCCGGTAGAAAGGCAGGGCGGTCACGGTCGCGGGGATGCGGGTCCCGCGCACGTCGATGAAGAGGTCGGTTCCGGGTGCGGACAGTGCGGGCGGGACGAACGCCATCGCGATGGGATGCCCGAGGGTCGGGCTCAGCACGCCGCTGGTGATCTCACCCACCGCCACGCCGTCGGCATCGAGCACGGCGTACCCCGCGCGTCCGGCGCGTCGGCCCTCGGCGACGAGCCCGACGAGCACCGGCAGGTCCGCCGGCGCCGCCTCGAGCGCGGCTTTGCCGACGAAATCCGCCTTGTCGGCGGCGACGACGCGGCCGAGCCCCGCCTGGGCGGGCAGGACGTCGGTGGACAGCTCGTGGCCGTGCAGCGGCATGCCGGCTTCGAGCCGGAGCGTGTCGCGCGCGGCGAGACCCGCGGGGACGAGCCCGAGCGGCTCGCCGGCCTCGAGCAGCGCGTCCCACAGCGCGGGGGCGGCGGCGTTCGGGACCATGAGCTCGAACCCGTCCTCGCCGGTATAGCCGGTGCGGGCGATGAACAGCGGCGCGCCCTCGAACAGCGCGGCCGACCAGGCGTAGTAGCCGAGCTCGCCGAACGCCGGCGCGACCTCGGCGATGCCCTCGGTCGCCTCGACGATCTCGCGGGCTCGCGGGCCCTGCACCGCGATGAGGGCCACGTCGTCCGAGATGTCCGCGATCTCGACGTCGCCGAGGTAGCGACCCAGCGCGGCGGCGACGAGAGCTCGGTTGCCCGCGTTGGAGATGACGAGGAAGTCATCCTCGCCCCGTCGGTAGACGATGACGTCGTCGACGACACCGCCGCGCTCGTCGAGGAGGAGCGAGTACTTCGCCTTGCCGATCCGCATGGTCGAGATGCGGCCGGCGAGCATGTCGTCGAGCACGGATGCGGCGCCGGTCCCGGACAGGGTGAACTCGGCCATGTGCGAGATGTCGAAGAGCCCCGCCGCGGTGCGCACCGCGTGGTGCTCGGCGAGGTCCGACGTGTAGCGGACGGGCATCGACCATCCGCCGAAGTCGGTGAAGGATGCCCCGAGCGCCGCGTGGCGATCGTGGAGCGGGGTGGTGCGCAGGTCGGTCATGAGTTCTCCCGATTCGCGGGCTGGCGCCAACCGGATCCGGCTGGCGTGAACTCCCCCTCTGTCATGGGCCTGAGAGCTTCGCCCGGCGTGCTCGTCGATCGAGCAGCGGGCTTTCACCGTCGGCGGATCCCCCACACGGCGGGGATCGCTTTCCAGAGCGGCCGGACGCGAGCGGTACGCGGACCTGAGAGATTGGCGGGGAGGCTTGCTCCTTCGGTGCCCGGTTAGTCCGGAGGCGGATGCCGGGGCTCTCCCGCACACGTCATGCGGCCTGTCTTCAGTTGCCCTGACAGCATAGCGCCTCGCCCTCGCGCGCGTCCGTGGCAGCGCCGGCCCTCGCTCTCAGCGCGCGCAGGGCCCGGAGGAGACCGTCGGGGCGTCCGCCGTGACGGCGGCCAGGGCCGGGCGCAGCTCGCTCGTCGTCATCGCGTAGCCCCGCGCATCGTCGTCCAGAGCGCGGGCGAAGACCACTCCGATGACGGCGCCCTGCGCGCTCAGCAGCGGGCCGCCCGAGTTCCCGGGACGCACGTCCGCCGCCAGCGCGTAGACCTCCCGGGGTGCGGCGGGCCCGTCGTAGATGTCGGGGACCGGAACCGATCCCACCGAGACGACGGCGGCGGATCCGCTCGTGAACGGTCCGCCGTGGGGATACCCCTGGACGACCGCCTGCGTGCCCGCCGGCACCGGGTCGGCGATGGGAAGGGGGGCGTCGCCGAGCGCGCCGACGGCGATCACGGCGAGATCCACGACGGGGTCGAACAGGACGATCCGCCCCTCGCCCGCGCGTCCCCCGGGAAGCTCGACGACGGGGGCGTCCACGCCCGCGACGACGTGCGCGTTCGTGACGACGAGTCCAGGCGCCGCGACGAAGCCCGACCCCGTCATCGACACGCCGCACGCGTAGGCGGTGCCGCTGACGCGCGCGACCGACGCGGCGGCGGCCTGCAGCGCCGGGTCGTCCAGGGTGACGGGGGCGTCTGTGGGCGCAACGGGGGCGCCGATCGCCGCCTCGAGCCGCGGGATGCCGTCGCCGAGGAGGGCGCCGCGCGCGACGGCGAGCGCATCGTCGACGGGCGCCGGAGTGAGGGCATCGAGCGCGCCGACGACCCGGGACGAAGCCACCGCCGAGGACACGTACGGGATGCCCGCCACGCCGATCCCCGACGACACGAGGAGGACGGCGAGCGCCGTGGCGACGACACTCACCACGCCCCCGAAGAAGCGCTCGACGGGACGCGCCCGGCCACGGTCGACCCCGCGACGGATGGCGTGGCCGACGGCTGCGCCCGCGGCCGTCCCCAGCACGACGAGACCGAGCGCCGCGGCGGCCAGAGCCGCGGCACGCCATCCGCCCTCCGGCAGGACGTCGGACAGCCACGGCGCGGCGAGGGGAAGCCCCCACAGCGCGGCAACGGCGCCGCACACCATCCCGACGAGCGTCCCGAGACTCGCGAAGAAGCCGCGCGCGAGCCCGGCGACGAGAGCGAGCACGAGGGCGATGACGACGATGATGTCGACGAGCAGCACGATGACCTCCGCGGACCACGGTACAAGCCGCTCCCGTGCGCTCCCTGGTCGAGGCGACCGGGTCGCGGGATGCACGGCTCCCGCGAGTTGCACTTCGGGTCGGTATGACTCTAAGATCGCACCGGGAGTTATGGTCATGATGACACGAACAGATCACGCGGACGCAGACATCCGTGTCGCCGTCTCGACGGTCATCTTCAGCCTGCGGCGGGACGCCCCCGGCGACCGGCCCAAGGTCGTCCTCCCCCTGGTGCGCCGCACCCGCGATCCGCACGAAGGGCGCTGGGCTCTCCCGGGCGGCTGGCTCGACCGCGCCGAGGAGCTCGAGACGGCGGCATCCCGCACGCTCGCCGAGACCACGGGGCTCTCCCCGAGCTACCTCGAGCAGCTCTACGCGTTCGGCGACGTGGGGCGCTCCCCCGGCCGCGTCGTGTCGATCGTCTACTGGGCGCTTCTGCGCGAAGGAGCTCAGCTGCCCCCGGACGCCGAGAACGTCGCCTGGTTCGATGCGACCGAGCCGCCCGACCTCGCGTTCGACCACGACCACATCGTCGAGTACGCCCTGTGGCGCCTGCGCAACAAGGTCGGCTACAGCCGGATCGCGCACGGGCTCCTGCCCGACCTGTTCACCCTCGCGGAGCTGCGCGAGGTGTACGAAGCCATCCTCTCCCGCGATCTCGATCCGGCGAACTTCCGCCGCCAGGTCGAGAACTCGGCGACCCTCATCCCCACCGACCGCTTCCGCACGGGCAGCCATCGCCCGGCGCGGCTGTACCGCTACAACCAGGACGTCGAGCTCGCCGAGCGGGGGCCGCTTCCCGACCCGACACCCGCCGACCCGACACCCGCCGACCCGACCCAGAAGGCTGCGTCATGATCTCTCTCACCCTGCACCCGCGTCCGCTGGACCCGAGCGTCGACCACGGCATCCAGGCGATCGTGTCGGGCGCGTCGACGAACGAGACCTGCACCACCGAGCTCGCCGCCGGTCCGTGGACCTTCGACACCCGTCCCGGCTACGGACCCGGCTCGTCGATGGGCGACGTCATCCCGACCGGGGCTCCGCGCCAGGGCGAGCTCCCCGCGGAGTACCGCGAGGCATCGGAGCTCGAGCTGCACGCGCGGATCACCGCGGCGAAGTCCGTTCTGGGCGAGCGCGTCGTGATCCTGGGTCACTTCTACCAGCGCGAAGAGGTCGTCGCCCACGCGGACTACGTCGGCGACTCGTTCCAGCTCGCGAACGCCGCACTCGAGCATCCGGACGCGGAGGCCATCGTCTTCTGCGGCGTGCACTTCATGGCCGAGACGGCCGATCTCCTCTCCCGGCCAGAGCAGGCCGTCATCCTGCCCAACCTCGCGGCGGGATGCTCGATGGCCGACATGGCCTCGATCGACGAGGTGGAGGACTGCTGGGAGCAGCTCGCCGAGGTCTACGGCCCGCTCGACGAGACCGACGCCGACGGGCTCGTGCCGGTGATCCCGGTCACCTACATGAACTCCTCGGCTGCGATCAAGGGCTTCGTCGGCCGCCACGGCGGCATCGTGTGCACGTCGTCGAACGCGCGCACGGTGCTGGAATGGGCGTTCGCGCGCGGACGCCGGGTGCTGTTCTTCCCCGACCAGCACCTCGGACGCAACACCGCCAAGGCGATGGGCGTCCCCCTCGACCGGATGCCGATGTGGAATCCGCGCAAGCCCCTGGGCGGCTCCACCGACGCCGAGCTCGACGATGCCCGCGTCATCCTCTGGCACGGGTTCTGCTCCGTGCACCGGCGCTTCACGGTCGACCAGATCGATCGCGCGCGCGCCGACCACCCGGGTGTGCGCGTCATCGTCCACCCCGAGTGCCCGATGGCGGTGGTCGACGCGGCCGACGAGTCCGGGTCGACCGACTACATCCGGAAGGCCATCGCCGCGGCGACCGAGCCCACGACGTTCGCGATCGGCACCGAGATCAACCTCGTGCAGCGGCTCGCGGCGCAGTATCCGCAGCACGAGATCTTCTGCCTGGACCCGGTCGTGTGCCCGTGCTCGACCATGTACCGGATCCACCCCGGTTACCTCGCGTGGACGCTGGAGTCGCTCGTGGCGGGCGAGGTCGTCAACCGCATCACGGTGCCGGCCGACGTCGCCGACCCGGCGCGGCTGGCCCTCGAACGGATGCTGGCGGCGCGCCCGTGACCGACGCACCGACCACGACGCGCCGCGTCCGCGTCCTCGTCGTCGGTTCGGGGATCGCCGGCCTCGTCGCGGCCCTGCACGCCGACGCCGCCGGGTGCGCGGTCACCCTCGTGACCAAGGACGTCCTGGAGCACGCCAACACGCGCTACGCCCAGGGCGGCATCGCGGGCGTCATGTTCGACGACGACAGCGCCGCGGCGCACGAGCGGGACACGCTCGCCGCGGGCGCGGGGCTCTGCGACCCGGCGGCGGTGCGCGTCCTGGTCGAGGAGGGACCCGCCCGCATCCGGGAGCTCATCGACATCGGGGTCGCCTTCGACCGTGCGGCGGACGGCGCGTTCGTGAAGGGCCTCGAGGCCGCCCACTCCTATCCGCGCGTTCTGCACGCAGGTGGCGACGCGACCGGCAGCGCCATCGAGAAGGCGCTCGTCGCGCGCGTGCGGACCGGTGCGATCCGGGTCGTCGAGCACGCTTTCCTCGTCGATCTCGTACGTGACGCCGAGGGCGCCGTGACGGGCGTCGACCTCCTGATCGCGGACGAGGCATCCGGCCTGCACCCGCCCCGCCGCGAGCGCATCCGCGCGGAGGCGGTCGTCCTCGCCACCGGCGGCGCGGGCCGGCTCTACGCCCACACGACCAACCCTCCGGTCGCGACCGGCGACGGCATCGCCGCGGCGCTGCGCGCGGGGGCCGCGGTGGCGGACCTCGAGTTCGTGCAGTTCCATCCGACGGTGCTGCCCGGCCGCACCGGCGCGACGGATGCCACGGCGGATCCGTTCCTCGTCTCGGAGGCGGTGCGCGGCGAAGGCGCGGTCCTGCGCGACGACCGGGGGCACCGGTTCATGCTCGACGTGCATCCCGATGCCGAGCTCGCACCACGCGACGTCGTCGCCCGGGCGATCGCCGAGGTCATGGCCGGCCAGGACGGACGCCCCGCACTGCTCGACGCGACGATGTTGGGCGCGGGCGAGGGCGCCTCGGGCACGGCCGCGTTCCTCGCGCGGCGGTTCCCCACCATCGACCGCGCCGTGCGAGCGCGGGGGTGGGCATGGGATCGCGAACCGATTCCGGTCACCCCTGCGGCGCATTATCTGATGGGCGGCGTCACGACGGATCTCCACGGCCGCACCACGGTGCCGGGGCTCTACGCCGTCGGCGAGGTCGCACGCACGGGAGTGCACGGCGCGAACCGGCTCGCCTCGAACTCGCTGCTGGAGGGTGCCGTGTTCGGCGCACGCGCGGGCGACGCCGTCGCCGCCGACGTCCCGGGCGGCTGGCCCGTCTCCTCGACGATCACTCTCCCGTCCGGTCCGCCCGCGTCCGCGGATCCCACGGCTCCCCCGTTCTCCCGCGCCGCGCTGCAGGACCTGCTGTGGGCGGATGCCGGACTCGTCCGCGACGCCGCCGGGCTCGCCCACGCCGCGGGCATCCTCGCCGCCTGGCGATCGGCCGCGCGTCCCGCCCCCACCACCGAAGCGGCCTACGAGGACGAGAACCTGCTGCAGGTCGCCACCGCCCTGGTGGCCGCCGCGGCGGCGCGACGCGAGTCGGTGGGCGCGCACGCGCGCCGCGACCGCCCGTCCGAGGTGCCCGCCACGGAAGCCGCCGGCAGTCCCGCCCGTCTCGTAGAGGTCGTCTCCTGATGCTCACCCCCAGCCAGATCGATGCCGTCGTCCGCGCCGCCCTCGACGAGGACGCCCCGTGGGGCGATCTGACCAGCGAGACGCTCATCCCGGCCGACGCCGTCGCGACGGCGGAGCTGCGAGCGCGCGAGGCGGGCGTCCTGAGCGGCGCCGACGTGTTCGCCGCCGCGTTCGCGCTGACCGACCCGCGCATCGCGGTGACCCGGCACGTCTCCGACGGCGAGAGGTTCGACCCGGGCACGGTGCTGGCCACCGTCGACGGACCCGCGCGCGGCATCCTCACGGCCGAGCGGATCGGGCTCAACTTCGTCCAGCGCATGTCGGGGATCGCGACGCTCACCGCGGCCTACGTGGACGCCGTCGCACACACCTCCGCGCGGATCGCCGACACGCGCAAGACGACTCCCGGCCTCCGTCGCATCGAACGCCACGCCGTGCGCAGCGGGGGCGGGCACAACCATCGGTTCAGCCTGTCCGACGCGGTGATGGCCAAGGACAACCACCTCGCCGTGCTCACCGCCCGGCACGGCTCTGTCACCGCGGCCCTGCGCGCGGCGCTGGACGCCCTGCCGCACACGGTCCACCTCGAGGTGGAGATCGACCGTCTCGACCAGCTCGACGAGGTCCTCGCGGCCACGGGCCGCCCGCGCGGGGTCGGCACGATCATGCTCGACAACTTCGGTCTCGACGATCTGCGCGAGGGTGTCGCGCGCATCGCCGGTCGCGCCACGGTCGAGGCGTCCGGCGGCGTGGATCTGCGCACCGTCGCGGCGATCGCCGAGACCGGGGTCGACGTCATCTCCGTCGGAGCGCTGACGCACTCGGCCCGCGCCCTCGACCTCGGTCTCGACGTGCGACTGGACTGAGCGGATGCTCTACCTGGACAACGCGGCGACCACGCGGGTACGTCCCGAGGTCCTCGAGGCGATGGCCCCGCTGCTCACCGACCGCTTCGGCAACGCGTCCAGCCACCACACGGTGGGCGAGGCCGCGGCCTCGGCCCTCGCCGACGCCCGCCGGCGCGCGGCGGCCGTCCTCGGCGTCCGCCCGGCCGACGTCGTGTTCACCTCCGGGGGCACCGAGGCGGACAACCTGGCGGTCAAGGGCCTCGCGGTCGGGGCGGCGCTGCGGCGCGGCGCGCCGGTCCACATCGTCACGACGGCCATCGAGCACGAGGCGATCCTCTCCTCCTGCGACTATCTGGAGCGTGTCCACGGCTACGCCGTGACCCGGCTTCCTGTCGACGCCACGGGATCCGTGTCGCCCGACGACCTCGCCGGTGCGCTGCGGCCGGACACGGCGGTCGTGAGCATCGGGTACGCCAACAACGAGATCGGCACCGTGCAGGACGTGGACGCGCTCGCCCGGGTGACTGCCGCCGCGCGCGTGCCGCTGCATCTGGACGCGGTCCAGGCGGCGGGCTGGCTGCCCCTGCACGGGCTCGGTGTCGACGCGCTCGCGCTCGCGGGGCACAAGGTCGGCACTCCCCAGGGCATCGGCCTGCTCGCGGTGCGCGCGCGGCTGCCGCTCGAGCCCGTCCTGCACGGCGGGGGCCAGGAGCGGGGGCGGCGCAGCGGCACGGAGAACGTCGCCGGGGCAGTGGGTCTCGCGGTCGCCCTCGAGCTCGCCGAGGCGGAGCGCGA
This sequence comes from Microbacterium sp. MMO-56, assembly GCF_037146215.1. Taxonomy (NCBI): domain Bacteria; kingdom Bacillati; phylum Actinomycetota; class Actinomycetes; order Micrococcales; family Microbacteriaceae; genus Microbacterium; species Microbacterium sp. MMO-56. The sequence continues at coordinate 11,575 of NZ_JBBCVW010000026.1, forward strand.
TGACGCGGCGCGGCGCGTGGGCGCCGTGCGGGACGAGTTCGTGCGCCGGGTCCTCGAGCTCGTGCCGGCCGCACGGCTCACGGGGCATCCGGTGCGGCGGCTGCCCGGGATCGCATCGTTCACCGTCGCCGGGACGAGCGGCGAGGCGGTGCTGCTCGAGCTCGAACGCCGCGGCGTCATCTCGTCGAGCGGATCGGCGTGCGCCGCCGGCAGCGACGAGCCCTCCCACGTCCTGCTCGCGTGCGGGATCGACCCCGCGACCGCGCAGACGGCGGTGCGCTTCTCGTTCGCCCACACGTACGCCGGCGACCCCGCCCCGATCGCCGCGGCGGTCGCCGACGCGGTCGCGGCGGTACGATCGGGCGCGTGAGCACCGACCGGGATCCCACCGCGCCGCCTCCCCTCGTCACCGTGATCGTGCCGGGGCGCGATGTCGGAGAGTTCGCCGCCGACGCGGTCGCCTCCCTGCGTGCGCAGAGTTTCGTCCGCTGGCGCGCGATCCTCGTCGACGACGCGTCCCTCGACGAGACCGGGGACGTGTTCGCCGCGGCCGCCGCGGCCGATCCGCGCTTCCGCCTGATCCGCCACGACGCGCCCCGGGGGCTCGGTGCCGCCCGCAACGCCGCGCTCGACGAGGTCGACACCCCCTTCGTCGCGTTCCTCGACGCCGACGACGTCATGACCCCTCGGGCGCTCGAACTCCTCGTGGGCGCGCTCACGACATCCGGCAGCGACATCGCCGTCGGCGCGTACGTGCGGCTGCGCCCCGACGGGCGCGGCGGGTACGCCCCCGGCACCGTGCAGCCCTGGGTGCGGGCAGCCACCGCACCCGCACGCACCGGGACCACGCTCGGTTCGCACCCGGACGTCTCGGGCAACATCGTCGCCTGGTCGAAGCTCAGCCGGGTCGAGCTCTGGCGCCGGCACGCCCTGCGCTTCCCCGAGGGGAAGCTCTACGAGGACCAGATCGTCACCCAGCTCCTGTACACGCACGCACGCGCCATCGACACGATCCCCGACGTCGTCGTCCACTGGCGCGAGCGGGCCGACGGCTCGTCGATCACGCAGCGCAAGGACGCCCTCGCCGTGCTCTCGGACTACCTGGAGGCGCTGCGCGGGGGCATCGCCGTGCTCGACGCGGCGGGACTGCGGGACGCGGCCCGGGCGCGCGTCCGGCTGATCCTCGACATGGACACCCCTCCCCTCGTCCGCATCGCCCAGACGCACCCCGACCCCGCGTACCGGCGCCTGCTCGGTGCGTTCGTCCGTGAGCTGACCGCGCGCGCCGACCTGGACGGGATCGTCCTCGACGACGCGGCGGCGGACCTGCGCGCCGCCGCGGGCCTCTGGTGACGCGCGACGGACACCGATCGGACGGGCGCCGGGCGGAGTCCGCCGCGCACGGCTAGGGTGGGCACATGTCCGGCACCTCCGAGAACCTTCCCGACTCCCCCGACGGCACCGACCTCGTCGAGCTGCGCGAGGAGATCGACGCACTGAAGAAGATCCCCACCGAAGAGCTCGTCAACCCGACGCCGACGGTCGTCGAGGAGAACGAGCCCACCCCCGAGCCGACCGACCCGATCGGATCGGCCGACTGAACGCCCTCCGCTAGTCGGTTCCACCCCACGACGGATCGCCGCCCGACCGGGTCCGGTCGCCGGGTACCTCGATTCCCGGCGGGTCGGTGAGAAGCCGCGCCGCGTCGCTGCCCGCGGCGCCCTCGGGCGCGCGGTCGGCGCGGCGTTCGGGCAGATCCGCCCGCCCCGGGATCGCCGCCTCCATGCCCTCGATCGAGGCCGCGGCGATCTGCTGCGCGGCGAGCTCGGCGTACAGACCGCCGAGCGCGAGCAGTTCGGCGTGCGTGCCGGACTCCACGATCCGGCCCGCGTCGACGACGTGGATCACGTCGGCGGAGACGACGGTCGACAGTCGATGCGCGATCGACAGGGTGGTGCGCCCGGAGGCGGCCGCATCGAGGGCCTCCTGGACGATGCGCTCGGACACCGTGTCCAACGCGGAGGTCGCCTCGTCGAGCAGGAGCACCGGCGGGTCCTTCAGCAGCACGCGGGCGATGGCGATCCGCTGCTTCTCCCCGCCGGAGAGGCGGTACCCGCGCTCGCCGACCACCGTGTCGTAGCCCCGCTCGAAGCCGGCGATCACGTGGTGGATGTTCGCGGCGACGCACGCGGCCTCGATCTCCGCATCGCTCGCGTCGGGTTTGGCGTAGCGCAGGTTCTCCCGGACGGTCGCGTGGAACAGGTAGGTCTCCTGCGAGACGATCCCCACCTCGTCGATGACCGACCCCTGGCGCAGCTCGCGCACGTCCGCACCGGAGAAGAGGACACGGCCGCCGGACGCCTCGTACAAGCGGGGGGCGAGGTACAGGATCGTCGTCTTGCCCGCTCCGGAGGGGCCGACGAACGCGACGTGACGGCCCGGCTCCGCGACGAACGACACGCCGCCGAGCGTCGGACGGGCATCCGCGGCGGCATCCGGATAGCGGAAGACCACGTCCCGGAACTCGATCCTCCCCCGCGGCCCCGGCGCCTGTGCGACGTCGATCGCGCCGGGGGCGTCCCGGATGGCGGGGACGAGGTCGAGGTACTCGAAGATGCGCGCGAACAGCGCCCGCGACGTCTGCAGGTCGAGGGCGACCCGCATCAGCCCCATGAGAGGCTGGAGCAGCCGCGCCTGGACCGTCGTGAAGGCGACGATCGTGCCCGCCGTGATGACCGCTCCCCCGGCCCCGCCGGTGACGAGGTATCCGGCCACGAGGTAGATGACGGCGGGGACGGAGGCCATCAGCACCTGCACCACCGCGAAGAAGCCCTGGCCGCTCATCGCCCGACGCACCTGCAGGCGCACCTGGTTGGCGTTCTCCTCGCGGTATCGGTCCGATTCGGTGCGCTGACGACCCATCGCCTTGGACAGCAGGATCCCCGACACCGACAGGGTCTCCTGCGTGATGGCGCTCAGCTCGCTGAGCGACTCCTGCGTCTCGCCCGCGATGCGCGCCCGGACCTGACCGACCTTCCGCTGCACGACGACGAGGAAGGGCATGAGCACGATCGCGATGAGCGTCAGTCGCGCGTCGATCAGCACCATCGCGACGATCGCGGAGACCACCGTGACGGCGTTGCCCAGGATGCTGGTGAGCGTGTTCGTGAGCACCGCCGAGACGCCGCCGACGTCGTTCTGCAGCCGCGACTGGATGACGCCCGTCTTCGTGCGGGTGAAGAAGCCGAGCTCCATCTCCTGGAGGTGGTCGAACAGCCGCACCCGGAGGTCCCCCGTGACCGCGTTGCCGACGGTGGCCGTGAGCCAGGTCTGCACCACCCCCACCACCGCCGACAGGAGGAACAGTCCGATCATCGCGCCGACCAGGCGCCACAGCAGGCCGAGATCCGGCCCGCCGCCCGGGAAGAGGGCGTCGTCGAAGATCCGCTGGATGAGCAGCGGGGGGAGCACGCCGATGGCGGCACCCATGACCACCAGGATGCCCGTGACCACGATGCGCCCGCGGTAGGGGCGGAACATCGCCACGGTGCGGGCCCCGAGGTCGGCGATCTCCGGGGCGTCCGCGTTCGCGCGTCGCTGCGCCGCCTCGTCGACGCCGCGGAAGGCCACGCCCCGCGGGGCGCCGCCGGGGTGACCGCCCATGCTCATCAGGTCACTCTAGTCCCGCCGTCGGACACGGGGGCGGGCCGTCAGCCGAGGCCCGCGACCAGGTTGATGACCGTGGCGAGGATCACCGCGCCGAACAGATACGCCAGGAGGGTCTGCGCCACGACGATGCGACGGATCTCGTTCGCCTGGATGTTGGTGTCGGAGACCTGGTAGCTCATCCCGAGCCCGACCGAGAAGTAGCCGAAGTCGGAGTACATCGGCGGCTCCTCCTGATTGAAGTCGATCCCTCCGCCCCGGCCTGCGTCGACTCTCGCGTAGTAGCGGTGCGCATAGCGCAGCATGTAGTCGACCTGGATGAGCGCCCACGACGAGGCGACGGCGAAGATCGCGACCCCCGCGACCACGCGCGCCGTGGCCGGATCGTCGCCCGAATGGGCGAGGACCGCGATGACGGCGCCGAGACTCGCGAGACTTCCCGCCAGCGCGATCGTGCGGGCGAGGGTGCGGCCGGGATCCTCGTTGGTGGCGTGCGCGTGCGTCTGCGCCGCATCCATCCTCCAGAGCGCGCCCAGCAGCCACACGAGGTTCACGATCGCGAGCGCGGACCATCCGGCCAGGAGACCGGCGCCCCATCCCAGGAGCGGCGTGACCGCCCCTCCGACGACGAGACCGACCGCGATCGACACAGGTCCGCGAACGGCGACGCGGGAGTGGTGAGGGGATGCCATGGCGCGATCGTCCCACCCCGCGGCGGAATACGGTGTCCGACCCGGCGGTTACTGTTGAGGTTCTCCCCGGCGCCCTCCGCGCCCTCCTCCGCCACCCGCTCGAGCGGGCCCTCCCGTGCACCGCACCCCGAAGACCCCAGGAGTCTCGTATGGCAGCCCTCGACCGGCGACCGGATCCGGCCGTCGTCCCGCCCTCTCCCGTCGCCGATGCGCCGGCCGCCGTCCCGTCCTCGGGGATCGGCGCCAAGGAGAGCCGGGTCATCTGGCTCCTGCTGGCCGCCGCGTTCGTCGCGATCCTCAACGAGACGACGATGGGCGTCGCCATCCCGCACCTCATCGGCGACCTGGGCATCACGGCGGTCGCCGCCCAGTGGCTGACGACCGCGTTCATGCTGACGATGGCCGTCGTCATCCCGACCACCGGGTTCCTCCTCAACCGCTTCTCCACGCGGTCGATGTTCGCGACGGCGATGGGGCTCTTCTCCACCGGCACGCTCATCGCGCTGCTCGCTCCCGGGTTCACCGTCCTCGTCATCGGGCGCGTCGTGCAGGCATCCGGCACGGCGATCATGATGCCGCTGCTGATGACCACCCTCATGACCGTCGTGCCGCCCCACCTCCGCGGCCGGATGATGGGGCGCGTGAGCGTCGTCATCTCGCTCGCCCCCGCGATCGGTCCGACGATGGCGGGCGTCGTCCTGGACACCCTCAGCTGGCGGTGGATCTTCGCGATCGTGCTCCCGATCGCCCTGATCGCGCTGGCCGTGGGCGTGCGCTGGATCCCGAACATCGGCGAGCGGACGCACGCCCCGTTCGACGTGCTGTCGGTCGTCCTGTCGGCCCTCGGCTTCGGTGGGCTCGTGTTCGGGCTGAGTCAGATCGGCGGCCACGGCGGCGCCGAGGACGCCGCGACCTCCGAGCTCGCCACCACGACGCTCGTCGTGTCGCTCACGGTCGGCGTCGTGGCGCTCGGCCTGTTCATCTGGCGGCAGCTGATCCTGCAGAAGATCGACGACGCACTGCTGGACCTCCGCATCTTCCGTTCCGGCAACTTCTCGCTGTCCGTCGCCCACTTCGCGGTGATGTCGCTCGCGTTCTTCGGCACCATCACGGCGCTGCCGCTCTATCTGCAGGGCACGCTCCACATGAGCGCGACCGAGTCGGGGCTCGTCGTCCTTCCCGGTGCGCTCGCGATGGGCCTGCTCGGCCCGGTCATCGGACGCATCTACGACCGCCGTGGCACCCGAGTGCTGCTCATTCCGGGCACCCTGCTGGTGCTCGCCGTCCTGTGGGGCTTCACGATGCTCACGGAGTCGACGCCCGTGTGGATCCTCGTCGTCACCCAGACGGTGCTGTCGATCGGGCTCGCGATGTCGTTCACGCCGCTGTTCACGGCGTCGCTCGGCTCTCTCGAGCCGAAGTACTACTCCTACGGCAGCGCGACGGTCTCCACGGTCCAGCAGGTCGCGGGGGCCGCCGGGATCGCCCTGCTCATCACGGTGATGTCCTCGGTCACCGCCGCCGCCGCGCAGAGCGGTGTCGCCGAGAGCGCAGCGGGGGCCGCGGGCGCGCGCGCCGCCTTCCTGCTCGCGGCGATCATCGGCACGCCCCTCCTGGTCAGCGCGTTCCTCATCCGCAAGCCGGACGACTCCGGCGACGGCGCCCCGCCGGTCCACTGATCTCTCGCCGAGGCGCCTGTCAATCCCCGCGCGGGGCCGGCAGGCGCCTCCGTAGCCTCGAGGCATGGCAGACACACTGAACGGCACACGCGTCGCGTTCCTCGCGATGGACGGTTACGAAGACAGCGAACTGACCGCCCCCTGGGACGCGGTCACGGCGGCGGGTGCGACGGCTGTGCTCGTCTCCCCCTCGACCGGCACGATCGAGGGCGAGCACGGGCACCGACAGCCCGTGGATCTGGTCGTCGGCGAGGCGGATGCCTCCGAGTTCGATGCGCTCGTCCTTCCGGGCGGGGTCGTGAACGCCGACGACCTGCGGCTCGACGAGCAGTCGGTCGCCTTCGCATCGGCGTTCTTCGCGCAGGAGAAGCCCGTCGGGGCGATCTGTCACGCCGCCTGGCTGCTCGTCGAAGGCGACGTCGTCCGCGGTCGCCGGATGACGAGCTACCCGAGCCTGAGAACCGACCTGCGCAATGCGGGTGCGACGTGGGTCGATGAAGAGGTCGTCGTCGACGACGGATTCGTCACCAGCAGGACGCCCGACGATCTGCCCGCCTTCACGGCGTCGCTCATCGATCAGTTCGGCGCGGCGACCCGTCCCGATCCGGCGGCCTGACCTACCAGGTGACCGTCGCCGGGCGGCGTCGCCGACGTCTCAGACGATGCTGCAGCTGCCGCCGCAGCACGACGGCGCGTCGCTCGACGAGGTCGGCAGGACGACCAGGGTCTCCTTCGCCTCGGACGAGGTCACGGGGACGGGCGTGGGCAGGTTCGCGGTAGCCATCCCTCGATGATACGACCGGATCCGGTCACCGGGGCGAGATCCCGTCGACAGTGGCGGGAGCCCCGCTCGTGCCGCCAACCTCGGTCAGACGCCGAGCTTCTTGGCCGCCTTCGTCGCTGCTTTGTCGAGGACCTTGCGCGAGCGCTTGCGGGCCTTCCGCAGCGACGGGTCGTTCCACAGGTGCTTGGCGGCGCCGCTGATCTCGCGATAGCGCGATCGACCGGCGCGCGCTCCCAGCACGTAGGCGGCGCCGCCGACCGCGGCGAGGGTGAGCCAGAACGTGAAGCGCGACATGCGTATCCTCTCGACGAGACGTGTCCTCGACGATAGGCGCCCGCCCCCACGGCGTGCAGGGGGTTGACACGCGGGCCGCGACGGCGCGGTGCCGGCCGGGTCACTCCTCGCCGGCGGACGGCCACGCCCGCAGATCCTGTGCCAGCATCACGAGGATGCCGCTCGGGCCGCGCACGTACGTCAGGCGGTAGAGGTCCTGGTAGGTCGCGACGCCGCGCAGCGGGTGGCAGCCGTGTCTGGCCGCCGTCGCGAGGGCGGCGTCGAGATCGTCCACCTGGAACGCCACTCGGTGCATCCCGATCTCGTTCGGCACGGTGGGAGAGGTCTCGATCGCGTCCGGATGCACGTACTCGAACAGCTCGATCCGGCCGCTGTCGTCCGCAGCGGCGAGCAGGGCGATCCGCGCGCGATTGCCGTCGAGGCCGACGGCCGTGTCCGCCCAGGGCCCGCTCACCTCGTCGCGTCCGACCAGGGTCAGCCCCAGATCGGTGAAGAAGGAGATCGCCTCGTCGAGATCGCGCACCGCGATCCCGACGTTCTCGAATCTGATCGCCATGATCGGATGCTAGCCCCGCCCGTCGGAGGACGGGCGCGGTTGCGCACAACTCCTGCACATTCGGCGACAGCCCCGGATCCTCGCAGAAGAGGGTGACCCCGACGCGCAATCTTCAGGAGTTATGAACCGCCGACGGCCGAACCGCTCACACGTTGAAGCGGAACTCCACGACGTCGCCGTCCTGCATGACGTAGTCCTTGCCCTCGAGCCGGGCCTTGCCGGCCGAGCGGGCCGCGGTCACCGAGCCGGTCTCCACGAGGTCGCCGAAGGAGATGACCTCCGCCTTGATGAAGCCCTTCTCGAAATCGGTGTGGATCACTCCGGCCGCCTGGGGCGCCTTCCAGCCCTTGCCGATCGTCCACGCGCGGGCTTCCTTCGGTCCGGCGGTGAGGTAGGTCTGCAGCCCGAGCGTGTCGAACCCGATGCGGGCCAGCTGGTCGAGGCCCGACTCCTCCTGCCCGGTCGAGGCGAGCAGCTCCGCCGCGTCGGCGGGGTCGAGGTCGATCAGCTCCGACTCGATCTTCGCGTCGAGGAAGACCGCCTTCGCGGGTGCGACGAGTGCCGCGAGCTCGGCCGTGCGTGCGGCATCCGTCAGGACCGACTCGTCGACGTTGAAGACGAAGATGAACGGCTTGGCCGTGAGCAGGCCGAGTTCCTTGATGGGCGCTAGATCGAGTCCCGAGGCCGAGAGCAGCTCACCGCGCTGCAGCGCGTCACGGGCGGCGACAGCGGCCTCGAGCACCGACGGGTCGAGCTTCTTGCCGCGCACCTCCTTCTCATAGCGCGCGATCGCCTTCTCGAGAGTCTCGAGGTCGGCGAGCTGGAGCTCGGCGTTGATGGTCTCCATGTCGGATGCCGGATCGACCTTGCCGTCCACGTGCACGACGTCGCCGTCGGCGAAGCCGCGGACGACCTGCGCGATCGCGTCCGCCTCGCGGATGTTCGCGAGAAACTTGTTTCCGAGACCCTCGCCCTCGCTCGCCCCGCGGACGATCCCGGCGATGTCCACGAAGGACACCGCGGCGGGCAGGATGCGCTCCGAACCGAAGACCTCGGCGAGCTTCTCGAGTCGCGGGTCGGGCAGGTTCACCACACCGATGTTGGGCTCGATCGTCGCGAACGGATAGTTCGCCGCGAGCACCTGATTCTTGGTGAGGGCGTTGAACAGCGTCGACTTGCCGACGTTGGGGAGACCGACGATGCCTATCGATAAATGAGCCATAGCGGATCGATCCTACCGGCCTGCCGCCAGGCGGTATCGTCGGACGGGTGAAGCGCACGACAGTTCTCGCCGCGGTGACGATCGTCGCCGCAAGCTTGGCGGGATGCTCCGCGTCTGCGTCTAGTGCCCCCACCGCAACGCAGACCGCGGACTCATCCGCATGGCTGGACGATAGCGTCCCGCGGAGTGAGCTCGACGACCAGGGGCGGCTCAACCGCATTGGTATGGCGACCTCGACAATCCGCGCTCTTGGAGTCTCCGAAGCCGTGCTGTCGAACGACGCCGTCGACGACGCCGTGACTCTCACGTGCGATTCACTGGACCGCGGCGACGATCTCGGAGCCACCCTCGACGCTCTCGCAGCACGAGCCTCGACCGCGAGCGGCCACGGCGCGAAAGTCGTCTACGCGGCGGTGACCGAGCTGTGCCCCGAATACATGCCGATGCTGGACGCGCTCGGGGACCGCTGAAGCGTCGCACTCGCCGGCGGTCGCGACGTCTCCATGCTCCGACCGCGACGCGTCGTGTAGGTCCTGCCCGACGCGTCGGCGCCGGCCGCGGGCGACGCGTCCTGCGCGCCGCATTCAGCGCGATAGATCGGGATACCCCCGGAACTCCCCCGGGCCGTGCGAGCGCAGGTACTCCTCGTGAATGTGCGAGCACGCGACCCGCAGCGACGTCGCCCACCCGATTAGCGTTCCCCGGAACTCCGATCGGTACCGGAGCCCGTCGGGCGTGCGGCGTAGCTCGATCCGACCGTACTCGGCGATCTGGTCCCGCATCGACCACACGGCCGGTTCTTCCTCCACTGTCGCCATGATCGGATGCCAGTCGCCCATGCGCACATCATCACGCGAAGCTCCGACAACGCAGAGCAGTCCCCCTCCTGGCCGTGATGACCAGGAGGGGGACTTGCTATGGACCGCGGCGACCGTGCTCGACGTGTCGCGGTCAGCTGACTACGACGCGTCGCGCGCGGGCTCCGCCTGACCGCCACGGAAGGCGATCGACGTCAGCACAGACACGGCGCCCGCGAGGCCCGCGATCGACGCGACCTGCACGAGGTCGATCTCGAGAATGCCGGTCACGCCTGCCGTCAGCGTCGCGACCGCGGACTGCGCGACCGTCGCGACTGCCCGATCCGCCGTATCGATCCAGAACTGCTTGTCTGCGTACTTGCTCACGTGTCTTCTCCTTGCGCTTCGTCGATGGCCGCCCACAGGTCGTCGTCGGCCTGCGAGAGCTTCGCCAGGGTCGGGATGACCTCGACCTTCAGGGCTCCCTCGATTCGGTCGACGGAGTCCTTCACGGACGACCCGTCGTTGTTGTGCGTCTCGTGGTAGATCCCGTCGACCTTCGTTTCGAGACGCACGTGCCGCTCGTCGGCACGCTTGATGTACTCGGGCAAGCCCTGCACGGCCGCGAGCAGCTCAGCGGAGTTGATGATGCCGCGCGCGAACGCGACGACACCCCTCCACCCCCGGTGCTTCACGAACCACGCCAGAGCGGCCAGTCCCGCCAGCCACACGACGGCATCCCACACGGAGATACCGCCGAGCAGCTCGACCAGCCAGGGAGGCGCGTTCACCTCAGATCGCCGGCTGCTCGCCGCGGAGGTAGGCGCCGATGATGTCCTTTTCGGCGTCGTTGAACTCGACATCGCCGCGGTCGTAACGCTGCAGCAGATCGAGGTCGCGCGTGTCGGCGATGTGCACCATGCCCTTGCCGGGGATACCGGCGTGGAAGTGCGGGGTTCCTGCGATGTGAATGATCCTCATGTCCGTGTCCTTCTTGGGAGTGGGCGGGCTGAATGGTGTCGCACGGCTTGCGGCCGTGATGGTCAGGTACTCCTCCATCGAGAGACGCTCGCCCGTGGCATGGACGATCACGTAGGAGTGGAGGTGGGGGCCGGTGGTCTGCGTGCCGGAGTTGCCGGACAGGGCGATGCGATCGCCCTCCTCGTACCAGCCGGAGCCGAGACGCACCCAGAGGTGCTGTCCGTAGAAGGTGGCGTCGGCGCCTTCGACGACTACGCCCAGGCCTCCGGCGCTGGTGACGTACGTACTCACGCGCCCGGCGAACGGGGCGAGCACGGGAGTGCCGATCCCGCACCCGTAGTCGCTGGCCGGCCCGACGCCGTACTCGGCGTGCGAAGCCCGGTCGCCGGTGATCCGCACCGGCTCATCGAGAGGTCGTCGGGTCATCCGTGCGCCTCCGCCTCGGCCTCTGCGATGCTCCGCAGTTCCGCGCGGGCCGCGGCGAGCTGGGCGCTGAGCTCGTTGACGGTCTGAGCGAGGATGTCGTAGTTCGCGCTGAGTGATGCGATGGTGACGGCGTCTTCCGCGGCACGGGCGGAGAGCTTCTGAATGGTGAGCTGTTCGATGGTGACGGTATCCACGATGGGTCGTCCTTTCGATCGATTGGCGAGGGGGCGGGATACGCCCGCCCCCTCGGTTGATTCATGCGAGGGTCGGCTCCGGCTCTCGGACTCGGATCGTCGACTCGACGGCGAACGCGAGCGCGTCGACGCCATCGACGACCTGGACACGGCGCGCCTTGACGAGCCAGGTGAACAGCGCTCCGGGCGCGCCGTGGACCGCGAACATGCCGTTGGTGATCGGCTCGACCCACAGACCGGCGTCCGGCGACCCGGCAGTCACGGTGATCGCGCGATGGTCGTCAGCGGTCAGCGCCTCGAAGTAGGCCGGAAGAGTGATCGTCGTGACGCCCTCATCGGGGATCTCTACGAACCCGTCCGACCAATACTCGACGCCGTTATGCGGCGACTCGGTCGACGCGTGCGTGAGCTGCTTGCCGGGCTTCGTCGGGTGCTCCATCGCGAAGTTCTTCGATCCGGAGACGCTCAGCGAGCCATTGACCGACAGGCCCACACCGTTGAACTGCGTGTATCCGTCGTTTCGCAACCAGACGTAGTGTCCGGGGTCCTTGCGGAGCAGTACCTCGTTGCTCGACGGGCTGGCCCGTAGCTGGAAGTTCCCGACGCCGCCGTGCCCGACACGCCAGTACCCGTCCTCCCGGAAGTGCACACCGGCCGTGTCCGTCCGACCCAGCCACAGGATGTCGCCGTTGCCACGCTCGTAGAGCTGCAGCGTCGCCGGCTCACCGCTGTCGCCGGACGCCTTGCCCGACCACAGCAGCATCCCCTCGCCAGAAGGGTCGCTCGTGATGCTCGCCGGGGTCGCACCTGACGTGCCCGAGTAGAACCAGATCCTCCCGCGGGTATCGGAGCTGTTGATCTCCACCCGAGGGCCCGAGGGCCGATTGCGGAAGGTGCCCGCCATCGTCACGCCGCCCGTTGCAGAGTCGATGCTGACCGTCTGCGCGCCGGATGAGCTGTACGCGCTCAGCCCCGACGAGTCGATCTTCACTCCACGGTTCGCCGTCGCAGTCGTCTGCAGCGTCGCACCCGTGATGGTGTGCTTCGACGTGATCGCCGTCGCCGACAGGCGCGTCGCGTCGATCGCGTTCGCGGCGATCTTGACCGCCGTGATCGCGCCCGCGTCGATCTTGTCGGCCGTGATCGCGTTCGACGCGATCTTGCCCGACTCGATCGAGAGCGCGGCGATCTTGGCCGCGGTGATGGCGTTCGCCGCGATGTTGTTCGCAGTGATCGTGAGCGCTGCGATCTCGTTCGCCGTGACCGCGTTCGTCGCGATCTTTGCCGTCGTGACCGCGTTCGCTGCGATCTCGTTCGCCGTGACCGCTCCCGTCGCGATGGTCCGGGAGATCACCGCGCCGTCGACGAGCAGCTCCGGCGTGATCGCCTGACTGAACTCCGGATTGGTGAGCCACGCATTGCCGCTCGTCGCGTCCTGATGCGTCATGAACGTGAACAGACCCCAGCCCAGATCGACGTTGCTCGGCGCCGTGATGATCTGGTCGTACTGGTTCCACCCGCTCACCGACGCGGGAATCTCGAGAGTGCTGACCGAGATGTGAGCGCCCGCTGTCGTGCGCCAGTAGATGCGGATGTACACCGCGTTGTCGGTGTTGTTCTGCACGAGCCCGCCGATGTTGAACTTCTCGCCGGGGTTCGCGGTCACCTGGGAGCGGCAGTTCACGCGGGACTTGCCCGCACCCGCGAGGCGCAACGACATGCCCTGGGAGGTGCTGGCGAAGGTCCCGCCGGATCCCGAGGCGTGCGCCCACACATCCCCGAACGGAGTCGAGAACTTCGGATCGTCGACGAGGTTCGTGAAGTTCCCGATCGTCAGCTTCGAGGCGTTGATCGAGTTAGCCGCGATGCGACCGGCATCCAGTGTCCCGGCGTTGATCTTGCCCGCGTCGAGCGAGGCGATCTTCGCATCCGTGATGGCCGCGTTCGCGATCTGCGCCGTGCCCACCGAGGCCGCAGCGAGGATCCCCGACGCCGCAGTGATCGTGCCCGCAACGATCTGCGTAGCAGTGACACTGTTCGCCGCGAGCTCGTTCGCCGTGACCGCGTTCGTCGCGATCTTCGCCGTCGTGATCGCGTTCGCCGCGATCTCGGCGGCCGTGATCGTCCCGGCCGCGATCTTCGCCGCGGTGATCGCGTTCGCCGCGATCTCCGTAGCTGTGATCGTGCCCGCAGCGATCTCCGTCGCCGTGATGCTGTTCGCCGCGATCTTCCCTGCGGTGATCGCGCCGGCCGCGATCTTCGCCGTCGTGATCGCGTTCGCCGCGA
>NZ_JBBCVW010000027.1:0-21680 GCF_037146215.1 Microbacterium sp. MMO-56
TCCGGACTGGTAAACGTTGCTCTAGACAATCAACATTTTCCCAGACCAGAAGGACATTTCACTTCACGGCACGCCCACGAACCGCACCCGACATGGTGGATCGGGGCTGAGCGAGCGAAGCGAGTCGAGACGGCCCGGACGGATGCTGACTCGCCGGCCTCTTCTGTGACTTGGGCTGGTCTGGGACGCGTCAAGGCACGGAGTCGAGCACGCAAGTCCGATCGAGCTCCGTACGCATCCTTAACCTGCGCTCGGCCACTTGCGCTGTCGGTAGCCTTGCGATCAAGGGATTCAACCACGAGCATCAAACGAGCGACCCGTTCCTGGAAACCCCCTATCGAGATCGAACTATGAGCGCCAACCGATCACTGCGCAAGACCAAATCTGTGGGCCCTTGGAAGGGAGGGTGGTTATCGCTGCTCGTTGCGATCGGCTTACCATTCCTAGTCGCGCTCATCGAGATCTTCTGGCTAGGCCCATCGCTACTCCGTGTGATCGGGGCTGACGGATCACAGGAGTCCGCCCGCGATGGTCTAGTCGCCATGATTGTGGTCACTGGCGTTCTTGTCGCGCTCATCGGCGCGACCCTGCGTACGGTCGCGCACGGCCGCAATGACAGACAGAGCAAGAATTTCGATCTGAGCGGCAAGGTGCTCGCCGTCGCAGCGACAGTACTCGCTCTGGTTGGCGCCGCGCAGTACTTCGCGCCAGCTGTCGCCGGTTCTCTCCAACCCCTCATCTACGTGTGCGTGGCTACGCTGACCCTGCTGTTCGTCCTCTACGGGCTCTATTGGCTCGTACTCGACCGGCTCACACGCCCCACCAAACACTCGGCAGCGCAAAGCGACACCGATACCTAGCCCGCTACGGGGGTCTCGTCGCCGAACACGATCGCTCGGTGTCGACATACTCACTCCGTCAGCGCGCATGAACTTCGCACCCAGAAGGCCGCGCCGAATCGCCAGTTCTTGCGACGCCGGCCACGTTTTCAAGCAGTACCGCTGGGAGGACGCGACGCTCGCATCCACTCCCGGTCCGCAGATTCCGACGCCGCTGTCTCGGCCATAGACGCAGGCCCCGCGACTGCGCCTTCAGTCTTCGCGGTGAGCCCGCCTGCACGAGCAGCACAGAAGACAACGCACCACCCCTACGCCTCCGGCACCACCGTGCCCTGGTGGTAGCGGATCACCGGAGCGCCCCCGCTGAGATCCCACAGCGACGCGTGCCGACTGCTCCCCGTGGCGCTTCTGATGCGATAGGTGACGAGAACGAGCGCGGGACCGATGTCGTCGAAGTTCCATTCGTCGGTCTCCGGAACGACGCGTCCGCGCTCCTGCGCGAGCGCGGCGACGATCTCCGCCCGCGACCATCGGCGCCCCGATCGGCCGATCTCGACGAATTCCGGGTGCAGGAGGCGATCCACCCGTTGCGCGTCGCGACGCACCTCCGGATCCAGCAGTTCGAGTTCGCAGGTCTGCACGACGCGGGCCCGCTCCGCCGCGGTGCGCACGGCTACCGCACCATCCGCGCGGAGGTGATCAGCGGCGCGTGCGGATCGATCTGCTCGGCTCCGTCGAAGCGGAACCCGTTGCGCACGTAGAACGCCGTCGCTCGGGGATTCTCCTTCGCGACCCACAGCATCGCGGGGCTCGACCCGAGGACGTCATCGAGGAGGGCCTGACCGACGCCCGTTCCGTGGTGGGATTCGAGCACGTAGATCGCGTACAGCATGCGGTCACGGGGCGGGGCCTCGCCCTCCGCCCCTTCGCCAGGGCCGACCCATGCGAACCCGACGATCGTCCCGTCGACGTCGGCCACCCGGACGGCCATGCCGTCGGGGCGCGTCGTGAGGACGTGACGCCACAGGCGGTGCCGCCCGTCGACGTACTCCTCCGAGAAGAAGTCGGCCGGCAACAGGTGCGCGTAGGCCTCCTTCCACGTCGCGACGTGCAGATCGGCGACGGCCGCGGCATCCGCCGGCCCGGGCTCTCGCAGAGTGAACGCCATGCGCTCGATGCTGTCACGAAGCGCGTCGCGCGGCCAGCGCCCGATCGCGCCGCTGTCCCCGGGTCGGATGCCCTCCCGGCGCCCGCCCATCCACCCCTGCGGCGCCTCCGCCTCGGCTAGGGTGGAATGAGGGTGTGGGGCGAAGGGGAGAGCCGCATGACGATCACCGACGCCGCAGCGCGAAACGAAGCGATCGCCGAGTATCAGATCGTGGATGCTCCGGTCGAGCCGAACCTGGAGAGCCTCGCCCGGCTCGCGACGACCCTGTGTCACGCCGCCGGCGCGGCGGTCAACATCATCGACGACCGATACCAGCACGCCGTCGCGACGATCGGCCTCCAGGTGGGTCGCTGCGACCGCGAGGACTCCATGTGCGCGGTGGTCCTGCCCGACGCGCGCCACGTCTTCGTCCCGGATGCCCGGGCCGACGAACGCTTCGCCGGCAACCCGTTCGTCAACGGCGAGCGCGGGAACGTCCGCTTCTACGCGTCCAGCCCTCTGATCACGCCGGCCGGCGTCGCGATCGGCACGCTGTGCGTCTTCGCCCACGAGACGGGGAGCCTCACGACCGAGCAGAGCTCGGCCCTCGACCTTCTGGCCGCGCAGGCCGTGGAGGTCCTCGAGCTGCGCCGCGTGGCGAACGAGCTGGAGCGTTCGAACGACCAACTCGCGCACTTCGCCGGGCAGGTGAGTCACGACCTGCGCAACCCGCTGACCGCCCTGATGGGCCAGCTCGAGCTCGCCGTCGACGCGCTCGACGACGGTGACGGCACGCGGGCGACGCGCGCGCTCGATCACGCGGATGCCGCGGCGACGCGGATGGACACGATGATCACCCAGCTGCTCGCCTACGCCCGCGTCGGCGGAGCAGAGCCGCGGCACGAGCCGGCGTCGCTGCGGGCGATCGTCGCGGGCGTCGTCGCCGACCTGGAGCGGGCCGTCGCGGCGTTCGACGCGACGCTGACCGTGACGATCGCGGGCGGCGACGTCGAGGCGGACGACGGGATCGTCGGCGATCCGACCCTCCTCGGCGTGCTGCTGCAGAACCTCATCGCCAATGCGCTGAAGTTCGCGGCCTCGGGCGGCGTGCGGCCCGAGGTCGCGGTGACCGCCGACCGCGACGATGCGGGCTGGACCCTCACCGTCGACGACAACGGCCCCGGCGTCGCCCCGGCCCTGCGCGAACGCGTGTTCGGCCTGATGGAGCGCGGCGACGCCGGCGACGCACCCGGCCTCGGGCTCGGCCTGGCGACGTGTCGCCGCATCGTGCAGGCGCACGGCGGTCGGATCGCGATCGAGGACGCACCCCGCGGTGGCGCTCGCGTGCGGGTCACACTGCCCGCCCTCTGAGCCGCGCGCTCCGAACCGCGCGCTGAACCTTGCGCACCGAGCAGATGCGCACGGATCCCTCCGGAGCGGCCCCGGCCGTCGCAGGGCACGGCAGACTGTGACGAGTCACCGTCGCCGCCCCTCCGGAAGGACTCCCCCCATGCAGCAGCGCACGATCGGGCCGTACACCGTCTCCGCGATCGGCCTGGGCGCGATGCCCGTCTCGATGAACGGCGACCACGTGCTCCCCGACCGGGACGACGCGATCGCGACCGTGCACGCGGCGCTGGATGCCGGAGTCACCTTCATCGACACCGCGGACATCTACGCGCCCTCGTGGGACCAGATGGGGCACAACGAGCGCATCGTGCGCGACGCGCTGGCCAGCTGGGACGGCGACAGGAGCGGCATCCTCGTCGGCACCAAGGGCGGCATCACCCGCACCGCCGAGAAGGACTTCGGCCGTGACGGATCGCTCGCCTACCTGCGCTCGGCCGCGCAGCGCTCGATCGAGAACCTCGGCGTCGAGATCATCGACTTCTACCAGTACCACCGCCCCGACCGCTGGCTGGGCTACGGCGAGGTCATGCAGAACCTCCTGACTCTGCAGGAGGAGGGACTCGTCCGCGCGATCGGCATCTCGAACGCGAGCGTCGAGGAGATCGAGATCGCGCGCGAGGTCCTGGGCGAGGGGAACCTGGCGAGCGTCCAGAACGAGTTCTCGCCGCGCCACCCCGACAGTTACGACGAACTGCGCTACTGCGACGAGCACGGCATCGCCTTCCTGCCCTGGAGCCCCCTGGGCGGAACGGGCGGCGGCGCCCGCACGGTCGGCGAGCGCTTCGAGGCCTTCCGCGAGGTCGGCGAGGCGCACGGCGTCAGCCCGCAGCAGGCGGTGCTCGCCTGGGAACTGTCGCTGAGCCCTGTCGTGGTGCCGATCCCGGGTGCGCGACGCGCGGCATCCATCGTCGACTCGGCGCGCGCCGCCGATCTGGTGCTGAGCGACGACGAGCTCGCCCGGTGCTCCGCGGCCGTCGGGCTCGAGGCCTGAGCCCCGACCCGCTGGGCCCCGAGCGGACCGAGCCCCGACCCCGCTGAGCCCACCCCGCTGAGCCCCCACCCCGCTGCCCTTCGGCTCCGCTGCCCCGCGCACGACGGGCGGGGTTTTTCACAGTCTTCGCGCGCGCCGGAAACGCCGGTGAAACAACCAGGCCCCACCATGGACGCGTGAACAACCTGTTGGACAGCTGGACCACGCCGCCGGCAGGCGGGCGCGTCGGGGCGGTCGACTATGTTCTGCGCGATCTGAACGAAGCGATCGTCTCCGGGGTGGTGCGCGTCGGCGACCGCCTCCCGTCCGAGCAGGCCCTCGCCGCGCGCTACGGCGTCTCCCGCACGGTGGTGCGCGAAGTGCTCCGCATCCTCGAAACCCGCGGGATGACCGTGACGCGCACGGGACGCGGGACGTTCGTCGCGGCGACGCGTACCTCCGAGCTCACCTTCGGGGACTACTCGGCCGCGAACCTCATCGAGGCACGCCCGCACGTCGAGGTCGCCGCTGCGGGTCTCGCCGCCGTGCGCCGCAGCGAGGAGCAGATCGGGCTCCTCCAGGATCTGCAGGAGCGGATGGAGGCCGAGGAGGACGCGCAGAAGTGGGTGGAGCTCGACTCCGCCCTCCACGCGGCCATCGCGTCGGCATCGGGGAACCCCGTGTTCGCCGCCGTGCTCGAGCACATCCGGTCGGCCCTGGCCCACCAGTCGAGCGTCATCAACCTGACGCCGGGCCGGCGGATGCAGTCCGACAGCGAGCACCGGGCGATCATCGCCGCGATCGCCCGCGGATCCGTCACCGAAGCCGAAGACAGCATGACCTTCCACCTCGATCAGGTGAAGGAGGTCCTGCTCGCTCTCTCCGCGCCGGAGGACTGACGTCGACAGCGACGCATCACCCGGGCGGATCACCTCCTCGAAAGGCACTCGTCATGACCGACACGCCACGCTCCACCCCCGACCCTCGACTCGACCCCGAAGACGCGCGCGAGAACGCCCGCGAGCTCACCGGAGACCGCACGGAAGCCGTGCAGGACTTCTCCAGCGAGGACGCGGGCTACCACAAGACCCTCCGCCCGCGGCAGATCCAGATGATCGCGATCGGCGGCGCCATCGGCACCGGCCTGTTCATGGGCGCCGGCGGACGCCTCGCCTCCAGCGGGCCGTCGCTGATCATCGTCTACGCCGTCTGCGGCTTCTTCGCCTTCCTCATCCTGCGCGCGCTCGGCGAGCTCGTCCTCCACCGCCCGTCGTCCGGCTCGTTCGTGTCGTACGCCCGCGAGTTCTACGGCGAGAAGCTCGCCTTCGGGGCCGGCTGGATGTACTTCCTCAACTGGGCGATGACCTCCATCGTCGACGTCACGGCCGCGGCCCTCTACGTCAAGTTCTGGGCGCAGTACTGGGAGCCGCTGCAGCAGATCCCGCAGTGGCTGATCGCCCTGGTCGCACTGGTGGTCGTCCTGTCCCTGAACCTCGTCAGCGTCAAGCTCTTCGGCGAGATGGAGTTCTGGTTCGCCCTCATCAAGGTCGCCGCCCTCGTGATCTTCCTCATCGTCGGCACGTGCTTCCTCGTCTTCGGCGGGGCGACGGATGTCGGCGCCACGGGCTTCAGCGTGATCTCCGACAACGGCGGGCTGTTCCCGATGGGCTTCGTCGCGCCGCTCCTGGCGATCTCGGGTGTCGTGTTCGCCTACGCCGCGATCGAGCTGGTGGGCACCGCGGCGGGAGAGACGGCGAACCCCGAGAAGGTCATGCCGAAGGCGATCAACACGGTCGTCATCCGCATCGCCGTCTTCTATGTGGGCTCCATCCTGCTGCTGTCGCTCCTGCTCCCCTTCGGGACGTACGAGGCCGGGCAGTCGCCGTTCGTGACCTTCTTCTCCCACATCGGCTCCCCCGAGACCGGAGCGATCGCCGGATCGGTCATGAACTTCGTGGTGCTCACCGCGGCACTGTCGAGCCTGAACGCGGGCCTCTACTCCACCGGACGCATCCTGCGGTCGATGTCGGTCAACGGATCGGCGCCCGCCTTCACGGCGGCGATGAGCCGGAACGGCGTGCCGTACGGCGGCATCCTGCTGACCGCGGTGATCACGCTCGCGGGCGTCGGCATCAACGCGCTGTGGCCGTCGCAGGCGTTCGAGATCGTGCTGGAGGTTTCGGCCCTCGGCATCATCGGCGGCTGGGCGACGATCATCCTCTGCCAGCTCAAGCTCGTGAAATGGGCCAAGGAGGGCCGCCTCGAGCGGCCGTCGTTCCGCCTGTTCGGCGCGCCGTACACCTCGTACCTGACTCTCGCCTTCCTCGCCTTCGTCCTGGTGACGATGGGGTTCTCCGAGACGGGACGATGGGTGCTCGCCTCGCTGATCGTGCTGATCCCGGCCCTCATCATCGGGTGGTTCGCGGCGCGCGGCAAGATCCAGGCCGCCGTCGAGGCGCGCGAGGGCTACACGGGGGTGCACCCCGTGATCGCCGCCCGCGCCGCCACCGAGGCGCTGCGGGACCGGACGCACGACTGACGCCGGCCACGGCGTCCCACGGGGGCGGCAGGGCTTAGCACCCTGCCGCCCCCGTGTCCACTCCCCCGCCCCGGCTCGGCTGCGCGGCTAGCGTGGAGCGGTGCGCAGGAGCAGCCGATGACGACGAGCGAGACGGACGCGGTGGTGTGGTCGCGGGTCGAGGACGGCTTCTACGTCGCGAGCCTC
Organism: Microbacterium sp. MMO-56; assembly: GCF_037146215.1. Classification (NCBI taxonomy): domain Bacteria; kingdom Bacillati; phylum Actinomycetota; class Actinomycetes; order Micrococcales; family Microbacteriaceae; genus Microbacterium; species Microbacterium sp. MMO-56. The sequence continues at coordinate 7,092 of NZ_JBBCVW010000027.1, forward strand.
CCCGGGGTCTTCATCGGATTCGTCGAGCGGACTCCCGCCGGCCGCTTCCGCGCGAGGGACGGCTTCAGCCGCGTCCTCGGCACCGCCGACGACCTCACCGGCGCCACCCGGCTCGTCACGGCCGCGACCGCCTCGCACATCGACTCCGCGATCACCGGCCCCGGGAACGAGGGCCGCGCGTGAGCTCGATCGACCCGCTGCGCCCCGACGCGCACGCCGACGATCTGTATTCCCTCGTCTACACGAGTGCGGCCACGGTTCCGTTCACCCCGGACGACCTCGAGCACCTGCTGCGGAACAGTCGGACGCGCAACCACGACGACGGCATCACCGGGCTGCTGCTGTACCGCCGGGGACGGTTCGTGCAGTTCCTGGAGGGTCCGGAGCCGGCCGTGCAGGCGCTTCTCGCGCGCATCCGCGCGGACCCGCGGCACGAGAACATCCGGGTGCTGATCGACGGGTTCACCCCCTCGCGCCAGCTGCCGGAGTGGACGATGGGCTACGAGACGGTGGCGGACGCGCCCACGCCCGCCCCGCCGGGGTTCCGCGACACGTTCGACGACCTCGAGATCCTCGACGACCGCGACGCCGTGATCCGGGCGATGCGCGAACTCACCCTGTGGTTCCGGGTGCGCTCGGGCTGATCCGTCCTCATTCGGCGGGCGTGATGCGCACCTGCAGGCTCTTCATCAGCGGCTGGTCGCTCTGGGCGCTGAAGTCGTTCGGCCCGATGAGCACGTTCAGCTCGGGCATGTAGCCCGCCGCGCTCCCCCGGGGGATGTTGTACTCCAGCGCCCGGAAGCGTCGCACCGACCGCGTGGATCCGTCCTTCGTCGAGGTCGCGACGATGTCGACGAACGCCCCCTCGTCGATGCCGCGCACGCGCATGTCCTTCGCGTTCATGAAGACGAGCTCGCGGATGTTGCGGACGCCCCGGTAGCGGTCGTCGTTGCTGTAGATCGTGGTGTTCCACTGGTCGTGAGAGCGCATCGTCTGCAGCACGAGGACGTCGGCATGCTCGGGGATCACGTTCGGGAGGGGCGCGTGCGAGAACTCGGCGCGGCCCGACGGCGTGCGGAAGTCCCGCTCGCGCGCCGGCTGCGGGATGCGAAATCCGTATTCCTGCCGCACGAGCGTGTTGTAGCCCTCGAAACCGGGCAGCACCCGGGCCATGACGTCGCGTATCCGGTCGTAGTCCTCCACGTACTCCCGCCACGGGGTGACGGAGTCGGGGAGCGCCGCCATCGCGATGCCCGCGATGATCGCCGGCTCGCTGCGCAGGTGCGGGGATGCCGGCCGGCGAGCGCCGAGCGAGAGCTGCACCGAGCTCATCGCGTCCTCCATCGAGATCGACTGGCGCCCGGCCTGCTGCAGATCGGTCTCGCTGCGTGCGAGGCACGGCAGGATGAGCGCCTGTCGCCCGTGCACGATGTGGCTGCGGTTGAGCTTGGTGCTCACCTGCACCGTGAGCTCGCACCCACTCAGCCCCGCCGCGGTGAAGGGGGTGTCGGGAGCGGCCAGCACGAAGTTCCCGCCCATCCCGACGAAGACGCGCACGTCGCCCGTGTGCATCGCGGCGACGGTGTGCACGGTGTCGAGTCCCTGCGCCCTCGGCGAGCGGATGCCGCAGACCTCGTCGAGGCGCGCCAGCCAGTCCTCGGTGGGGTGATGGTTGATCCCGCACGTGCGGTTGCCCTGGACGTTGCTGTGCCCGCGCACGGGCGACGGCCCCGCGCCGAGCCGGCCGATGTTGCCGCGCAGGAGCAGGAGGTTCACGATCTCCCGGACGGTGTCGACGCCGTGCTCGTGCTGGCTGACGCCGAGGCACCAGCTGATGACGGTCCGTTCGGAGGCGAGGTACACCTCCGCGGCGCCGCGGATATCCGCCTCACTCAGGCCCGACTGCTCGACCAGGTCGGCCCACGGGGTATCCGCGACGAGGGCGCGATAGGCGTCGAGCCCGGTCGTGTACGCGTCGAGGAAGGCCCGGTCGAGGACCGACGGATCGGTCGCCGCGGCCTCGAAGACGACCTTGGCCATGCCGCGGATCAGCGCCAGGTCACCGCCCGGGCGCACCTGCAGGTTGCCGGTACTCGTCGCCGTCGCCTTGAAGCGGGCCATGTCGAGGATCTCGTGCGGCACGATCGTGCGCGTCTCGGCGACCTCGATGAGCGGGTTGACGTGGATGACCTGCGCGCCGCGATCGACGGCCTCGGCGAGGGTCGTGAGCATCCGCGGCGCGTTCGAGGCGGCGTTGACGCCGAGGATGAACAGCGCGTCGGCGGCCGCCCAGTCCTCGAGCGACGCCGTGCCCTTGCCGGTGGCGATCGAGGCGGTGAGCGCACGGCCGGACGCCTCGTGGCACATGTTCGAGCAGTCGGGGAGATTGTTGGTGCCGAGCTCGCGGGCGAACAGCTGGTAGAGGAAGGATGCCTCGTTGCTGAGCCGCCCCGACGTGTAGAACGCCGCCTGATCGGGGGTGTCGAGCCCGCGCAGGGTCTCACCGAGGAGCGCGAACGCATCGTCCCAGGCGATGGGCACGTAGTGGTCGGTCTCGGGATCGTAGACCATCGGCTCGGTGAGCCGCCCGGCGCGCTCGAGCGCGTGATCGGTCCAGCGGCTCAGCTCCGCGACGGAGTGCTCGGCGAAGAAGGCACGGTCGACCCGGTCGCGGGTCATCTCCCACGTGACGTGCTTGATGCCGTTCTCGCAGATGTCGAGGGCGACGCCCCGATCATCCGGCCACGCGCATCCGGGGCAGTCGAACCCGCGCCCCGGATGGTTCATCGTGAACATCGCTCGCGTGCCGGCGACGGGCTCCCGCTCGCGCAGCAGCACCTCGCCCACCGAGAGGGCGGCACCCCAGCCGGCGGCGGGGTGCCGGTACGCGCCGCGGCTCGACCACGGGCCGGTCGTGTCGGGCCCGTACCCGCCCTGTCGAGGGACATCCGCCATCAGCCCGAACGCAGCACCCATGATCGCTCTCCCTCGTCCCCCGCCATCCTCCCGCCGACGCCACTCCACGGCAAGCGCGCGGGCGCGGCCGCGACCCCGCGGTCTAGGCTCGCCTCGTGGGACGGATCACGACGCGCAGGTCGGTGCTGAGCGTGCGGCTCGGCACGACGCCGCGGCGTCATGCCGACACGCTGAGCGTGGAGGAGCCGCTGGAGATCCGCATCGGCGGCGAGCCGCTCGTCGTGACGATGCGCACCCCCGGGCACGACGTGGAGCTGGCCGCCGGGTTCCTCCTCTCGGAGGGGATCGTCCGGGGCAGCGGCGACGTCCGCTCCGCGATCCACTGCGGCGGCCCCGGATCGGGCGGCACGGAGAACACCTACAACGTGCTGGACATGGCCCTCGGCCCCGATGCCCGCCTGCCCGACGAGACCGCGGCCCGCAGGTTCGCCGTCACGAGTGCGTGCGGCGTGTGCGGCAAGGCCAGTATCGACGCCGTCGAGCTCACCTCGTTCTTCGAGCCCGCCGCGGACCAGACACGGGTGGCGGCGCCCTGGCTGCTCGGCCTGCCCGATCGGCTCCGTGCCGGTCAGGCGGCTTTCGAGAAGACCGGCGGCATCCACGCCGCCGCCCTGTTCGACAGCGCCACGGACGAGCTCCTCGTGCTGCGCGAGGACGTCGGCCGCCACAACGCGGTCGACAAGGTGCTGGGCTGGGCGCTGTTGAACGACCGCCTGCCCCTCGCCGGGGTCGTGCTCCAGGTTTCCGGCCGGGCGAGCTTCGAGCTCGTCCAGAAGGCGGCGATGGCGGGAGTGCCCGTCCTCTCGGCGGTCTCCGCCCCCTCCTCGCTCGCCGTCGACCTCGCCGAGCGCGCCGGTCTCACCCTCGCGGGGTTCGTCCGCGGCACCTCCATGAACGTGTACACGCACCCCGAGCGCGTTCTGACCGACGGGGACTGACCGGAGCGCACGGGAGGCCCGGATGCGCGCGTGAACGCTGTCTGTCCAGGAGGTGACGGGCGCTCGACTCGCGCGCGTCGAGATCAGGCGCTAGAGTGACGGAGAACGCAGCGCGAAACGTGTGGGGACGTCGCGCGATCCGGGGGGATTTTAGGCGTTCTCTGGGGAATCAGCACACGCTTCGGCGTGTGCGGTGACGCGCACTGCTGGGGGGCATGATGCGGGCACAGCACGCTGTGTGTGGGGTGGCGCGATGAGCGCCGTCGAGGACGTCGTATCGACGCTGCATATGCCGGCGTTCGGGCCACGGCTCGCACATCGCGATGCGGCCATCGCGCCGCGCGCATCGGAGGCGCTGGCCAGTCGCCAGCAGTGGGAACGTCGCTATCGCACACTGCTGCGATTCAGCGACACGGTCGTCGTCATGCTCGCCTGCATGCTCGCGTCCGCGCTCTCACTGCTGGCGACCTCGCCGCGCATCCTCGCGGACGACCCGGGCCTCCTCGTGCGCGTCCCGCTGAGCGCCGCACTCGTCTGGCTGCTCACCTTGAGCCTGTTCAACACCCGCGAGTCCGCCATCATGGGCGTCGGGGTGACCGAGTACAAGCGTGTGGCGCACGCGACCGGGCTCGCCTTCGGCGCTCTCGCGATCGTCTTCGTGCTCTTCGAGTGGGAGGGTGTCCGGACGCAGCTGTACTTCGCCCTTCCCGCCGGCATCATCGCCCTCGTGTGGTCGCGCTGGCTGTGGCGTCGGTGGCTGTGCCGCCAGCGGGCACTCGGGCGCTACGCGTCGCGGACGGTCGTCGTCGGATCGCGCGACGACGTCGAGTACACCCTCCGCACGCTCGGAAACGAGGGTCGTCTCGGGTACAAGGTCGTCGGCACGACGATCCTCGACGATGCACCGTCCGCGCTCGTCGTCGATGGCCACATCTACCCTGTGACCCACGGCGCCGACGCCGTCAGCGACACTGCGTCCGCGCTGCGCGCGGACACGATCTTCGTCGCGAGTCAGCCCGTCGGCGACGCGACCTTCGTCAAGCGACTCACCTGGGAGCTGGAGGGCACCGCCGCAGAGCTCGTGCTCTCCAGCCGCATCGCCGATGTCGCGGGGCCGCGCATGTCCCTGCGGCCGGTCGAGGGGATGCCGCTCATCCACGTCCGTATCCCGCAGTTCGATGGGGGCGCGTACCTTCTCAAGCGCGGTCTGGACATCCTCGTCTCCTCGCTGGCCCTTCTCGCGTTCGCGCCATTCGCGTTCGTGATCGGCATGCTCATCAAGATCGACGACCCGGGCCCTGCCTTCTTCCGGCAGTCTCGGGTCGGGCGCGACGGGCGCCAGTTCAAGATGCTCAAGTTCCGGTCCATGCGCGTCGACGCAGAAGCCCAGCTCGCTGCCCTCCGCGCCGAGAACGACGGCGCGGGCCCGCTGTTCAAGCTCAAGCACGACCCCCGGGTCACCCGGGTCGGGCACGTGCTGCGCAAGTTCTCCCTCGACGAGGTCCCCCAGTTCTGGAACGTCCTGCGCGGCGACATGAGCGTCGTGGGGCCTCGCCCGCCGCTGCCCGACGAGGTCAGCATGTACGACGACGCCGTGTCGCGCCGGCTCTACATCAAGCCGGGCATCACCGGCCCGTGGCAGGTCGGCGGCCGCAGCGACCTGTCGTGGGACGAAAGCGTCCGCCTCGACCTGCGGTACGTCGAGAATTGGTCGGTGTTCGAGGATCTCCAGATCATGTGGCGCACTGTGAAGGTGATGATCCGCCCCGAAGGGGCATACTGATGGGCGTGAACGCCGCCGAGATCGCCTCCTCCCCGGCGCCGCCTCGACGCCTCCGCAACCTCGAGATCGCCATGATCGGCACGCGCGGGGTTCCTGCGGCCTACGGTGGCTTCGAGACCGCCGTCGAAGAGGTCGGCAAGCGGCTGGTCGAGCGCGGCCACCGCGTCACGGTCTACACCCGCGGTTCGGAGCATCGCGCCCCCGAGCACCTCGGCATGCACATCGTCCACCTGCCGGCCTTGCGCCAGAAGCAGCTCGAGACCCTGAGCCACACCGGCCTGTCCGCCATGCACGCGGCGACCCGTAAGGCGCCGGACGCGGCGTTCGTCTTCAACGCCGCGAACTCGCCGTTCGTGCCGCTCCTGAGGGCCCGTGGTATCCCGGTCGCCCTGCACATGGACGGTTTGGAATGGAAGCGTTCCAAATGGGGGAAGCGCGGACGCGCCTACTATCGCTGGGCGGAGGAGTTCGGCGTCCGCTCGGCGGACGCCCTCATCGCCGACGCCCCCGGCATCGCCGAGTACTACACGACGGAGTTCGGAGTCGACACCGAGCTGATCCGGTACGGCGCGCCGATCCTCGAGGAGGCCCCGACGGAGGGCGTCACCCACCTCGGGCTCGAGCCCGGCGCCTATCACCTCGTCGTCGCCCGATTCGAGCCGGAGAACCACGTTCTCGAGATCGTCGAGGGTTATCGCGCCAGCGATGCGCGCGCCCCGCTCGTCGTGGTCGGTTCTGCGCCGTACTCCGCCGAGTACACTCAGCGTATCCACGCGGCGGCCGACGGCGATCCACGCATCCACCTGCTCGGTGGCGTCTTCGACCAGGAGCTGCTGGACGCCCTCTACTTCCACGCACGCACGTACGTGCACGGACACTCCGTCGGTGGCACCAACCCATCACTGCTCCGAGCCATGGGTGCGGGGACAGCGGTGCTCGCCTGGGACGTCAACTTCAATCGCGAGACGCTCGGCGGCCTCGGATGGTACTTCGCCGACGCTCGGGAGGCGACGGCGCAGTTCGAGCGGCTCGAGAACGATGGCTCTCGACTGTCGGAGAGCTCCGACGCAGTGCAGTTACGCGCTCGGGAGCAGTTCCGCTGGGATGATGTCGCGTCCGCCTACGAGCACCTGGGGACAAGGCTCGCCGCCGGGGTCTCCGTGCACCGCGGAGCGCGACGACTGCGCCGCAAGAGCAGTTCCGCAGAGACTCGGCGATGACCCGGCGCGACAACGGCAACGCGACCTACCTCGTGGTGCATCCCGGTGCGGAGCTCTTCGGCTCCGACCGGATGGCTCTGGAGAGCGTTCGAGGGTTCGTAGAGCACGGCGCGAAAGTCGTCGTTGCGCTGCCTGAGCGCGGGCCGCTCGTGGACGAGCTGCGAAAGGCGGGCGCCGACGTCACCGTGATTCCGATGCTCGTCCTTCGGAAGCGGCTTCTGTCGCCCGCTCACTGGGGCGAACTCCTCGGCGGTCTCGTACGCGGGACCCTCGCAGCAGTCAGGGTGTTGCGGCGGTGGCGCCCCACCGCCGTGTACGTCAGCACGATCACCCTCCCGATGTGGCCACTCGTCGGCAGAGCCGCGCGCATACCCGTGATCAGCCACGTTCACGAGGCGGAAGCCTCCGGATCAGCGCTGGTGAACAAGGTCGTCTACGGTCCGCATCTTGCCTCACGCAAGCTTGTGGTCAACAGCAGCTTCAGCCTCCAGACGATGTCGGAGGCTTTCCCGCGACTGCGCGATCGCACGGAGATCGTCTACAACGGCGTGGAGGGTCCAGCGAACCCGTCTCCTCCTCGAGCGGAACTGGACGACCTTCGCGTGCTGTTCATCGGACGCTTGTCCCCCAGGAAAGGCCCCGATGTCGCGATACGCGCGTGCAATGCACTGCAAGCGCGCGGCCGGTCCGTCCGATTGACCGTGCTCGGATCATCATTTCCCGGCTACGAGTGGTTCGAGCAAGAGCTTCATACGCTCGCAGCCTCGGCACGCGTGGGCGTTGACTTCCTCGGGTTCCAGCCCGATATCTGGCCCGTGCTGGACAGACACGATGTCCTCGTCGTGCCCAGTCGCCTGGACGAGCCTTTCGGCAACACCGCCGTCGAGGGCGTTCTTGGGAAGCGCCCGGTGATGGCCTCCGACACGAGCGGGCTGCGGGAAGCGGCTCGGGACTACTCGACGACCGCCCTTGTACCCCCCGGCGATGACGATGCTCTCGCAGATGCCCTGGAGCACGTCATCCGAGATTGGGACACCCTTCGCGATCAGGCCGAGATCTCAGCGCATGATGCGAGCCAGAGGCATTCCCCCTCCGCCTACCGCGAGCGCGTCGCGGGCATCGTGGCGGCTGCCTGCGTGGGCACGCACCACCGATAGAGTCGACGAAGGGCGGAGGGAGAACCGAGATGACTCTCGTCGAGAACATGCGCGCGCTTCGCCGCGCACAGAAGTCCTCTTCGGGCGCTCCGGCCTATTCACGGTTCATCAACCGCCCCATGGGACGGTTCTTCGCGGCGGCAGCTCACTCGCTGGGTCTGGCGCCCGATCAGGTGACGGCCCTGAGCGGCTTCTGCACGTTCGCCGGCATAGCGACGATCGCCTTGGTCGCGCCGACACCGATGTCTTCCCTAGTGATCGTCGCTCTCCTCGTGATCGGGTACGCACTCGATTCAGCAGATGGGCAGCTGGCGCGGCTGAGGGGCGGCGGGAGCCTGCGCGGGGAATGGTTGGACCACGTCGTCGACGCGACCAAGATGTCGACGATACACCTGGCCGTGCTCGTCTGCTGGGCACGCTTCTACGATGTGGCCGCGGGTTGGCTCCTCGTACCGATCGCCTTCGCGGTCGTATCCATGATCTTCTTCTTCGGCGTGATCCTCACAGATCTGCTTCGTCGCATCGCATCAGCGTCGACGCCTCCGCGCGACGAACCTGCACCAGAGAGGAAGCTGCGTGCGTCTCCTCTGTACTCCGTCGCGGTCCTCCCGGCCGACTACGGCCTTCTCATGCTCGTGTTCGTCACACTCGCACTTCCACCCGTCTTCATGACCCTCTACACCGCCCTGCTCGCGGTCAACGCGCTTATCCTGGCGGCGTCGCTCGTCCGCTGGTTCCGGTCGCTCCCTGCCGAGGCAGTCGCACGTGCGTGAGTTCGCAGGGCTGAGTCGAGGGCGGCGCCTCGCCCAGTTCGCGCTGTATCGCCGCGTGGCGGCAATGGCTCTCCGCGGCATCATCCGCAAGGCCACCTTCCGACACTCCGGCGGAACTCTGCTGGTCGGCCGACACGTACGGATCACGAACGCGAGCTGGATCTCCCACAGCGGCCGACTGGTGATCGAAGACGGAGTGGAACTCCAGGGAGTGTCTCAGCGGGGGATCCGTTTCGGCGACGGTGTATCGATCGGGCCCGGCGTCTCCATCCGCCCCTCCTCCTACTACGGAGGCGAAGCCGGCGTGGGCCTCGTGATCGGCGACCGGTCGAGTCTCGCAACAGGTTGCTTCGTAGGATGCTCGGGCGAGATCATCATCGGAGCGGACGTGATGATCGGGCCGGGCGTTCGGATCTTCTCCGAGAACCACGTCTTCGCGGACACCGCGTCGACGATCCGCTCCCAAGGTGTGAGCCGGGGCTTCGTCCACATCGGCGATGACTGCTGGATCGGGAGCGGAAGCATCGTCGCCGCAGGCGTGACGATCGGCAAAGGTGTCGTCATCGGCGCAGGGAGCATCGTGACGCGGGATATCCCCGACTACAGCGTCGCGGTCGGAAATCCTGCTCGTGTGCTTCGCGACAGGCGCTCCGCCGAGTGAGTCCTCACGTCCGCCGACGCACCAGGAGTGTCACGAATCCCCACAGGCTTCGGGCATCACGCCGGTAGACGGGAAGGACGAGGAGAAGCGTCGTCGCGAGGAGTCCCGCACCCACACCCGCGCCGAGAGCTCCCCAGCTGCCGCCGACGAGTGAACCTACTGCCCAGGCCGTCGAACCAGCTACGGATGCTGCGCACAGCACCCGTACGGCTCCTGCGTAGAGCCGGGCAGCCGGCACGGGCGTGATCCGTGAGAGCCAGTAGATCGAGATCGGCCATGCCAGAGCGGGCGCGGCGACCACGCCAACCGCGATGCCGATGAGCCCGAAGAACGATCCCACCCCGATGCAGCTGACGCGGATCACCAGCGACACCATCGAGTACATGAAGAGTTGCGAACCGAGACCGCGCGAGACGTACACCCAGTACCCGACGAACGCCAACGTCGTGAGCAGTGTCGCCAGCGCGAAGAGACGAATCAGCGGCACCGTCGCGCCCCACTGCGGACCAAGCAATATCTGGGCGAGAGGGTCAGCCAGACCGGCGACGAGGAGGAGGGGTATTCCGAGCCCGTATCCGAGCGCGAGTTGGCCGGAAACGATGAAAGCATCGAATCGCCGCGCGTCCTCCTGAACACGGGAGAGGACAGGTATCGCCACGCTGGAGATCGGGGAACGCACCTGAGCGACAGGTGTCATCACGAGTTGGTATGCCCGATTGTAGGAGCCGAGGGGCACAGTGCCCAGACGTGCCGCGACGAGTACCGTGTCGATCTGGCTACCGGCGTATGAGAGGAGATTGGTTGCGACGAGCTTCCATCCGAAACGGACGATCCCTGCCACCGAGTGGAGCCTCGAGTAGAGGCGCGGCACCCATCTCCCGACGGAGAATGCGCCGATGAGGAGCAGCGTAGCCGTCGCGACCTGCTGGAGCACAAGCGCCCAGTATCCCGCCCCCGCAAGCGCCGCGATGATGGCAACGGCCAGAGCAAGCGCTGCGGCGATGACTTCCACGAAGGCGATCGCCGTGAACTTGAGCCCCCGCAGGAGTTGCGCCCGGTACTGCGTCGTGGCTCCGTTGAGGACGAAGGTCACCGCGAGGACCTGTGCGATGGGAAGCAGATCCGGCTCGCCCATGACTGTCGACAGCGGCCACGCCACACCGAACATCAGCGTACCGAGAACGATGCCTATCGCAAGGTTGATCCAGAACAGATTGTCTCGTTGACCTCGCGACAGGCTGGGGGCCTGCACGCTCGCCGAGGTGAGGCCGAAGTCGCGAAAGATCTCGCCGAATCCGATCACAACCAAGACGATCGCGAGCAGGCCGTAGTCGTGTGGCGAGAGAAGGCGGGAAAGCACGACAACGGATGCCAGTTGAATTCCGATCTTGGTTCCCTGTGCGGCGATCGTGACGAGCGCCCCACTGACCGCTGCGCGGCCGAGGGATGTCATGCGAGTCCAGAGATCAAGGGCAACATCTCAGAGAGTCGGCGCTGTCCCTCCTTCTGCGCTCGCGCGGCGCGGTCTATGAGGTCGACATCCTCCAGAGCATCCAGCACTGCGCCTGCCGGATCCGAGCCTTCGGACAGCGAGATGACATGTTCCCATCCGAGCGCTGAAAGAAGAGGCCTGAATTTCCGCGAGTACGACATCGCTATGGCGGGTGTCGCCGTGGACAGGGCATTCAGACACGCGTGCATTCGAGCTCCGATCACCACGTTCGACGAGGCTATGACGCCCCGAGCGTCCGCCAAGTCGGTGGGAACGTGCAACCCGATCGCATCCCCGTACTCCTGTCGGAGCGCCTGCGCTACAGGAACATCGTTGTCGGGATCGGGCGAATCCAGGACGTGCGGCAGAAGAGTGATCTCCCGATGGCGGAGTGTGAGCTCCGCGATGAGCGCATGGATCGAACGACGGTACTTCTGATGGTCGACGTGCCTGTTCGGATTCCAGAGCAGGCCGGAGACATTCAAGAGGACATCGTGAGCTACAGCCGCCTGGGGCGGCCGAAGCCCGAAAACCATATCCGTGGTCGTCAGGTCGACGGGGCGGCCGAGCCGAGCGGCCTCTTCCGAACTCGCGTCGTCTCGCGCGAAGACGAGCGAAGACCTGCGCAGGTTTCGGCGAGCCAGAATCCGCGCCGCCCGCGACTGAAAAGGACCGATGGTCTGGGGTGCAATGACGACAGGGGTTCCAGCCTGCACGGCGAATTCGTGAATGAGCGACATCGTCTGGTGACGCTGCGCTCCGTAGATGTCGGCGAAGCTGTCTCCGGACCGGGTGTCCCACACCACATCGAACCGCGACAACCACCTCATCATGCCCGTCCGGGACATGACACGCTCCTTGATGAGCGATCGTGGACCCCATGGCACGGCGGGCGGCCTGCTCCCATAGTTCATGTACTCGAACTCCGCCTCGGGCCATACACGGCGCAGGAGATCGCACGATCCCTGGCCCAGCACACGGACCCCGAGGTTGGGCGAAGATTCATCCGCCCACGCCACCAACACTCGCATGAGCGAATCCCCTGTCCCCGTGGGGACGCACTGATCGGCTGCCAAGAGGCGAACGACCAGGTCCCCGTCTGGCCATCTTATCGCGAGGATCCGTGAGGCTCCGGCGGCAGACTGCTCACCTCACGGACGCTTCTGAGCCCCGAGAAGCTTCGACCCTGCGGGAAGCCCACTCACTGCGGCGACCTGACTGGGGATCGATTGGGCAGCACTCGACCGGCCTCCGTACTGAGACAGGAGGGTGAAGTTCTTGTCCACAGGGGACGCCGTCAGAGCGAGCGATGTCTTGTCTCGCCCTGTGCTCCCCACATAGTCCGCGAACGCGCTGAAGGAAGTCGCACCCTTCGCGGCGTTCGCCCAAAGTGCGAATCTACGCATCGTGGAAGGAACCTGATAGAGGTTGCCTTCACTCTTCGTCAGCATGGTGGAGCCCACCAACTGTTTCGACCAGCTCTCGACGCACATCACGCAGTCCGCACCGCGGTCGGCGGCGACGATGTTGTTGAAGAACGATGTGTTCCTCGTTATCCACGGTACGGCGGAGTTTCCTCGCCGGGCATCTTCCGCGATGTTGATGTTGCGGACGTTCCCCACGAGCGTGTTGTTCCAGAAGGCGGCGTTTCCGGTATTGGTGAGGAAGATGCCTGCTATCCCGTTGTTCGCGACGAGATTGTTCGCGACCGTAGCACGCTCCGCCTGTTCCAGGACGAGACCGTTGCCCTCGTTGCCGACGACATCGTTGTCGGCGAAGACGATGTCCTGCACGGACATGTCGAACCAGACTCCCTGACCCCAGTTGTCAACGAAGGCGCTATCGCGTATCGACACGGTCTTCGTCTCGGTGACCTTCATGGCGCCGGAGCCGGGAGTGCGGTTGAAGTGTTGAGAATTGTTCCGCTCCGAAAGGACGTGCGTTGCTCTGAAACCGTCGCCCCGATGAACACTGAATCCCATGTAGCCGTTGTTGCGCAGCGTGACGTTGTTGAGCGTGACGTTCGGCGACCATGTGTGAAAGCCGGTCGTGGCATTGTCCACGATGGTGACGTTGTCGAGCGTGATTCCCGGGTAGTCGGCAGTGACAGTGCCCTTCTGCGGCATACTCGTCGCGTACCGTTTGACACCGATGCCTCGGACCGTCCCGTTCTCAGAGCGTATCGACAGCGCCTTCTGCAGCGTGCTGGCCTCCACACGCTTCCCGGTCGGGTTCGTCCCGATGATCAGTTGCTTGCTCCCCGGATCCACGAAGAACGCGCCGGCCACCACGGCGGCACGGGATCCGACTTGAGTGAGCGGCGATCCGTCGACCCACACCTGGTCAGGGTGAGCAGCGAGGGGGTACGCCGGATTGATCCACACATATCCGACGGCGGTTCCATCGGGCGCTCCCTTGACGAATGTCGGGCTGCTGTCGAAGTTCGTGTTCCATCCGGACTTCACCCACACATTGCCCGACTGAGACCATCCGCGCACGACCTCGGCTCCGTCGAGCCAGACGGCCTCCTTCAGATATGGCTGAATGGTGATCCCGCGATGAGGGTAGACGAGCGCATCTTGATGGTATGTCCCCCCTCTCATCACCACGGTGCCACCCTGCTTCACGACTTTGGTCGCCTGGGCGAGCGTCGCCATGGGCGAAGCGAGCGTTCCGGGGTTCGAATCGGATCCGTTGACTGCGACGTAGACGGCCCCGGCGGGAGGCGCGTATGAGATCGTGCCGGGCGCAGCGGCCCCGGACGAGACACGCTTCCCTGGATAAGAGGACCCCGCGGTGGAACTCGCAGACGTGGAGCCAGATGCCTGCGTTCCTCCACCCGCGGACGCGGTCGTCGCCTTCGGCGTGCTCGTCGCCTTCGGCGTGGCCGTCGCCTTCGGCGTGCTCGTCGCCTTCGGCGTGCTCGTCGCCTTCGGCGTGCTCGTCGCCTTCGGCGTGCTCGTCGCCTTCGGCGTGCTCGTCGCCTTCGGCGTGCTCGTCGCCTTAGGCGTGGCCGTCGGGGTCGGAGCCGAGACAGGGGGAACGCTGGTTGCCCCGCCCCACACGACGAGGTTGTCGAACCATGCTGTGGCCGCGCCGTTCCCCGTGCTCCCGAGCGATGAGAGCGCCACCCGTCCCTCGGCTCGGATGCGGGAACCGGAGTCGTCTCTCACTACCGTCTGCCATTGCGACGGCTCGGCGCTCTCCGCCGCCCACGCCTTCGCGCCGAGGAGAACGGAGTCCTGGCCCGAGACGACGAGACGGAGGGCGAGCGCCTTACGCGGCTGCAGAGTCGGTCCGACCACCGAGGCGAGCTGCACCGCCGCGCCGGTGCTGAAGGCAGAGATCTGCCCGGAAGCCCGACCCAGGCTGAGGATGCTGGATCCGTCGGCGGCGACGGTGACCGTCAGAGCATAGGAGCCGGATTCGGTCACGCGACCATGGGCGGACAAAGACGTCGTACTCCCCGCGGGGGGAAGCTCAGCCCTGATCCACCGTCGCGATTCGGTTGAGCCGCGTTTCGCTTTTCGTTGAGTTGTTTCGGCGGGCGGGCGTGCGTGTTCTGCCAGCCGGGGCTCTGGCTTATCCA
>NZ_JBBCVW010000028.1:0-18296 GCF_037146215.1 Microbacterium sp. MMO-56
ACAACGTCGTCACGGAACTCGGACGGGTAGGGCTTGGGCACAGCAACATCCTTCCAGGCCCACCCCACGGGCAAGCCAGATCAGATGTCACCTACTCGTGCAGCAGTCCCAGAACTCCCGGTCGTCGAGAAGCGTGTATAGGTCGTCCTTGAGCGCCTGCAGTGTGCGCTTGTCGGTCAGCTCACCCACCCGCTCGATCGCTTGCTCGAAGAGAGCGCGTGCTCGGAGCCGGTTCTCTTCGTCATGCGCCGGAACCTGACTCGTTGGAAGGTAGATGCTGATGCTCAGGGGGTCCCGGGCAGCAGCCAATCGTTCGATGTCGGCGCGGGTGGGCATGTCGATCTGCACGGTGGTCCTTACTGTCTGTGTGGCGGCATCACCGACGTTAGGGCGCGCGCGTGCGCGGCGTATGTCCCTCGATGTAGGGAATTCCTCCTACTGCAGCGCAGAGGTGAGGCGCGCTATCGCGTCGAGCACCTTGCCTCCTAGCGGTCGCCGGGACCACGTCTCCGGATCAAGCCGAGCACTGTTCGAGCGGTAGTGGTCCTCGACGAGGCGCATGCGGCTGGTGAACTCCTGGCCGCGAACGAGCACGGACACCTCCATGTTCAGGCTGAAGGAGCGGATGTCCATGTTGCTCGAGCCGATGACCGCGACGTCGTCATCGATCGTGAAATGCTTCGAATGCAACACTGTCGGCGCACGATAGCGCCAGATCACCACGCCAGCGTCCAGCAGCGCCTCATAGTACGAACGCTGTGCATGCGCGACCAGTATCTGGTCGGCTACCTCCGACACGAACAATTCGACCTCCAGCCCACGAGAGGCCGCGGTGACCAGGGCGAGCAACGTGGACTCATCGGGCACAAAGTAGGGGCTCGTGATACTCACCCTCCTTCGAGCGTTCTGGATGAGCATCGCGAACAGTTTGAGATTGTTGTCGTTCTCGAAACTCGGCCCGCTCGGGATGACCTGCGCGTCGACACCCCGCACCACCGCGCCGCTGCCTGCTGGTGAGCCGAACGACACGGCCCCTGGCATCGCAGCCGGGTGCGTGCGCACAGCCAGGAGCTCACTGGTCTCGCTGTACCAGTCGGTGACGAAGACGGCATCAAGCTCGCCGACAATGGGACCCTCGAGCCGGACCATCAGCTCGAGCCAATGCAGCCCGCGTGCGAGGTTCTTCGGCTTGAGATATGACTCATCGATGAGATTCTGCGACCCCGTGTATCCCACCCGCCCGTCGACCACGACGAGTTTGCGATGGTTGCGTAGATCCGGTCGCTGCCACTGCCCGCGCCACGGCCGTAGCGGCAACATGGGCCGCCACTGCGCCCCCATCGCACGAAGCGACTCGACGGTTTCCTTCCGATGCGGGAACATGTGCCCCGACACGAAGTCGGACAACACTCGTACCTGTACACCGCGCGCCGCGGCGCGAGCCAGTGCGTCGAAGAGCGGGCGGGTGGTTTGATCGAGGACCAGGATGAAGAACTCGACGTGCACGAACTCGTCCGCCGCATCGATGTCAGCGATCATCGCATCGAACGACTCCCCGTAGTCCTCGATCAGAGCGGCGGTGCTGCCCCCCACCATGGGGAGCGCGCCGAGCCGTTCGTTCAGCCTGACCGCCGTACCGAGCCACTCGGGGTCACCCGACCCCGCGAGATGCTCGGTCACGCCGGAGCGTTCCAGCATCATCGCATTGACAGCGCGCTGCTTGTCGCGTCGAGCCCGAGGAAGACGGCCGAACCCGACGAGAAAGAAGGCGACGAGGCCGAGGAGAGGGATGAAGACAATCGCCAGAATCCAGGCGATTGCGGTCGCGGGCTTGCGACGCAAGGAGATCACCACCGCGGCGACAAAGCCAATGACGATGTGAACACACAGCACGACAACGCCGATGATCTCCGTGCTGGTCATGAGTTCGCTGCCCGCTCTCCATCGTTTTCGGTGGAGAATACTCCACCGAAAGACCTAGGTTCCTGCCGTTGTCTCTTCCCCTGCTACGAGGGATGCCATGGCGGGCGAGCCGAGACCTAGCGTGGAGATGTTGCCGACAAGGGCAGCATCCGTTTCTCGAGATCGGCTCCTGAGAGGTGCGCCATCCCGACTATCGACGACCTTCTCACGGCGTCCTCGCCGCTCATCGCGCTGCCTCGGACAGTCGAGGTGGAACTACGCAAGGTCGTTGACTGGATCCGCGACGAGCCCGGCTCCCCGCGCGCTCCGTCCGCCGGCCTGCGCGCGCTCGACCGTCACCGTCGAAGTCTGCTCCTGTACCTGGTGCGTCGTCTAGATCACTTCGAGGACGGCGCGCCGCTGTTCGTTGTGGCTGCCCGACGGCTACGGAGCTCGTTCCCGGACTCCGTGCACGATGGTGCGGAGAATACCGTTCGCGTATTCCGGGCGGCGCGTGCAGTGCTAACGGCCGCGGGTCGAGGTGAACCCCTCGGTGCCGAGGCGCCGGCGCTCCATCGGGCGCTGCGGATGATCGCGGCGGATGACGGCAAGCGAGACTTGGACGCCGATGACCGTGATTGGCACGTCCGCCAGCTGATCTCGTACCGAGAACCGCTCGACGCCGAGATCGTGCGCCTGGTGGCCTGGGAGCGGCTCGAGCTCGACGTCATCGCTCGGGTGCTGAAGACGTCCGGGCCATCTGTACGGGAACGGTACTTGCGCGTCCGAGCTGAACTCGCCGATCAACTCCGTCAAAGCGGTGATCTCGGCCGTCCCTCGCGGCCTCACGTGCGGGCACGCACCTGACCGTCGGCGGCGAGCAGCACCTGCTCAGAGGTGTCCCGAGTTTGGACGACAACGCTCGCCGCTGCGGCCCTGCCCTCCGGAAGATTCCGAACGGTGACGCGACCCTCGCATGTTCCTGAGATCAGCTCAACGATCCGTGTGGCGAGCGACGTCGCGATCACCGCGCCAGAAGCGGCCGGCTCACCGAGTACGACGACGATCACACCACGAGCGCGCAGACGCGCGATCGCATCAAGGAGGAGAGGGTGCTGAAGATGGGGCGCCCGGATGCGGTCGCGGATGGAGGCTTCGGTCAGCGTCAGTTCCGTGCGCATCGCATCGTCGATGGTCTCACCCGCAACGATTCTTGACAACAGGGGCGTGACCGCCGCACGGATATCGGCAAGCTCACGCCGCGAGGCCGCAACGGCCTCGTCTGATGCTGCCGCGTGCTCCGCAGCGTTTGCGGCCGCGCCGCGGTGCGCGCGCTCCTTGTGCACGATCCAACCCAGTACGAGCCGCCACACCACACCCGCGACCAAGCAGCCGACGGGGATCCCGAGAAGGAGGGCCAGACCGGAGCCAGACGGATCTCGGACGAGACCCCAGGCCAGCGCATAGCCGATGACGAGCGCACTGCCGACTCCGCCAGCCACGGGGTTGCCTCGCGGAATGAGGAAGGCGACGAGGTAGGCCGTGAAGGTTAGCGCCCATACTGTCGACACCTCTGGGGTGCGGTAGAGGACCACAACCGTGACGTAGAGCGCGATCACGGGCAGCCAGAAGACCTTGTGCCGTGGCAACGGTTGGTTGCCTGGAGTCGTGAGCAACAATCCGCCGATCGGTGCGGCGGCGTACGCTGACGCGTTGAAAAGTTCGAGCGGAGTGATCTGACCCATCAGCCCCAGCCAGACCCCGGTCGCCCACATGAACACGAAAGCCCAGCGTGCTGGCTTCGTGCCTAGACCGCCTGCAGAGGTGGATGCGGTGACTACGTCGGCCACGAGATGACCACCTCCGTCCCCTGACCCGGGTGCGACCGCACCGAAGCAGACCCGCCGATTTCCTTCA
This sequence comes from Microbacterium sp. MMO-56, assembly GCF_037146215.1. Taxonomy (NCBI): domain Bacteria; kingdom Bacillati; phylum Actinomycetota; class Actinomycetes; order Micrococcales; family Microbacteriaceae; genus Microbacterium; species Microbacterium sp. MMO-56. The sequence goes on from NZ_JBBCVW010000028.1 coordinate 3,820, forward strand.
TCCGGCCCATGATGCTTTCAGGAATCCCCATCCCCGATCGTGACGCTGACGCCTCAAAACCAACACCGTCGTCCTCGACGACAACCCTCACGCGTTCCGGCGACAGCGCAAGCCGTACACTCCGGGTCGCATCATGGCCCGCATGCCGCACACTGTTTCGAAGCGCCTCAGCCGCAGCAAGCGAAACCGTCTCGGCGAGGTCCCGTCGGACAGCCCCCTCGGAAGCACGCGTGTTCAGCGTGCAGTCCTCATCGATCATGCGAAGACGACCAGCGACCAGGGCGACCGCCTCGCGTACGGGAATGAGTTCCGCACCGGGCTCGTCCCCGCCAGCCGATTCGTCCAGTGCGACGAGCGTGCGAGCCGCCGCCCGCCGAAGCACCGTCGGCGGGCCACCGACGGTCTGCACCGCAGAGGAGAGCACCGACAGCACCTCGTCGTGGACGACGCGGGAGAGCTTCGCGTGTTGTTCGGCGACGACCGCAGCCCGTATCTGCCGACGCTGTTGACGGTGGGCCTCCCGCTCAAGCGCTCGCAGCCGTGTGAGTTGGTAGCGGACGCCGATGAATACCGCCACGTAGACCACGTTCCCGAGCTGAATCGGCGTCTCGTGCAGCACCCCATAAGGGACCGTGCCCAGAATCATCAGGCTGGAGAGCGCCGGGACGGAGGAGATCATCAGCGTCGTGATAACCGCGGCAACCGGGCGCATCAAGAGCAGCAGAAGTGTGACGATCGGAGGCTCGACCGTCCACAGCCAGGGAACTGCAGCGTCGAGGCTAGTCCCGTGGTACCCCAGCATCCATGTTGCCTGCAACGCGATGTACAGAGTCGGAAGCCCCCACCACACGATCGTGAGGAGGCGCGTCGGAAGCACGAGTCCGCCTACCGCAAGGACAACGATCCCCGCGACAACGACGAATGCTCCGATATTCCACCACGACGCCCAGTCGCCGAGTTCTTGCAACCTGAACGCGGTCTGATCGAGGATGACGATGCAGCCGCCGACGGCGATCAGCCAGCCGAGCGGGCGGTCGATCGTCGAGGAGATTCGGACGTCAGGGAGCTGTGTCATCGCCCGCGGGGATGAGGCCATCCTCGACCGCGCGACGATAGAGGTCGATTTTCGTCGGTGCTGAGCGGTTGGCGCTCGCGTACTTGGCGCGGATGCGGGTGATGTGGTCGAGCACGGTCTGCCGTGAGATGAAGAGGAGTGACGCCACGCGCTCTGCCGTCTCGCCCGCTGCGTAGTGTCCGAGCACCTCTGCCTCGCGGGGCGAGAGGTGCGCGTCGACGAAGTCGGGATCAAAGTCGATCACGGTTGCCCAATCGGCGGAGGCGACCACCTCACCGCGAATCATCCCGCGCACAGCCTCGACGATGACATCTGGGAACTCGGACTTGCGCACCATGCCGGCAGCTCCCGCACGTGCGGCCTCCCGAATGAGCCCAGGACGGTCGCCGGATGTGTAGACAAGTACGGGAGCATTCAGAGCGCCCAACGCACGAAGGTTTTCAGCCGGTGTGGACCTGTCAGCCAAGGTCAGATCGAGGAGGATCCCGTCGAACTGCTGGTCAAGCGCGAGCAGCTCATCAGCCGTCGTGACGGTCGCGGTAACCATGAGGTCATGCTGCGCGCTCAGCACCGACGCAACCCCGAGCATGACCGCAGGATGGTCGTCGATGATGCCAACTCGTGCCCTCATGCCCGCCTCCCAGATGGTCTCGCTCGAAGGCACGCCACTGTTCGACATCCCGTCTACGAGGATACCGGAGCCCGGAACCCGACCAGATGTCACACTCACACCCCTACTTCGAGGAGAATTCCGTGGGCACCCGTCCGGCTCCGGCGGATGCCGACCCGGAATGGCCTGCATAGAGCCGACCCCATATCTAGGGGTGGCCAATTCCACGCGTGTTGGCGATGATCCTGGTCACCTTAGGCTCTGAACGAATCCGCCCACGAGCTTATTGGAGCGTCCATGCCTTTCTGGTCGACCATCTGGGACACCATCTGGTGGTTCCTCACCGTTTTCGTCTTCATTGCCTACCTCTTCGCGCTGTTCGCGATCATCGGAGATCTGTTCCGTGATCGAAAACTGCACGGTGTCGCGAAGGCCGTTTGGCTGATCTTTCTCGTCTTCGTGCCCTTCCTGACCGCGCTCGTGTATCTCATAGCGCGTGGCAGCGGCATGGCCGAGCGATCCTCCACGGTGCAGCGCGAGGCGCAGCAGGCGGCGGACGAGTACATCCGCTCCGTCGCCCAGGCGTCGCCCGCAGCGGAAATCTCGCAGGCACGTCAGCTCCTCGACGCGGGAACGATCACCCAAGCGGAGTTTGAGCGCCTGAAGGCCAAGGCGATCACCTGATACGTCGCAGCCGAAACACCAAGCAAGCGTCGCCTGGCGGATGAACAGGCGGCGCTTGCTTGCTCGTGTCCCGGCGCGCCGCGACGACGCGCACTTGTTCAGCGCCTCCGAATCACGCGGTAGGGCGGGTCTCCGCAGCTCTTCCTCGCGCGCGCTCGAATAGGGCATCGAATGCCCAACGAACAACCCGCACCAGAGCGTGAACAGGCACCCCTGTTCTCGCCAATCGCTGCACGAACGCAATTGGTCCGCGATCCGGTGAGGCCGATCGCTTATGACTACGTAAAGATGATCGTCATCCGTAGTGGAAGCGCGACCCTCCTAAGCGGGTTCGGGCAGCAATCGCTTAGCACAGGAGACGTGGTGCTGCTTAGCGCGAATACGCTCTGCGGGATCGAACCGGATGCGCATATCACCGTGACGACGATGTTCGCGGACGCGGATTATGTGATCGATCAGATCTACTGGCAGAACGTCGGTCTCTTGGAGGACCGTCGTGCTGCTCAGGACTTCGCCGTCAAGCTGTACACCGAGGCCGTCCAGGTCATTCGGATCGGGCGAGACCGCCTCGAACTCTTGTCGCCATGGCTGGACGAGCTGGTAATGCTAAGCACCGCCAACAAGCCAGTGTCGAATTTTTACCGAATGCAGGCGCTGTGGTTCGCGATCACGCACGTGATCTCACCGTTCATCAAGACTTCGCCAGTCCGAACATCGCGAACGCAAAGGCAGACCAGGAATCCAGCCTTGCCCCGCGTGCGGAGACTCGCGCCTTTGCGCGTCGAAGTGCGTGAAGCCGAACGGATGCTACGCGCTGACCCTGCCGGACCATGGTCGGTAGGCGGTCTCGCCGCGCGGGCGAACCTGTCGAAATCCCAGTTCGGTCGTCTGTTCGTCGATGCATACGGCAAGCCTCCGATGGCCTATCTGACGATGCTTCGCGTCGAGCAAATGGCCGCAAGCCTGCGCGCCTCGGACAGTCCGATCGCGGTGGTTGCCCGTGAGGTGGGTTGGAGCGATTCTGATTTCGCAGCACTGCAGTTCAGGCGCAGCGTCGGCGTTACGCCGAGTCGATACCGAGCGATGATCCGATCCGTCAAAGAGCCGACATCCGGGTGATGCGCGCGAATGTCCGGGTGTTACCCGCAGATTGGCGCTCTTGCCGCAGCGCCGATCCTGCGCATCGTGTAGGCCGGTAAGGACTCGTCGGGTTCGTCACGGAGCCTGCCGGTCGCCATCTCGGTTCCTGTCCGTGCTGTCTTCCTGATCTTCTCGGCGTACCTCGCAGTCGCACGACCACGCACGTGTGGTCTTCGCGGAGGGAGGTCTGACGATGGCTGTGACCGAGGACGCGCGGGCGGCGCGAGATGCGAAGCTCGATGAGCTACACGAGCGGTTGACCGGCGCCGTCGAGACCCTAGTGTCCGGGCAGGACTGGGCGCGGGCGTTGGCATTCGCAGCCAGGTTCCGTTCGCGCTCGTTCAACAACACGCTGCTGATCTGGGTTCAGCACGAGGCCGCATTCGGGGCCGGTCGTGTGCCCGAGCCGATGCCGTCGTACGTCGCCGGCTACAGGCAGTGGCAGCAACTCGGCCGGCAGGTGGGGAAGGGCCAGTCGGGCTACATGATCTTCGCCCCGGTCACTGGCCGCTTCGCGTCCTCGACGCCCGCGGATGCGAGTTCATGGCGTCGGCTCGATCCGCGGGAGAAGCCGCACCCTGGCGAGGTCGTGCGCTCGAGAATGGTCGGTGCCCGACCCGCCTACGTGTGGGACGTGTCCCAGACCGCCGGCGATCCGATCCCGGAGCCACCCGCTCCGACACTGCTGGAAGGCGAAGCGCCCTCCGGGTTGTGGGATGGCCTGGCCGCGCAGGTCGCGGCGGCAGGGTTCACGCTGTTGCGGGTGCCGCACGAGGGCATGATCCACGGCGCGAACGGGATGACCGACTGGGGTGCACGTCAGGTCGCGGTGCGGGAGAACATGGACCCGGCCGCGCAGGTCAAGACGCTCGCGCACGAGCTGGCGCATGTGCTGATGCACGGCCCTGACGACGAGGACGCCCGGCAGCATCGCGGTATCGGCGAAGTCGAGGCCGAGTCCGTAGCCTTGATGATCGGCGCCGCGCACGGCATGGACACCACCGGCTACACGATCCCGTATGTCTCGACCTGGGCCGCGCGGGTCGACGGGAAGGACCCGGTTCAGGTGGTACAGGCCACCGGGGAACGCGTGCGGAAGACCGCCCTCGGCATCGTTGATCGGCTCGACACAGTTCACGTCGGTGACGGCATCCCGCCGGGTCTCGGGAACGATGCGGCGACGGCTGAGCAGCCGTCTCGGGCGACAGCGCCGATGCCGGAGCGCCAGCCAACGCTGACTGTGCAGGTGCGGGCAGGGCGGGGGCTGTGATGCCTGACGGTGACAGGCTCGCGGTACTCGCACGGGCGGGACGTGGTTGGGGGCTACCCAGCACGGCGTTGGCTCTCGCGCTGGCAGGGGTGCCGGTCTTCCCCTGTGCGCCAGGCGGCAAGACGCCGCTGATCCGCGGCGGGCGAGGGTTCCTCGACGCGACGACCGATGCGGCTCAGATTCGGGCCTGGTGGCGAGCGGCCCCGGCTGCGAACATCGGCATCCCGACCGGGGGCGTGTCCGGCCTGGTCGTCGTGGATGTCGACGTGCACGGTCCGGTCGACGGGACCGTCGCGTTCGCCCGCGCCGACGCCGCGGGTCTGGTCGACGGATGGGGGCTGCTGGTGGGCACTCCGACTGGCGGCCTGCACGCCTACTTCCCTGCGGTACCCGGGGTCGAGCAGAGGTCGTGGCAGTCTGCCAGAGCGGGCATCGATTTCCGCGGCGACGGCGGCTACATCGTCGCCGCGCCCTCGATCCGTACGATCGACGGAACCCCGACCCGCTACCGCATCGTCGCCGGAGGCAGCGGAGGTGCTCCAGTGGACGCGCTGCGGCTGCGTGACTTCCTCACCCCACCACGCGCCACCCCGCCGAGACCGTCAGCCGCGGTCATGCGCGACACGGCCGTCGAGGCGGAGCGGTTGGCGTTGTGGGTCAGCCGGCAGCGCGAGGGTGAACGGAATCGTTCATTGTTCTGGGCGGCGTGCCGCTTGGCGGAGGATGATGTCCCCCTCGCGGACGCACGGGAGGTGCTGGTGACGGCTGCGGTGCAGCCTGGCTTCGAGGAGCGTGAGATCGTCCGGACTGTCGACAGCGCCTATCGCCGCGTTCACGCGATCGCGATCCGAGACGACCGCGCAGCTCCTGCTGCGCCTAGTGTCGCTCGGCAGCGGGTGCCGGCCCGGGGGCTCTTGTGAGGGCGTGGCCAGGCCGCCAGTGGGCGGTCATCACGTCGGCGGCCGGCACGGTGTTCATCGCCGCGGGCGCGTTCTGGCTGTCGTTCACCTCGCTCGCGGATTTGGCGCGTCGGTCCGGGATCGGCGACGGACAAGCCTGGGCGTGGCCGCTGATCGTGGACGGCGTGATCGTGGTGTCCACGGTCGCGGTCGTCGCGCTCGGCGGGGAACGGGTCGCCTGGTATCCGTGGACGCTGCTCGCTGGCTCGGCGGCGGTGTCGGTGACGGCGAACTCGCTGCACGCAGTTGTCTCGGCCGACGCGGACGTCCCCGCAGGGCTGGCTGCGTCCGTCGCGGCGGTGCCACCGGTCGTGCTGCTCGCGATCACGCACCTCACCGTCATCCTCACCCGCGCCCGTCCCAGCGAGTCAGCCGACCAGACGGCAAAGACCGCGGGGGCCGTATCGGTCGCTGAGGCGCCGTTGACCGCCATGCAGGCCGGGATGGTCGCGATCACCCCGTCAATGCCCGAGCGAGCGGCGGGCCGACGCGAGAGGGCGGCGGAACTGCGCGAGTCGGGGCTGTCGAACAAGAAGATCGCGCGCGCCCTGGACGTGCATCCCTCGACCGTTGGGCGTTGGTTCGCCGACGCGCACCAATCCGATGAACCAGCGCAACCGGACTCTGGGCCGTTGCCGGAGGGAGCGACAGCATGAGCCCCAACCACCTGATGCGCGAACCATCGCCGAAGGGCATCCCTGAGCACGACCAGTCCAAGCCCGAAGCCGAGGCCTTGGAGGCGGGCACGCCTGATGCGATCAAGCAGGAGTCCGACCGCCGCGATGCGCTGCAGGAGCGGCTGAATCGGGTACGCGGCAGGGGCGTGGACTGGGTGCGCCCGACCGATCTGCTCGTCCGTTCCAGCGGAGCTCTCGCAGGGCGCGGGATCGAGTTCCAAGCCGTGCAGGGCCGCCGTTTCCGTTCGACCCTCGCGACCGGGGCACGGTCGGTGTCGGAGCGGGCAAAGCGGTTGCCGCCCGTGTCCGCGTTCGGTCGTCGCGGTCAACACGCCGAGAGTCCGGCACGGCCCGGGGTCGGGATGAGGTAGCCCGGGGTGGTGATGGGTCATGGACACCCAGGACGGCGGGGTGACGGTAGCTAGGAGCGACCGGCGCACCTGCCTGCCAGGAGGTGCCCTGACCATGACCACCACGACAACGACGGCGACCGATCCTGCCGGTGAGGACTACACCAATGGGGAGGGCCTGCGCGCCCTGCTGCGCCGGCTCCACGACGCCGGCCCCGGCGCATGGGAGCACGACCCGGTAGCCGCCGAACTGATGACCTACGCCGCGGAAAAGTACACGCCGCTGGCGCGTAAACACGGCCTGGACCCGTGGGAGGCCGCGTCAGCGGCGTTCGACGTGATGCGCACCCGCGCCGCCCGCGAAGCCGACGACCCCTGGGCCGTCGTCACCCACGCGGTGCGGATCACCTGCATCGCCGAAGAACGCGGCCAAGGGCTGCTGTGCTCGGTGCATCAAGCCCGCCGCCCGCACGTCTCCTGCTTCCACGACCCCGAACGCCTCTCCGAACGCGAGAACACCCTGTCGGACTACCACCCGGCATTCCACGTCACCGACCCCTACCACCACGACGACGAGGTGGATTCGGGTGAGCCTGCGTCGGTGACCGGCGCGGTGGAGGACGCGATTCTGTTGTTCCTGCTGCTGGGCTGGCCCGACGGCACCGCCCGACCCGCGATCGAGCACGTCTGCGAAGCCCTCGCCCGGATCGGATCACGCACCTCCACCTACGAGGTGCTGCGCCGCGACCGGCACGCCCGCGCTCTCCTTGATGTCCCTGCGGTGTCGTGGACCGTGTTGTTGCGGGTGCTGCTGGGTCGCACCACTCCCGGTTACAGCGCGACAGGCGAAGGCCGTGGCATCCTGCTGCGCCTCCTGATCGGCGAAAGCCTGCCGAGCCTGCTGGCCGACGACGGGCTCGTGGCGACCATCAGCCAGGCCGCGCCCCATACGGGGACCGGGCGGCGGAGTGCGTGATGACCACGGCGACGGGGCGCATCGAGCTGGACCGAACGGTCGAGTCGATCCAGGTCGGCCACCGGCACCGGCACGACCTCGGCGACCTCGACGCCCTCGCCGCGTCCATCGACCGCGACGGGCTGCTGCAACCCATCACGATCACCCCGGACGGTGTGCTCGTGTGCGGGGTGCGGCGACTCGCAGCGATCAAGACGCTCGGCTGGCGCACCGTCAACGTCTGGGTGCGTTCCGCCATCTCGGACCGGTTGGGGCACCTGCTGGCCGAGCAGGACGACAACCAGCTTCACAAGACCCTCACCCCACTGGAAGCCGCGGGCCTGTATCGCGAGATCAAGACGCTGATGGCCGAGGACGCGGCACGCCGGGAGGCGGCCGGGCAGTTCACGAGCGACTACCAACCGCGGTGGAAGAACGGGTCCGCCGAATCGGCGGACCCGTTGACCACCCCTCCCGGTGATGCCCGCAGGCAGGCCGCGCAGATGGTCACCGGTGCGGCGTCGTACACGCGGCTGGAACAGATCGGCTACCTCGAACGCCTTGTCGCGGACCCTGAGACGCGCGATGCGTTGCGTGCAGAAGCACGAGCCGGGCTGGCGGCCATCGAGACCGGTAGTCCGGTCGATCCGGCGTATCAGCGTGTCCGCGAACTCGAACGGAGCGGCGAGGCCGCCCGCGATGCGCATCTGCACGATCTTGCCGAACAGGCCCTTGCGCGGGTGGGGGCCGAGGCGAAGAACGGCTCGAAGAAGACGAAGAAGCCCAAGGCGCCGACGCCGGCGGTACCGGAGGCTCGGTACGCGGTGCGGGCGTTCGTGCTGACCTGGGCCGAGCTCGACTCGTGGTGGATGCACTACGACCTCGACGAACTCACCGCGCAGCTCACCGACGAGCAAGCCGAGGCGTTCTACACGACCGCGGAGGGCACCCGACGGTTCGCCAGCGACCTCCGCGCCGCGCGTGAGCGGGCTGCAATGCCGCACCTGCGCGCCGTGTGAGGCCGTGGCCTGTAGCGGTCGGGGTGCACCTAAGGGGCATGAAGACCTCTCGTTCTCCGTCGCCTTCGCGTGGCCGCCTGATCGCGCTGATTGCCGCGGGGGTCGTGCTGCTGCTCCTCGCCGGGGTCGGCATCCACGGCCTCATCGCCGGCCCGCGCGGCGCGAGCGCCCCGCACCCGGAGCTTTCACCGTCCCCGCCGTCCGCACCGTCGATGCCGGGACCGGCGTCACAGCGGATGCCGGTGGTGGTGCGATCCGCTGCCCCGGAGACGTTCGCCCGCAATGTCGCGAAGGCGATCTTCGGGTGGGACACCACGAGCGGGCTGATGCCTCTGGACTACACGTCCATCGTCCTCGACACCGGTGACCCGACCGGCACCGAACAGGCCGGCCTGGCGTCCGATGTCTCGGCGTATCTGCCGACGCGGGACGCGTGGATCGAGCTGCGCAAGCACGAAACCCGGCAACACCTCGTGATCGATCGAGTGTTCGTGCCCGCGGCGTGGGCCGACGCCGTAGCACAGGCTCAGCCGGGTCAGATCGCACCGGGCACCGGGGCGTACACGATCGAGGGCACCCGGTACCGCGACGGCGTGTGGAACGGCGAACCGGTGTCCAGCGAGCATGCGGTGTCGTTCACCGTGTTCATCGTCTGTGCACCGACCTACCCGACCTGCCATCTGCTGCGGCTGTCTCAGCTCGACAACCCGCTGCGGTGAGAGCAGGCGTCTCGTGTTCCGTAAGCTCGCCGTTCTCACGCTCGCCGCACTCTTCTTCGCGCCGGCGACTCTGCTGCTGTCGGTTGGGGTGCTGATGAACCCGGCCGCCGATGCCGCATGCTCGACCACCGGGTCGCTCTCGGTCGGAGCCGTGCCCGACAGCCTCCGGGTCACCACGGCGGACGGCTCCACGTTCACGCTGAACAAGACACAGCTCACGCATGCGGCGACGATCATCACGGTCGGCGGCCGGATCGACGGGGTCGGCCGGCCCGGGGTGAAGATCGCGCTGATGGCGGCGCTCAGCGAGTCCACGCTGCGGATGCTCGCGAACACCGGCACTTACCCCGAGTCCGCGAACTACCCCAACGACGGCAACGGCCGCGACCACGATTCCCTCGGCTTGTTCCAGATGCGCCCGCAATCCGGGTGGGGCACCGTCGCCGAACTCATGGACCCGACGTACCAAGCCCGCGCATTCTTCGGCGGCCCGACCGGCCCGAACAATGGCTCCCCCCGAGGTCTCCTCGACATTCCCGGCTGGCAGACCATGGACCCCGGGGAAGCCGCACAGTCCGTCGAGGTGTCCGCGTTCCCCTACCGCTACCGCAACAACGCACCCGTCGCGGACGTCATCCTCAACGCCCTCACCCACGCCGGTGTCTCGCGGGCGGGCTCCGCCACCGGCGGAACGACCGTTGCGGACGGCTCGTCGCGTGTGGTGTTCCCGCTGCCTGCAGGGACGTGGGTGTTGGCGTCGCCGTTCGGCCTGCGTATCCACCCGATCACCGGGGAAGCGTCGTTCCATACCGGCACCGATTTCGCCGCCCCTGAGGGGACGCCGATCCTCGCCGCCGCGGACGGTGTCGTGACCGTTGCAGGGCCGGTCGGCGGATACGGGAACCTGATCGTCATCGAGCATCACATCGACGGTCAGACGGTCGCGACCGCGTACGGGCACATGTGGGACACCGGCGTCCTCGTCCACGTCGGAGACCGGGTGACCGCCGGTCAGCACATCGGCGACGTCGGCTCCGCCGGCATGTCCACCGGCCCGCACCTGCATTTCGAGGTCCGCCCCGGCGGCACCAACGGCACGGCGATCGACGCCGCCGCGTGGCTCACCCAGCACGGCGCCGCGAACCTCCCCACCGCGACCACCGGCCCCACGACCGGATGTGAGGCCCACGGGACCACAGCTGCGCCTTGGCCGGAACCGGCGGGCCCGATCACGGCTGCACTCCCCCGCGGTGGTGCGTGATGGGCGTGTTTCCGAACTTCGGCGGGCTGGCCGGGATCGGTGATCTGAAGCAGGTCGTCGGCGCGCTGTTCATGTTCGTGGTCGTCATCGCCGTGCTCATGCTGATCGTCTCGGCGATCTGCTGGGCGATCGCCGCCGCGCACGGCAATTACTCCGCCGCCACGAAAGGCCGGGTCGGGGTGCTCGTCGCGCTCGGCGCCGCCGTGCTCGCGGGCGGCGGGGTGGCGTGGATGAACTGGCTCATCGCTCTCGGTCAACGACTCTGACGCACACCCGGACCCGCCCCCTGAGACGTGCCCGGTGATGCGGGCGAGCGAGGACGCGGCGGTCAGCACGGTGCACCTGTGGGCAGAAGCCACCTCTCGCCTGAAGGAGACACCATCGTGATCGACATTCCCCCCAACAGTTCCGGTCTTCCCGGGATCGCGGCCCTGCGCACCATCGTCGGTGCGGTGATGACGGTCGGCCTGATCCTCGCCGTCCTGGCACTGATCGTCTCAGCCGTCGTCTGGGCCTACGGCGCGAACTCCAGCAACCCGCATCTGGCCGGTCGGGGCAAGGTCGGCGTCCTCGTGTCCTGCGGTGCCGCGATCGTCTGCGGCGCGAGCGTCGCGCTCGTGAACTTCTTCTGGGGCGTCGGCCAGACCGTCTAGAACCCGGTCCGGTAGAAAGCAGGTCTTGTGATGGGCATATGCGATGTCCCCGTCATCTCCACCGTCTGCAACACCGCAGGTGAGGCGGCGGCATCGCTGGTAGCGGCGCCGTTCGACTGGCTCGCCCAGGCGATGGGCGGCGCGGCAAGCTGGCTGTTCACCGCCGTCTGGGCCGTGTTCGACACCACCACGTTGGTGAACGTGCAACGGCCCGGGTTCCTGTCGGTGTTCAACCTCGTGTTCGGCATCGCCGTGTTCGTGATGCTGCTGTTCTTCTGCCTGCAACTGATCACCGGGATGATCCGGCGTGACCCCACCGCGCTGACCCGCGCGGCGCTCGGCCTCGGGAAGGCCGTGATCGGCTCCTTCGTGGTCGTCACCCTGGTCGCGTTGCTGTTGGAGATCACCGACCAGCTCTGCGTCGGGATCATCCAAGCCGCCGGCGAGACCACCAAGACCATGGGCGACAAGATCGCCGCCCTCGTCGTTGGGCTCTCCGCGCTGTCCATCCCCGCGCCCGGGGTCGGGGCGATCATCATGATCTTCCTCGCCGGTCTCGCGATCGCAGCAGCGGCGATCGTCTGGCTGTCGCTGCTGATCCGCAAATCGCTGCTACTCGTCGCGGTCGCCCTCGCCCCGCTCGCCTTTTCCGGATCGTCGTGGGACGCGGCCCGCGGCTGGGTGAGCAAGTGGGCCATGTTCGTGATCGCCCTGATCCTGTCCAAGCTCGTGCTCGTCGTGATCTTCCTCGTCGCGATCACCCAGGTCGCGGCCCCCATCGACCTCGACCTGGCCTCCGTGTCCGACCCGCTCGCAGGGATCGTGCTGATGGCGTTGGCGGGGTTCGCGCCGTACCTGACGTACCGGTTCCTCGCGTTCGTCGGCACCGACTACTACGGGCAGGCCGCCGCCGAGGACGACGCGAAACGCGCCCTGAACCGACCCATCCCGATCCCGTCGAAGCCGTCCGGTGACGGGCCGAAGAAGGTACTCGACGGTCAAGCGAGCAGGCCCGGCGGCGGCTCTGGAGGCGGTGGTGCGGCGGCGCCGATGGCCTCCCCGACCGGCGGCTCAGCAGGGGCGACCAGTGCGAGTGCAGGGGCGGGCGCCGGGGCAGGGGCGAGTGCCGGAGCAGGCGCGGCGGGTGCCGGTGCAGCGGCGGCAGGCCCAGCGGTGGCCGTGGTCGTGGGCGCGCAGGTCGTGAAAGCCGCGGCCACCGCGGGACCGAAGGCCGGTGCGGCATTGGCCGGTCAGGGCGAGACGGTCGCCAGCGGCGCCGGACAATCCAGCGCCCCTCCGCCGCCTTCGGCACCCGCGCCGACCGCAGCGCCAAGCGTGCGCCGGGCACCCCAAACCCCGCCCAAGGCGACGAAGGAGTGACCGATGGTCAGTCATGCGAAAGAGCCCGCGCCGGGCGAGCTCGTGCCGGTGAAGTTCTCCCGCCTCACGCGCCGGGGCGTGCTGTTGGGGTTGTCGGTCGCGCAGCTCGTCACCCTCGGCATCGGCGGCCTCACCCTTATCGCCGCGTTCTACGCGGGCGGCGGGATGCTGCTCGCCTACACCGCCCCGATCTGGGTTCTCAGCGCCGCACTGACGTGGATCCCTGTCGGCGGGCGCCCGGTGGTGGAGTGGCTGCCGGTCGCGTTCTGGTGGCTGTGGCGGGTCACGGGCGGGCAACTGCTCTACCGTCGCCGGATCGTGAAGCCCCGCCCCGCCTGCACCCTCGCCCTGCCCGGCGACGTGGCCCGGCTCCGCGAATACATCGATCCGGAGACCGGGGCCTGCATGATCCGCGACCCCCACGCCGCGACGTTGACGGTCGTCTGTGACGTGACACATCCCGCGTTCGTGCTCCTCGATCCTGGCGAGCAGGAACGCCGCGTCACCACCTGGGGCCGCGCATTGGCGACGGTATGCCGGTCTGGACGGATCGCGACCCTGCAAGTCCTCGAGCGCACCCTGCCCGACTCAGGCACCGGGCTCGCGGAGTGGTGGACCACGCACGGCACCCCGGACGGCTCCTGGGCCGCCGACACCTACGCCGAGCTGATCGAACGTGCCGGGCCTGCTGGGGAACGGCACGCCACCACGATCAGCCTGAGCCTGGACATGAAGGCCGCGGCCCGGCAGATCAGAACCGCCGGCGGCGGCATCAAGGGGGCCGCCGGGGTGCTGCGGCAGGAGATGTCGACCCTGGCGTCCGCATTGCGGTCGGCCGACCTCGCCCCGTCCGGGTGGCTCGACGCCGGACAGATCGCCGTCATCCTCCGCTCCGCCTACGACCCTGCCGTCGCGTCCGCGTTGGAACGGCACGGGCAGATCGGCCGCGACCTCGCCACCGCCGGCCCGGTCGCGGTCACCGAGACCTGGGGCAACCTGCGCACCGACTCCGCCCACCACGCCGTGCTCTGGATCTCCGAATGGCCCCGAAGCCTCGTCTACCCCGGATTCACCGCCCCGATCCTGCTGTCCACCGGCATCCAGCGAGCCGTGTCGCTGATCTACACCCCGATGCGCTCCGACCAGGCCGCCCGCGACATCCGCCGCAAGAAGGTCGAGTACATCAGCGACGCCGCCCAGCGTTCCAGACTCGGGCAGATCGAAGACGCCGCCCAAACCGCGGAGTTCCAAGACGTGCTGCAACAGGAAGCGGACCTCACCGCGGGCCACGGAGTCCTGCGCGTGACCGGCCTGATCAGCGTGTCCGCGCCTACCGTCGACGAGCTGGAAGCCGCGGTTGCAGCCATCACCCAGGCTGCGATCCAGAGTTCCTGCGAAACCAGGCGGCTGGTCGGCCAGCAGGCAGCCGCGTTCACCGCAGCCGCCCTCCCACTGTGCCGCTCGGTTTGATGGGCACAAACTAGCCGACGTGGAAGTCCCGGTGCCGGCTCTCGCCATCCTCGATCCAGTGAATCCGGAGGATGGGATCACTGGACCCGCCCCATGTGAACATCAGTGGCACCCGCCGCATCTGGCCGCGATGGATGATCGTGGTGGGCTGACCCCGTTCGGTAGGTCCGGTGGTTGTGTGAGTCGTCCTGTTGCCCGGGGGTCCGGGCAGGGAGACTGGTCAGATCATGACGAACAGCAGGAAGCGTCACACTC
>NZ_JBBCVW010000029.1:0-16662 GCF_037146215.1 Microbacterium sp. MMO-56
GTGTCAGCATCCGTCGGAACCACCCGCGCACAGCGACAGATTGCGCCACACATCCCGCGCGGGCCGGCGCAGATGTGTCAGCATCCGTCGGAACCACCCGCGCACAGCGACGGATTGCGCCACGGATCGGGGGCGCGGGCGGGGCGTCAGGGCAGTGGCGCGATGAGGTCGGGACCGTTGTTGCGCACGTTGCCGACCTCCCGGCCGACCGGACGCATCGACAGCGTGTCGACGATGTCGGGTGCGGCATCGATCGCGGCGTCGAGGAGGTCGCCCACGTTCTCCGTGGTCGGATCGAGCCAGACGTCGGCGTAGTCGGCGTCGATGAACAGCGGCATCCGGTCGTGGATCGAGCCGAGCGAACCCGTCGCGGATCGCGTCATGATCGTGAAGCTCAGCATCCACCGCGTCGGATCGTCGTCCGCCTTGGCCGGGTCCTTCCACCATTCGTAGAGCCCCGCGAACATCAGCGGTGCATCGTCGGCGGGGTGGATGAAGTACGGCGTCTTCTCCCCGGCCTCCGTGTGCCACTCGTAGTAGCCGGACGCGGGGATCACCGCGCGTCGGGCGAGGAGCGCCCGGCGGAACATCGGCTTGTCCTCGACCTCCTCGGCGCGTGCGTTGAAGGCGCGGGCACCCACCGAGGGATCCTTCGCCCATGCGGGGACGAGACCCCAGCGCGCAGCCTCGAGCCGGCGTGTGGGCGGCTCCGTCTTCGCCGAGTCCAGGACGATGGCCACCCGGTCGGTGGGAGCGATGTTGTACGACGGTGCGGGCAGGTCGTCGCCGACGAGATCGACCCGGAGAACGCCGACGAGCTCTGGTCCGCTCGCGGCTACGACGAAGCGTCCGCACATGCGGCCAGCCTACGCGGCGCCGCCGACACGGGTCAGTCCCGGTCGACGACCCCCGCCTCGGCGAGCCGCTCCAGCAGCGCGGCTCCATCCGATTCGGACACCCACGGCACGCTCGCGGCGGCGTGGTCGTTCACGACGGTGCGACCGCCCGCGAGCACGGCCTCGGCCGGCGACAGCCGGCGGATCGCGACCGCGGCGACGTGGTCGGGCAGCTCGCTCGTGAACGCCGTGTAGAGATCGTCGTCGTGCTGCCCGTCGTCGCCGATCAGCATCCACTTGATGTGCGGGAACTCCGTGGCGAGGCGCCGGAGCTCGGCCTCCTTGTGCTCCCGGCCGCTGCGGAACCACCGGTCGTGGGTCGGACCCCAGTCGGTCAGCAGGAGTGCGCCCGGCGGGTACAGATGCCGCCGGAGGAAACGCTGCAGGGTGGGTGCGACGTTCCACGCCCCGGTGGAGAGGTAGACGACCGGCGCGCCCGGATGATCGCGGACGAGACGCTCGAGCAGGACGGCCATGCCGGGGACGGGCTGCCGGGCGTGCTCGTCGAGGACGAAGGAGTTCCACGCCGCGACGAAGGGCCGGGGGAGCGCCGTCACCATCACGGTGTCATCGACGTCGGAGACCACCCCGAAGCGGACATCCGCGCCGACGATGAAGACGCGGGTCTCGAACGGCTCGGATCCCTCGACGGACATCGTCACGGGCTGCCAGCCGGGGGAGAGACGAGCCGGGAGGACCGCGTCGACGACGCCGCCACGATCGGCGACGACGCGGTGCGTCGTCCCGTCGACGGTGATCGTGACCTCCGCGTAGCCGACCGGCACCGAGGCGAAGGCTCGCCACCCGCGGACGCCGGCGTACTCGCCGCGGTGGCGGCTGGGCAGGGGCGGGACGATGAGCACCCGGCCGAGGACGCGCACCCAGTCCTCTCCGCCGTAGCCGGGGTAGGCGGCGACGCTGGGTCGGTGACCGCGTGCGCGCGCGCGACGCTCGCGCCACGCGTTGATCCGGTGGTCGAGGCGTGCGATCCAGAGCACTTTGGTGCGGGCCGGGGGTTCGGAGGGCATCCGAATCAGTCTTTCACGCCGCCCGGGTCCGTGTCGCCCTCGGCGGCGTCGCCGCCCATGTGCCGGGCCTCGCTGCGCACCAGGAAGCGTTTGGCCAGGTAGGCGAGGACGAGGAACACGGCGATGATCGCGACGAAGATGTAGCCGGCGTAGTGCAGGCGGTCGGCGAGTTCCCGATACGTGCCGGCGGCGGCCGCCCCCACGCCGACGTAGGCGATCGCCCACACCGTGCAGGCGGGAGCCGTCCACGCGATGAACCGGCGGTAGGCGAACCCGCTCATCCCCACGGTGAGCGGGACGAGCGAGTGCAGCACCGGAAGGAACCGCGACAGGAAGATCGCCGGTCCGCCGCGGCGGCGGAGGTAGAGCTCGGCGCGCGCCCAGTTGTCCTCGCCGATGCGCCGGCCCAGACGCGAGAACCGGATGCGGGGGCCGAGCCATCTGCCCAGCCAGAATCCGATGCTTTCGCCGATCAGGGCTCCGACGATCACGACGAGGACCAGCACGACGCCCTCGCCGAAGGATCCGACCGCCGTCGAGGCGACGATCACGACGGTGTCCCCGGGGACGATGAGCCCCACCAGCACGCTCGTTTCGAGGGTGATCGCGATGCCCGCGATGACCGTGCGCAGAACGGGATCCACGCTCTGCACCGCGTCCAGCAGCCAGGACAGGAACTCGTTCACCGCTCCAGCCTACGGAGCGGCCTCGCCGTAGCCTGGGAGAGTGCCCGCCCGCCCCCTCGTCCGCCCGATCGCGTGGATCGATCCTGAGGCGCTGTTCCTCGCCGGCCCGGCGATCGAGGCGCACGCCTTCTGGCTCGACGGCGGCCCGCACGCGGAGTCCGGGTGGTCCTGGCTGGGAACGGGGGAGCCCGCTCCGGGCCTGCCCGACGACGTCCCGCTCGCCGTGTCCCACGGCGCGTCTCCTCCCGAGGGCGACATCGAGGTACCGGGCGGCTTCGCGGGCGGATGGGTCGGCTGGAGCGGCTACGACGCCGGAGCGCGACGCGCCGGGGCCCCGGCCCGGCGGGACACCGATGCGCCGGAGGACGCCGCGATCCGCGTGACGCACTTGGTCGCCTTCGATCACGCCGCCCGACGGGCCTGGATCCTCGCGCCAGACGGCGACGAGCGCGTCGTCGCCGAGGTCGAGGCATGGTGCCGCCGCGCCCGCGAGAACGCGCCACCGTCCGGCGAGCGTCTGCCGGAGCCGACGCCGTCGCGCACCGCCAAGGCCCGCCACACGCCGGAGGACTACGGCGTGCTGATCTCGCGGTGCCGCGACGCGATCCGCGCCGGGGACGCCTACCAGCTGTGTCTCACGACGCGGTTCGAGGTGGATGCCGCGGATGGCCCGATCGACGCCGTTGCGACGTACCTCCGCCTCCGCCGTGCGCAGCCGGCCCACCACGGCGGGATGCTGCGCTGCGGTCCGTCGGCGCTGCTGAGTGCGAGCCCCGAACAGTTCCTGCACGTGCGGGACGGAATCGTGCGGACCCGCCCGATCAAAGGCACCCGCCCGCGCGGTGCGGACCCCGACTCCGATGCGGAGCATGCCGCCGACCTGCTCGCAAGCCCGAAAGAGCGTGCGGAGAACGTGATGATCGTCGACCTCATGCGCAACGACCTGCACCGCGTCTGCGTGCCGGGGACGGTCGCCGCCGAACGGCTCCTCGAGGTCGAGTCCTACCCCGCGGTGCATCAGCTCGTCAGCACGGTCGCGGGGCGCCTCCTCCCCGGCACGACGACGGGGGACCTGATGGCGGCGGCCTTCCCCGCGGGGAGCATGACGGGCGCGCCGAAGCTGTCCGCGATGACGGTCCTGCACACTCTGGAGGCGGCTCCGCGCGGTGTGTACGCGGGCTGCTTCGGCTGGGTCGGGACCGACGGCGCCGCGGACCTCGCGATGACGATCCGCTCGGTCGTCGTCCACTCCGGCGGCGCGTACGTCGGGGCGGGGGGTGGCATCACCTGGCTCTCCGAGACGGATGCCGAGCTCGCCGAGGTCGCCGTCAAGGCCCGCGGGCCCCTCGCCGCGCTCGGCGCGGAGCTGCCGCCCGCGTGGGCAGCGCTCGACGGGCCCGACGGGCCGGCCGAGGCCGGAAGAGCCGTTCCGCCTGTCCGCTAACCTGGAAAGACGCGTCCGCGCGTTCCCGAACTCCACGATTGGTGACCCGTGTCCACGATCCCCGCATCCCCCGATGCCGCCGCGCCCGGCGACGGCTTCGACCCCCACGCCATCCAGCAGAAGTGGCAGGCGCGCTGGGCGCAGGACGACCCGTTCCGCGCGGGCGGCGAGGACGACACGCGGCCGCGCAAGTACGTCCTGGCGATGTTCCCGTATCCGTCGGGCGACCTCCACATGGGACACGCCGAGAACTACCTCTACTCCGACATCGTCGCGAGGTTCTGGCGTCACCGCGGCTACAACGTGCTCAACCCCATCGGATGGGACAGCTTCGGACTGCCGGCGGAGAACGCCGCCATCAAGCGCGGCGTCGAGCCCCGCGGCTGGACCTACGACAACATCGCGCAGCAGCGCGCGAGCATGCAGCAGTACGGCGTCTCGTTCGACTGGTCGCGGGTGCTGCACACGTCCGACCCCGAGTACTACCGCTGGAACCAGTGGCTCTTCCAGCGTCTCTACGAGAAGGGCCTCGCCTACCGCAAGGACGCACTGGTCAACTGGGACCCGGTAGATCAGACCGTCCTCGCCAACGAGCAGGTGCTGCCCGACGGCACGTCCGAGCGCAGCGGCGCGGTCGTGGAGAAGAAGAAGCTCACGCAGTGGTTCTTCCGGATCACCGAGTACGCCGACCGGCTGCTGGACGACCTCAACCAGCTGGAGGGCTTCTGGCCGCACAAGGTGCTGCAGATGCAGCGCAACTGGATCGGGCGCTCGATCGGTGCGGACATCGACTTCGAGATCGAGGGACGCGAGGACAAGATCACGGTCTTCTCCACCCGCCCCGACACGCTGTACGGTGCGACGTTCATGGTGGTCGCCCCCGATTCGGACCTGGCCGCCGAGCTCGTCGCGTCGGCCTCTCCCGACGCACGGATGCGGTTCCAGGACTACCTCGACACGGTGCAGAAGACGAGCGAGATCGACCGCCAGACGGCCGACCGGCCGAAGACCGGCGTGTTCCTGGAGCGGTACGCGATCAACCCCGTGACGGGCGAGCGGCTGCCGATCTGGGCCGCCGACTACGTGCTGGCCGGCTACGGTCACGGCGCCGTGATGGCGGTGCCCGCCCACGACCAGCGCGACCTCGACTTCGCTCGCGCGTTCGATCTGCCCGTCCGCGTGGTCGTCGACACGACCGCCCCCGTAACCGGTGCGATCCCGGTCATCGAGCTCGACGAGAACGGCGATCCGGTGCTCGACGAGCCGATCGAGTCGATCGACCCGGCGGTGACCGGCACGGCTCTGACGGGTGAGGGGCGCCTCATCAACTCCGGTCCGCTCGACGGACTGAGCAAGCGCAACGCCATCGCCCGCGTGATCGAACAGCTGCAGGCGGCGGGCACGGGACGCGCCGCGAAGACGTTCCGGCTGCGCGACTGGCTGATCTCCCGCCAGCGGTTCTGGGGAACGCCCATCCCGATGGTGCACACCGCCGACGGACGCATCGTGCCCGTGCCGGACGACCAGCTGCCCATCGAGTTGCCTCCCGTCGAGGGTCTCGACCTCAAGCCCAAGGGTTCGTCGCCGCTCGGTGCGGCGACCGACTGGGTGACCACCGTCGATCCCGAGACGGGCGAGCCGGCGCTGCGCGACCCCGACACGATGGACACGTTCGTCGACAGCTCGTGGTACTTCCTGCGCTTCCTGTCGCCGGGTGATGCGACCGAGGCGTTCTCGTCGCGCGAGGCGAACCGCTGGGGTCCCGTCGACTTCTACATCGGCGGCGTCGAGCACGCGATCCTGCACCTGCTGTACGCGCGGTTCATCACGAAGGCGCTCTTCGACATGGGGCTGGTGGAGTTCACCGAGCCGTTCTCGAACCTCATCAACCAGGGCATGGTCATCCTCGACGGCGCCAAGATGAGCAAGAGCAAGGGCAACCTGGTGCTCTTCCAGGACGAGCTCAACCTGTACGGGGCGGATGCTCTGCGGGTCGCTCTCGCCTTCGCCGGGCCGGTCGAGGACGACAAGGACTGGAGCGATGTCTCCACGACGGGCGCGCAGAAGTTCCTGGCGCGCGCGCTCCGCATCGCCCAGGACGTCACGAGCGCGCCGGACGTCGTCTGGGCGGACGGCGACCAAGCGCTGCGCCGCGTCACCCACCGGCTGTGGGCGGATGCCCCCGGGCTCGTCGAGCAGACGAAGTTCAACGTCGTGGTTGCACGTCTGATGGAGCTCGTCAACGCGACCCGCAAGGCGATCGACGGCGCCGCGGGACCCGCGGATCCGGCGGTGCGGGAGGCGGCCGAGGCGATCGCGATGGTGCTCGACCTGTTCGCACCCCACACCGCCGAGGAGATGTGGGCGATGCTGGGCTACGACCCGTATGTGGGGCTCGTGACGTGGCGTCAGCCGGATCCCACCCTGCTCGTCGAGGAGTCGGTCACGGCCGTCGTCCAGATCGACGGGAAGGTGCGCGGCACGCTGACCGTCCCCGCGCGCATCTCCGCCGACGAGCTCGAGGCACTGGCCCGCAACGACGAGAAGGTGCTCCGCTCCCTCGCCGGCCGCGAGATCGTCCGCGCGCTCGTGCGTGCGCCGAAGGTCGTGAGCTTCACGACGGCCTGACGGCCCCGGGGTATGCTCCCCTCATCGGCGCCGTCGCCGGGGGACCGGTGACCGCCGCGGTGAGGGGAGTGGTCCCGTGACGATGACCGACACCGCTGCACCATCGCAGCGGGGAATCAGTGCGGCGAGGATCGTCGTCGGCCTCCTCACGGGGATCGCGACGGGCGTGCTCGCCCTGTACGCGACGTCGGTGGCGGCGAATCTCGCCTGGGGCGGCGGGTACTCCGTACACCCGCTGACGCTCGTGTCCCTCGCCGTCGTCGTCCTCGGCGCCGTCCTGATCGGGTGGCGATGGCCGGTCGTGGGGCTGGCCGCGGGACTGACCGTCCTGGTCGTCGTCGCGGTGGCCGTGACCTCGGGCCTCGGATGGGTCTCCGGCGGATCGGCGTTCGATCCGTTCAACGCCGTCGGGTTCACCGCCGTGAGCGGATATCCGACCGTGGTGGGCACGGTGATGGCGATCGTCTCCGTGTTGAGGCTGAGCGGCGGATCCCGCCGGTAGCTCGACCGAGGAAGGCCCGCGCCGACCGGCCCGAGCGCGTCGACGGCCTGACGAGCACGGCGTCGCCGCGCCCACGCCGTCTCCTCCCCGGCAGCCGGATTCCCGCAACTGTCCACGGACTGCCTCGCCCACGCCGCCTCTGCCCGCTCGCCCCGCCACTCTGGCGGTGTGACCGGAGCGACGATCGACACCTCCGCACGCCGACGCCCCGGCGTGGGCGCGGCGATCGTGCTCGTGCTCGCGGCGGCTGCGGCGGCGGTGATCGCCGGCATCGTGCGCACCGTGGCGGAACCTCCGGCTGCGACCGAGACCGTGGCCGCCGTCGCCGAGGACCTTTCGGCGCCGCCCGTCTACGTCCACGTGTCCGGCGCCGTCGTGCGCCCGGGGCTCTACCGGCTCGTCGAGGGTGCGCGTGTCATCGACGCGATCGCCGCGGCGGGGGGCGTGACGGCGGAGGCCGATGACGGCGCGGTGAACCTCGCGCGCCGCCTCGCCGACGGCGAGCAGCTCCGGCTTCCGACCCTCGGTGAGACGCCCGCCGTGTCGGGGGAGGCCGGCGTGGCATCCGACGGGCGGGTCGACCTCAACACCGCGGACGTCGCCGCCCTCGACACGCTTCCGCGCATCGGACCCGCTCTCGCCCAGCGGATCGTGGAGTGGCGGGAGCGCAACGGGCCCTTCACGAGCGTCGAGGACCTCCTGTCGGTTCCGGGCATCGGCGAGAAGATGCTCGCCGGCCTGCGCGAGCGGGTGAGCGTGTGAGCGCACGCCGCGCCCACCGCCGAGACCTGCGGCTCGTCCCCGCGGCCGCTGCGGCGTGGATCGGGGCCGCGGCCGCGATCCTCCACCCCGAGGTCGCGGTCCCGGTGTCGGCCGGGCTGTGGGGCGTGGTCGTCCTCGCTCTGATCGCCGCGTGGCGAGCGCCGGGGCGGATGCGTCGCTGCTGCGCGTTCGCGGCCGTCGCCCTCGCCGCGGCGGCGGCCGCGACGACGCACGTCGCCGCCGCCCAGCCCGGCCGCGACCGCGTCGCCGCGCTGCCGATCGACGGCGGGCGGGCGATCCGCTTCGACGTCGTCGCCGTGGGCAAGATCGAACAGACCGCCGTCGGGCATCGGTTCGATGCGCTGCTGGAACGGGTGCGCGTCGGAGTGGATGCGGGCCGCGACGTCGCCGTCGGCGTCGGCGTGCCCGTGCTCGTCCGCCTCGCCGACGTGCCCGAAGGGCTGGATCTGGGTGCGCGCGTGCGGATGACCGGGACGGCGTGGCGAGCCGAGCCGGGCGGACGGGCCGTGCTGATCGTCGACGCCGGGGACGATGTGCGGGTGCTCACGCCTCCCGTCGGGATCTGGGACGCGGCATCCCAGCTGCGGCGTGGTCTGCGTGCGCAGACGCTCGCCCTCCCTCCGCCGGCCGCGGGCCTGATCTCGGGGCTCGCGGTCGGCGACACCGCGGCCGTGACGTCCGAGCTCGACGAGCAGATGAAGGCGTCGTCGTTGTCGCACCTCACCGCCGTGAGCGGGGCGAACTGTGCGCTCGTGGTGGGGCTGGCCTTCGGCGCCGCAGCGGCGTGCCGCACGCGCCGGAGCGTCCGCGTCGGGGCCGGACTCGCCGCGCTGGGGGCGTTCGTCGTGCTCGTCTCTCCCGAGCCGAGCGTCGTGCGCGCGGCGGCGATGGCCGCGATCGCGATGCTCGGCGTGCTGCGCGGCAGACCGGGGGCGGGGGTGTCGCTGCTGACCACCGCCGTCGTCGTGCTCCTCATCACCGACCCCTGGCTCGCGCTGTCGCTCGGCTTCGCGCTGTCGGCGGCGGCGACGGCAGCTCTGCTGCTCGGCGCGGGCCCGCTCGCGGACGGACTGGGGCGATGGATGCCCCGTCCTCTCGCTCTCGGTCTCGCCGTGCCCCTGGCCGCGCAGCTCGCGTGCGGTCCGCTCATCGTCCTGATCTCGCCGCGCCTGTCCGTCTACGGCGTTCTGGCCAACGCGATCGCCGCCCCCGCGGCTCCGCTCGGCACGATTCTGGGGCTCGCGGCGTGCCTCGGCGCGGGGCTGCCGGTGATCGGCCCGGGTCTGGCCGCCCTCGCCTGGGTACCGGCCGCATGGATCGCGGCGACCGCGCGGATGACGGCGGAGCTCCCCGGGAGCGTCGTGGACTGGCCGGAGGGGCTGTGGGGTCTCGTCTGGCTCGCCGTCGTCGGTGCGGCCGTCGCGGCTCTTCTGGTGCCGGGACCGGCGCGTGTCCGCGGGGTCGCGGCCCTCCTGCTCGCCGCCTGTGCGGGGGTCGGGGTCGCTCTCGGGCCCGTCGCCGATGTGCGGCTGCGCGGCGAGATCCCGTCGACCTGGGCGATGGCGGCGTGCGACGTCGGCCAGGGCGACGCGATCGTCCTCCGCTCCGCCGAGCGGGTCGCGCTCGTGGACACGGGCCCGGAGCCCGAGGGCCTCACCCGGTGCCTGGACCTTCTCGGCGTCGGGAGGATCGACCTGCTCGTGCTCACGCACTTCGATCTCGATCACCGCGGCGGTCTCGACGCCGTGCGCGGGCGCGTCGGAACGGTGCTGCACGGACCGCCGGACGGCGCCGACGACGCACGCACCATCGACGACTTCGAGCGCGAGGGGGTGCGGGTGGTCCCCGCGGTGCGAGGGATGGCCGGCGTCCTCGGCGGCGCGCGGTGGCGGGTGCTGTGGCCGCGAGACGGTGCGACCGCGGGCAACGCGGCGAGCGTCGTCGTCGAGGTGGTCGGAGGGGGCCTGCCCGCCACGCTCCTCCTCGGCGACCTGGACGCTTCCGCGCAACGGCAGCTGGGCGCGGGATCGGGGGCGGGCCTGCTCGCCTCGTACGACGTCGTCAAGGTGGCCCACCACGGCAGCGCGGATCAGGATGCCGCACTGTACGAGCGGATCCGCCCGGCGGTGGCGATGATCTCGGTCGGGGAGAACACGTACGGGCATCCCCGTGACGAGACTCTCCGCATCCTCCGCGGTGCCGGCGCGCGCACCGCCCGCACCGACAGGGAGGGGCTGGTCGTCGTGTGGCGGGAGGGAGGTGCGCTCCGCCTGTGGCACGAGCGGACGCCGCCCTGATGCCGTGGCATCGCAGGGGTCGCCCGCAAGCGGACATGTCCGCAAGAGGGTCTAGGCGCCCCGCCGGTGACTCATCAGAATCGAGACCGTCGAAAGGAGGCCCGCCATGCCGGACCGTCGTCGCGTCGGCCGCGTCGTCGCCGCCCCATCCGGAGAGTCGGCGGGGCCCCAGCTCACGCGCACGCTCGGCGGGTTCCAGGTCTTCGCGGTCTCGTTCGCCTTCATCTCCGTCGCCGTCGGCGTCTTCGCCACCTACGGCGAGATGCTGCAGACGGCAGGGCCGGTCGGCATCTGGCTCTGGATCATCGCCGCGGTCGGCCAGACGCTCGTGGCGCTCGTCGTCGCGCAGTTCGCCGCGCGGATCGCCTTGAGCGGCTCGTCCTACCAGTGGGCGTCGCGTCTGGCGAACGCCCGCGTCGGCTGGCTCTTCGGATGGTTGAGCTTCTGGTATCTCGCCATCACGGCGGTCACGCTCGCCAACGCGATGGTGAGCCAGGCCCTCATGCCGCTTCTCGGGGTCGCCGAGGACGAGCACACGGCCCGCATCCTGACCATCGGCGTCCTTCTCGTCGAAGCGGTGCTCGTCATCGCTTCCACGAGGATCTTCGGGCTGATCACGTCCGCAGCCGTCGGCGTGGAGTTCGGAATCATCGCCGCGCTCGTCGTCGCGCTGCTGGTCGTGCTGGCACTCAGTGGAGGCGGCGACCCCGCCAATGTCGTGGCACGCGGCACCAGCGCCGGCGACCCGGACTACTTCGCGATCGGGGGCGGGCTCATGGCCGGTGCCCTCATGGGACTGACGACACTGGTCGGGTTCGACTCGGCCGCCAACCTCGCGGAGGAGGCGAAGGACCCCTTCCGGGTCGTCCCGCGTGCCATCGTCGGTTCCGTGCTGGCCGCGAGTGTCGTCGGCTTCGTCTTCCTCGTCGTGCTCACGGTGTCCATCGACGACATCCCCGCGGTCACCGCCGACCCTTCTCCGGTCGCCGCGATCATCCGCAGCCGACTCGGGTCGGTGTGGGAGCGTCTGCTCCTCTGCGGCATCGCTTTCGCGTTCCTGGGTGCCGGGCTCGTGGTGATGGCGGCATGCGCGCGTCAGGCGTTCGCGATGGCACGCGATCAGCGCTTCCCCGCCGCGGGACTGATGAGCAGGGTCGACCCGCGTACGCGCACACCGATCGCAGCGACCGTCCTGATCGTCGTGATCGGAGTCGTACTCATGGCCGCTCTCCCCGGCGCCGCTCTGACGCAGCTCATCGTCGTCGGTACGCTGCTGCCCGCGGGGATCTATTGCGGGATCGTCGTGCTCTACCTGTCCGTCCGACGACGTCTCGCGCCGGCGCGGGGAGGTTTCGACCTGGGGAGTCTCGAGGTTCCCATCGCCGTGTCGGCTCTCCTGTGGCTGGTGCTCGTCCTGATCGTGCTGGCGACGCCCGATGACGCGCGCGTCCCGCTGACGATCCTGCTCGGTCTCGTGGTCGTCGGCGCGATCTACTTCCTCTGGCTTCTCCGCTTCCGTCCGGATGCCCTCCGCGGGGGCGACGACGCCGCACCGGCCGACGGTGTCCCACACCGTCGGTAGGCTTGCAGCATGCCGCCCGCTGCTCGTCGCCCCGCCGCCCGCGGGGGAGCTCGTGCGGCGTCGGCGATCCCGCAGATCTCCTGGCGTGCGCCGCAGCCGGCGCCGATCGTCCTGGTATCCGGCCCCGAAGAGGTGTGCGCGGAACGCGCCATCGCCGGCATCCGCGACTACCTGCGCGCCGAGGACGAGAGCCTCGAGGTCTCCGATCTCCGTGCCGACGACTACGCGTCGGGGAGCCTGCTCGGCATGACCTCCCCCTCCCTGTTCGGGGAGCCGCGCCTCGTGCGCGTGTCGGGCGTCGAGAAGTGCTCCGACGCGTTCCTGACTGAGGCGATCGCGTACCTGGACGCTCCGCAGGACGGGGCGACCGTGGTGCTGCGGCACACCGGCTCGAGCGTCCGCGGCAAGAAGCTGCTGGATGCCATCCGTGCCGGCACCGGTTCCGGCGTCGAGATCGCCTGCCCGGCGGTGAAGCGCGACTCCGACCGCTTCGACTTCGCGGCGGGGGAGTTCCAGGCGGCGCGCAAGAAGATCGCACCGCTCGCGTTGCGGGCCCTCGTCGGTGCCTTCGCCGACGACCTCACCGAACTCGCGGCGGCCTGCCAGCAGCTGATCGCGGATGTCCCGGGCGATGTCACGGAGCAGGTCGTGGAGCGCTACTACGGCGGACGCGTCGAGACCTCGGCCTTCACCGTCGCCGACACCGCGATCGCCGGGCGCTACGGCGACGCGCTCGTCGCCCTGCGGCATGCCCTGGCCAGCGGAGCCGATCCCGTGCCGCTGGTCGCCGCGATCGCCTCCAAGCTGCGCACCATGGCGCGGGTCGCCGGGTCGCGCGAGCCCGCCGGCGCACTCGCCGCGCGCCTCGGAATGAAGGATTGGCAGGTCGATCGCGCTCGGCGCGACCTGACCGGGTGGAACGAGACGTCACTGGGCATCGCGATCCAGGCCGCCGCGCGCGCCGACGCCGAGGTGAAGGGCGCGTCGCGCGACCCGGTGTTCGCGGTCGAGCGGCTCGTGACCGTCATCGCGACCCGCGCCCCGTTCGGGGCCTGAGCCGCGCTCGTCTCACTTCTTCGGGGGCGTCGATCCGGGGCGCCTGGAGACCGCGCCGCGCGACCGGAGCGCGAGCATCATCACGCCGCCGACGAGCGAGAGCACTCCGGCGACGACGAACATCGGTCCGAAGCCCCCGGTCGCAGCGACCAGCGCGGCGCCGATGAGCGGGCCGAGCAGCTGGCCGAGGCTCGCGGCCACGGTGACCAGTCCGAGGTCGCGGGCGCTGTCGTCCGGAAACGGTAGGAGGTCGGTCGCGAGCGCCAGGCTCACCGCCATGTACGCCCCGTAGCCGATCCCGAGCAGGGCGGCGGCGCCGATGGCGACCTCGAACGAGGGGACGGCCGCCAGCAGAAGCGCGGCGGCGCCCTGCACGAGAGCGGAGCCCAGCGTGAGCGCGATGCGCCCCGCGCCGCGATCGGACAGCCACCCCGCGACGACCGAGGCGATCACGACGAACGCCGTGTACACGACGATGAGCAGCAGCAGGTCGTCCTCCGCGCTGTCGCGGTGCAGCCCGTAGAGCA
The DNA here is from genome assembly GCF_037146215.1 of Microbacterium sp. MMO-56. Classification (NCBI taxonomy): domain Bacteria; kingdom Bacillati; phylum Actinomycetota; class Actinomycetes; order Micrococcales; family Microbacteriaceae; genus Microbacterium; species Microbacterium sp. MMO-56. Next base: position 13,430 of record NZ_JBBCVW010000029.1, read on the forward strand.
GGAAGAAGAGGAGCAGGCCGGTGCCGAGGGCGTTGCCGATGTTGACGACCAGGCGCCCCCACAGCAGCCACGCGAAGTCCCGGTCGGCGAACGCGGCGAGGCGTTCGCCGAGGGTGCGGCGCCTTCGCGCAGTTCTCGACGCATCTGCCGCCGGGGGATCCGGAAGCAGCATGACACCCGCGAGCGCGCACACCAGCACGAGTCCCGCCAGGACGAGGTACCCCGCGACGATCCCCAGTCCGAGGAGCACGATCCCCCCGACGCCCACGACGATCCCGACGGCCTGTGCGGAGGACACGGCGGCCGATGCGGCCCCGCGCTGATCGGTGAGCTGGTCCGCGATCATCGCGGTGAAGGCCGCCGAGGCGACGGCCGTTCCCACGGACACGCCGATCCAGGCGAGGCCGACCTCGACGGGGCCGGAGGCGAGCGCGAGGGCGGCGAGGGATCCTGCGCCGGCCAGCGCGCCTCCGAGTGCCCACGGGCGCCGGCGACCCCAGGACCCGCGGGTGCGGTCGCTCATCGCCCCGGCGAGCGGTCCCGCGACGACGCCCGCGAGACCGCCGGAGGCGAGCACCAGTCCCGACGAGACCACGCCCCCGATCCATCCGTCGGCGGAGTCCGGCGTGTTCAGCTGCAGCGGGATGAGAAGCTGCAGCGGCGTGAGCTGCGCCGTCCACAGCGCGAGCCACACGAGCGTGAACACGACGAACCAGCCCGCGCCCGCTCGCCGCCCCGTCGTGCCGGATCGTGACGACGGACGGCCGAGAGGAGAGGGCACGATCGACTCCTTCGTCGAGGCGACGCCGGACGGATGCCGGTGCACCGATCATGCCGCAGTGCCGCGTCCCCCGTCGCGATTCCGGGGGATCGGGGTCGACCTGATAGACTCGGTCCTTGGCTTGCGTGTGGGTCCCACCTCACACGCCGCCGGAGGCGCCCCTCTACCGCCACCCCGGCACATCCATCGAAAACTCCGAACGAAAGAGCCGTCGAACGTGGCGAACATCAAGTCGCAGATCAAGCGCAACAAGACCAACGAGAAGGCGCGCGAGCGCAACAAGGCCGTCAAGAGTGAGCTGAAGACCGAGGTGCGTCGTACGCGCGAGGCCATCGCCGCCGGCGACAAGGCCGCCGCCGAGAAGGCCCTCGCGAAGGCCGCCAAGAAGCTCGACAAGGCCGTGAGCAAGGGCGTCATCCACGAGAACCAGGCGGCGAACCGCAAGTCGTCGATCGCGAAGCAGGTCGCCGCTCTCTGAGTCGCGCCGATCGTCACGAAGGCCCGTCCCGTCAGGGGCGGGCCTTCGTCGTGCGCGGGGCGTCGGAAGGATGCTCAGCGCGCGGCGCGGGTCTCCGCCGCCGGTAGGGCCATCGTCGCGAGCGCGAGGTCGAGCACCGCGTTGAAGACCCGCGGGCGCATGGCGGTGACCAGATGCGAGGTGCGGGGTACGACGATGAGCTCGGCGCCGGGCACGAGCGATGTGAACAGTCGCTCGTTGACGCGCAGCTGGTCGTACTGTCCGTTGACGAACCAGGTCGGCACCTCGATCCGCCGCAGTGCCGCGAGCAGATCGAGCACCGAGAGGCTCTTCAGGGCGACGTCCTGCGCGTCGTAGGCGTACCCGCCGGCACCGAAGTCCGCCCGGGTCTCGTCGGGAAGCGTGCGGTCGAGCACCCACTCCGCGATCGCCGACCCGCGCCCGGGCAGGCGGTCGAAGCCGCGGGCCAGGGTGCGGTACGTCGCCAGCCCGAATCCGCGGGGGATCGCCGTGCAGGATGCGGCGATGAAGGCGTCCACCGGTGGCCGGTCCTCGCCGCCCACCGTCGCGATCGAGAGCAGGCCCCCCATCGAGTGGCCGACCAGCAGCACCGGTCCCTCGGCGGAGGCCGCCCGGACGGCGGAATCGATCGTGGCGAGAGCTCCCTCCAGAGTGAACGTCTCGCCCATCCGGGTGCCGTGTCCTGGCAGGTCGAGGGCCACGGCCCCCACACCGAGCGCGCTCAGATGCTCCACCTGCGCGCGCCACATCGTGGCGGACGTGCGGATGCCGTGCACCATCACCACCGTCGTCACGCTCTCAGCCTAAGCACGCCCCCCGACACGGCGGCGATCCACGCGGGGTGCGAGCCGGAGATGACGCCGGGCCGCACCCCGTCGGCTCAGAACAGTGCCCGGACGCGCACGGTGCCGCTCGTCGAGGTCTCCGCCACATCCGGGTCGGCAGGCTCGAAGGTCGCCGTGTACGTGTGGGAGCCGAGGCTCAGGCGGCCGAGCGTGTGCGCGGCGATGCCTCGGCGCACCGCGACCGTCGCGACGACGCGGTCGCCCTCCCGGAAGACCACGACACCATCGGGCGCTCCGCCGTCCTCCTGCCGCACGCTCGCGACGAGCGTGGAGGGCAGGATGCGATTGAGGTGGAGCGGAAGGACGGCGGCGAGCCGCGTCGTCGTGGCGCTCGGAACGGTCGCCGGGGCGACCTCGAGCGTCACGGACACGACCGTTCCCGACGCAGGCGCCGTGAGGGTCAGCGTCGCCGGCCCCGCCGGGGTGCCCTCCGGCAGGGTGACGGTCACGCCGGCCGTCCCGGAGGTCACAGGGACCTCCGCGAGCACGGTGCCCTCGAGCGCGACCTGAAGCATCGTGTTCTCCGGAGCGCCGCGGCTCGTCATGTTCAGGCCCGCGACCTGGAACGTCACCTGCTCCCCGGCGGTCGCCGTCTCGGGGACGCCGCTCGTCTGCACGGCGTGCTTGGCGAAGGACGGCGCCAGCGGCGAACGATCGGCGAGGTAGTCCATCCACGCCTCGTAGTCGACCAGTCCCGTGTCGACGTAGTCGGTGCCCTGGGTGAAGGCGCGGAAATTGTCGCCGCCGGTGGCGAGGAAGGAGAACGTGCCGACGCGATAGGACGCCGCGGGATCCAGGGGGGCGCCGTCGATCGTCACCGAGGTGATGCGCTCTCCCTCGGGCAGGGCCGGGTCGTAGGTGTACGTCACATTGTCGGAGAGGCCGAGCTGCAGATAGGGCCGCTGCGGGACGGCCCCGTCGGCCGTTCGCTGCCACTGCTGCTCGAGCAGGGTCTCGAACTGCGCGCCGGTGAGGGTTACGAGGGCGAGGGTGTTGGTGAAGGGCAGCACGGCGTTGGCCTGCGAGAACGAGATCTCGCCGTCCTTCAGGCCGGGCACGGCCGTCGGGCCGAACTCGGCCTGCGTGTCCCAGAGGTCGGCGCGCAGCC
>NZ_JBBCVW010000030.1:0-14320 GCF_037146215.1 Microbacterium sp. MMO-56
GAGTGTGACGCTTCCTGCTGTTCGTCATGATCTGACCAGTCTCCCTGCCCGGACCCCCGGGCAACAGGACGACTCACACAACCACCGGACCTACCGAACGGGGTCAGCCCAACATCTTCTTCGGGGGCGTCCTGTCAGCCTTCGTCGGCGCCCTCGCAATGACCCCGATGGCGGGATTCGTATCGCGATTGCCTTCTGGGCCGGCTGCGCCGGTCACCTTCCTTCCAGGGTTCTGGATGCTGGTGCCTGGTGCTCTGGGCCTGGTTGGCGTCACAACGATTCTCGACGGCGACGGGAGTGGCGCTGCGACCATCGTGACGACTGTGTCGACCATGGTCGCTATCGCACTCGGCATCCTGTCCGGTTCGGGGCTCAGTGGACGCTTCCGCTCACCCCGAACGCTCATCTGAGTCTCGGTCCAAAACTGAGCAACAGACAGTGGCCCCCCATCGACATCATGGAGTTCGGGCCGATCACCCGAAGGAGAGGAGCTGTGGAATGACCGCTGATTCAGGGACCGTGGTGTCCCTTGTGCTCGAGGACCTGGACGAGCTGTTCACGCCGCGGCCCGTTGACCCGCTCCACGGCAGGTTCGATGACAGGACGGGATTCGAGTACCTCGTTGAGACCGTGGATGGCTCCGCGGATGGCCTGCGGATCGACATCACCGTGACGGGGTCTACGGACGAGCGGCGTTCGGAGAGGCAGATAGCGGACGCCCTGGGAGGGTTCGCTATTGCCCACTCGGAGCGCCTCGAGTCGGAGAAGGCGCGGATACGACGTCTCGGGTTCAGGGAGCTCTTGTTCGGTCTCATCTTCCTTGCGGCATGCCTGCTGGGTGGCAGCGCGGTGGCGGTGCTCGACATCGGTCCCCACTGGGTACGCACCTTCCTCGGGGAGGGCCTCGTGATCGTCGGATGGATCGCCCTCTGGCATCCTGTCGACATGCTGTTCTTCGAACACCTCCCTCTTGCACGGGAGCAGCGGGTCCTCGCCCGACTCGCAGCCGCGTCCGTACGATTGGTCGGCGCCGATGACTGACGTGCACCGCCCTCTGACCGAGGCCGCGGAGCCTGCGCGATCCTTGCGCGTGGAGTCGCAGGCAATCTACGTGGCACTCATCGCGGGATCACTCGGCGCGCTCGCCGGGCTTATCCTCGCGCTCACCGTGCCGCCGCTTCCCATGGCCGGCGATTGGTCGTTCGGGGCTGTCCTCGCGGTGATGGCCGCCGCCACGGCAGCGGTCGCGGGAACGATCGGCTATTGGGGTGGCCGCACTGCGCACGGACAGGAATGGCGGCAGAACCTGTCTTCCGTCACGTTCACGATCAACACGATCGCGGTGGTCCTGGTTCATGTCGTCCTGGCCGCGCTGACCGTGCTCGTCGTCTACATCGTTTTGGGGCTGGGGTTCGTCGGACTCCTGGTCGATCTGTTCTGGTCGGTCGTTTTGGCGGCCGTGACGCTCGGCTTGACCGGCTACATCACTTACCTTTCGGTGTCTCGGATGACGACGCAGCGGATGTCGACCCTGCTGATGGCGTTCGTGGCTATCGGCACCATCGCTGCGATGATCACCACAACTGATAAGTCGTGGTGGGGGACGCATTTCAGTCATCTCGGGACGTTCTGGTCCGTCTCCAGTCTGCTGTTCAACGGGACACTCGTGGTCGGCGGGCTTCTCGTGACCGCGTTCGCTGTGTACCTGGCGAACGACCTCCGTGCACTCGTGAAGCGTGGGATTCTGCAACGGGCGAGCAGTTCCCGGGTCATTTCGATCATGTTCATCGTGATGGGCGTCATGCTCGCCGGCGTAGGGCTCGTCCCGGTGAACGTGAGCCGGCCGATCCACAACATCTGTGCGAGTGGCATGGCCGTCATGTTCATCGGGCTGCTCGTCGCGGGCCCGTGGGTTGTTCGTGGGATGCCGCGCGCCTATTTCATCGCGTCCGGGGCGTTCCTGGCGGCGGTGCTGCTTTCGACGGCGTTGTTCGTGGTCGGGTACTTCGGCCTGACAGCATTCGAGATCATCGTTTTCGCTCTGGTCTTCGGTTGGATCGCCGTGTTCATCCGCTTCCTCGGCGTCGCCGACCAAGCCACCGAGGCGACGTCCGGACTCGGCGCCTGACACCCGTCGACCGCGCATCACCCACATCGCGCCGTCGGCCCGTGTCGACCGAAACAGAGTGCAGCGCCGATACCATCGCCTCGTTCTCCCGAAGCACGGTCGGCGTCATCCAGTCTCGTCAGCTGAACGGCCAGATGAGCGGTACGTAGTAGACGGCCATGGCGCCGAAGAAGATCGCGAGGGGGAGTCCGAGCTTCCAGTAGTCGCCGAACCGGTAGCCGGCGGGCTTCATGACCATGAGGTTGGCGGGCGTCGCGATCGGAGTGAGGAAGGACGCAGCGCCGGCGACCGTCAGTGCCATCATGAACGGCTGTACCGACGCGTGCAGACCTGAGGCGACGGCCACCGCGACCGGTGCGACGATCAGCACGGTCGCGGTGTTGCTGATCACCTGGCCGAGCAGGATCGTCAGGACGACGACGGCGAGTAGCGCGGTTCGTGGGCCGGAGTCGCCGACGACCGTGATGAGCCAATGGGCGACGAGTTCGGCGGCGCCGGTGGTCAGGAACGCGGTCGACAGCGGGATCATGCCGGCGACGAGGACGACGGTCGTCCAGGAGATCGACCGGTATGCCTGGTTCACCCCTACTACGCGGGTGACCACGAGCGATCCCGCGGCGAGCATCGCGGCGGCGGCGGGCGGGACGAGCCCTGTCGCGAGGAGTACGACCATGAGCGCGAGGATGACCATGGCACGCTTGGCGCCCCTCCCGAGCGGGACGGAGCGGCGCAGGGCGCTGGGCGCGTCGACGACCATGACGTCGCTGGACTCCGTGTGGCGGGTCAGGTCGTCCCAGGAGCCCTGCAGCAGCAGCGCATCGCCCGCGTGCAGGGTGACTTCGCGATCGTGCAGGACCTCCGCGCCGCGGCGTGCACCGAGGATCACGAGGTCACCGCTCGGGCTTGCCATGCCGGGGAACACACGGGTGCCGATAAGTGGTGAGCGGGGCGGGATGACGATCTCGCTGACGCCGCTCGCGGGACCGATCAGCGTCTTCGTCTCGAGAGTGACGTTGTAGTCGATCTTCAATCGTCGGGTGAGCCTGCTGAGGTCCGTGGGCATGACAGCGCTCGGACGCAACGGCAGCAGCATTCGACCGAACAGCACGATGATCAGGATCGTGCCGATCACGAGCGGGATACCGACGAGCGCGAACTCGAAGAACCCGAACGGGCGGCCGCCGCTTTCCGCCGCGCGCTCCGACACGATGATGTTCACCGGTGTGCCCGTCAGCAGCAGCATGGAGCCCGCGTGCGCGGCGAACGCGAGGGGCAACAATAGCTGAGACGAGGCGATCCCTGCGCTGCTCGCGACCACGATGACGAGGGGAAGTAGCGCCGCAACGGCTCCGTTCACGCTGATGAGCGCAGTGAGCCCCGCCACGAGCAGACACACGACGAAGAGGATCGGGGTGCGCTTCTTGCCTGCCGCGCCGATGACCTTCTGACCCGCCCACGCCGTGACCCCGGTGGCGTCGAGCGATTCGCTCACGATGAACAGTGCCGCGATGAACAGCACGGTCGGATCTCCGAACCCGGCGACCGCCTGTGGGAACGTCAGGACGCCGGTGAAGTACAGCGCGAGGGAGACGCCGACCGCAACGATCCCCAGGGGGATCCGGTTGCTCGCGAACGCGATGATGGCGAGCAGGAGGATCCCGAAGGTCGCCGCGATGGGATCCATCGCTAGCCCGGCAGCGCGAAGTCAGCCGCGACAGCCGCGAGCAGGCGTGCCCCGAAGCCAGTGGCGCCGGACGCGCGCCACGAGTCGTCCTTGTCGGACTGCATTGTGCCGGCGATGTCGAGATGGGCCCACGGCGTCGCCCCGACGAAGTGGTCGAGGAACAGCGCCGCGGTCGTCGCGCCGGCGTACTTGCCGCCGAGGTTCGAGATGTCGGCGATCTCGGAGTCGAGCTGCGGCCGGTACGTGCGCTCCAGCGGCATCCGCCACACCTGCTCGCCGGTGGCCACGGCGGCGGACTCCACGAGCGCCGCCATGCGGTCGTCGTTCGCGAACACCGGTGCGGTCGCCTGTCCGAGCGCCATCAGCGCGGCACCGGTGAGGGTCGCGATGTCGATGATGGCGTCCACGCCGTCCTCGTTGGCGAGCGCGATGGCGTCCATCATCACCAGGCGGCCCTCCGCGTCGGTGTTCTTGACCTCCACGGTGGTGCCGTTGCGGGCGACGAGGACATCGCCCAGCTTGTACGCCGTGCCCGAGGGCATGTTGTCCGTGCACATCAGCCAGCCCGTCACCGCGGCCGTGGCGCCGAGGTCGGCGAGCACGGTGAACGCGCCGAGAACCGCCGCCGCGCCGCCCATGTCCATCTTCATGAGCAGGTGCATCGGGTCGCTCGGCTTCAGGCTGATGCCGCCCGAGTCGTACATGATGCCTTTGCCGACGAGCCCCAGATGGCCGCTCGGCTCACCCGCGGGCGTGTAGGACAGCTTGATCATGCGCGGCTCTTCCACGGAGCCCTGATTGACGCCGAGCAGGCCCCCGCAGCCGAGCTCGATGAGCGCCGCCTTGTCGAAGACCTCCACCGCGAAGCCGAACCTGGCTCCGAGCCCTTCGGAGATGCGGGCGAGGTCCGTGGCGGTGAGGTGGCCAGGAGGCGTGTTCGTGACATCGCGTGCGACGACGGCCGCACGGGAGGCGAGCCGCCCGGCGGTAAGGCCCGCCCTCACCTCGTCTGCATGGGCGCCCGCAAGGTCGATGGTGAAAGACTCGAGCGGGATGTGCTTCGACGCGCTCTGCAACGCCGTGTAACGGTAGCGCGCGAGCACCGCGCCCTCGGCGATGGCCGCCGCCGCCGCGCGGGGCTCGGCGGTGCTGCGGTCGACGACGAGCGCGACGCGCGCGCTGCGGGGTGCGGCGCGCACGAATGCGGCGGCGAGATCGCGCAGCTTCGCGGTATCCAGTTCCGCGGCATCCCCCGCGCCGACGGCGACGACGTCGGGGCCTTCTTCTCGAGGGACGAAGAGCGTCTTGCCGACCGCGGTGGTGAAGCCCGCCCGGGTGAGCGCGTCGCGGTCGAGCCCCAGGGCGGGGGCGACGTCGCCGTCGAGGAAGACGGCATAGCCGACCGTCTGCACGTCGCCGGGCGCATCCCCGGCGGTCAACACGATGGCGTCGAGCGCGTCGAGACCTGGTGTCGTTGGGAAGTCGGCAGGGATCAGCTTGTTCGCGCTACGGGTCATCGCTTCGTCTCCTCAGCAGTCACAGCCGCGGGATTCAGCGGCACGGATTCGTCGATGTCGTCGGGGTCGTCCGGCTCGAGCCGCTCCGGAAGCTCGCCGTCGATGCGTCCGGGCATTCTCAGCGCAGGCACGATGGCGAGCGCCGCGAGCAGTGCGAGGCCCATCAGCGACCACTGCAGCGAATGCAGCCGCGCATCCTCGTTGATCGCGATCGCCGCGGTCTTCTCCGCCTCGGAGGCGGTCGTGCCGTTCAGCACCGCTTCCAGCTGGGCGTTTGTGAGGAAGTCGGCTTGGTCGATGCGCACCTCGCTGATCAGCTGTTGCGAGATCTCCGGATGCGCGACCGCGGAGCTTGCGAGCGTGGACGCGAGGATGCCGACGGCGAATGCGCTGGCGACGGCGATGCCGACCGAACCGGACAGGTTGTGGACCAGGCCGCGCCAGGCGCCGACGTCGCCCGCGAGCTGCTTTGGGGCGGCGGAGAGGAGCGTGTTGAACACGAGGGCCACGATCGATCCCTGGCCGAGGCCGAGGAGGATGAGGCCGATCACGATGAACGCCTGGCCCCAGTCGCCGCGGATCGTAGAGGCCAGCAGGGTCAGCGCACCCGCGACGACGATGAAGCCGGCCGACGCGAGCACGCGCGGGGGGAAGCGCTTGTACAGGTATGCGACGAACGTTGATGCGAGGAAGATCGAGATCGTGTAGGGGATGATCGAGAACGACGTCTGGATGCCGGACAGCCCCTGGACGACCTGCATGTACAGCGGGATGAGGAAGTTCGCCGCCGTGCCGACGAACAGCATGATCGCCATGCACGCGGTGACCGCGAACTCGCTGCTGGTCGCGAGCACGCGCAGGTCGAAGATGCGCGAGCGGTGTTCGCGTTGCCGTTTGGATACCCAGAGGAAGAAGAGTTGTCCGATGATCAATCCCAGGACGATCAACACCGGCGCGGGGGAGATGCCGGCGATCGAGAACGGGGCCTGGTCGGTGGCGCGCCACACCCCCCACGAGTTCAGGCCGGAGAACCCGAAGCTGAGAAGGATAATCGCGACCGCGGCGAGCACGGCGCCTGTCCAGTCGATCTTCAGGTTCGGCTGGGCGGGGACCTTGCGCACGCCGAAGCTGAGCACCAGGTTCAGGACGCCGAGGGCGACCATCAGAGCGAACGACCAGCGCCATCCGATCGTCTCCGCGAACCATCCGGCCAGCAGCAGGGCGAGAATGCCTGCAAGCGGGATCGCCGCCGCCAGGAGGCCGATCGCCTTGCCCTGACGCTCGCCGTGGTAGTTCGTCGCGATGAACACGGTCAGGGCAGGGGCGATCAGGGCGATCACGGCACCAGAGGACGCCTGAGCGATGAACAGCATCGCCGGACTGACGCTCAGCGCCACGCCGGCCATTGCCGCCGCGTGGATCGCCACGGCGATCTGGAAGACGCCGCGCGTGCCGAAGCGGGCCCCGATCTTCGCGCCCAGCAGGATGAACGCCGCCATGGCGAACGTGCCGGCCGTGATCGCGGTGCCGACCGACGTCGCCGGGGTGTGTAGATCTGTCGTGATGCCGGCCATCGACACGGTGAGGGCGTTCACTGCGAAGGAGGCCTGGATCTGCGTCAGCACCACCACGATGAGCGGTAGCCATGACGCTCGTGGTTCCGCCGCTACGGTCGTTGACCCTTCGGGTGCAGGTCTGGTCATCTCTTCGTCGCCTTTCGCGCGGTCCTTCGCAGGGTTCCGTGTCCGGATTCTCCGTGGGGGAACTGCGCCTCGCGCTCCGCTGGCCCGATCCTATGGGACGAGAACGACGGCAGCGGATAGGCACTTGTAGGGGTTATGACGCTGACGTCCGGGCATCCTGCCGCGGCACCACGACCTGTCGCACGACGATCAGAACAGAGGCGGTGACAGGAATGGCCACGAGGGCCCCCAACAGCCCCATGAGTGCGGCTCCGACCATCGCGCCGATGATCACGAGAATGCCCGGTACCGCCACCGCCCGGCCCATAATCCGCGGCGTCGTGTAATACGCCTCGACCTGGATGAAACCGAGGTACAGCACGCCGAACACGAGCGCGGCCCAGGGACTCACGAACAGCGCCGCAGTGGTGCCGATCACGAGGAAGACCAGCGAACCGATGAGCGGGACGATCGTGATGAAGAACGCGCCGATCGCGAGTAGGAGTGCGATCGACGATCCGATCGCGAACTGCAGGATGAAGACGACCACGGCGTTGATCGCCGCAACGGTGATTCCGCCGGACACGACACGGCCCACCAGCGAGGTGATCTGATCGACGAGCTCGCCGAATTGCACGCGGCGGTATGCCGGGACGATCTGGGTCAGGGCCTGTTTCATCGGCTCCAGCGCGGACACGAAGTACACGGTCAAGACCATCACGATGACGGTGGATGAGACAGCTCCGATTGCGCCGGTCCCGATCTTCAGCAGGCCACCTGCGATTGCGACGAGGGATGTGAGGTCGGCAAGGCTCCGGACGAGGTCGCCGATGATCGCATGGACGTCGATTCCCCAGATCTCCCGGATTTCCTGCACCCATGCGGTCGCGCCGAGCTGTCCAATCTGGGCGGGCGCATTGTGTACCGCGTGTACAAGTTCCGCGACGAGCGGCGGGATGATGAAGAGGATGATGGCTGCGAATACCAGCACGACGGCTGTCACGACCAGGGTGAGGCTCGCGGTCCGGCTCAGCCCGTGTCGGCCGAGGAGATTGATGAGGGGCAGGAGCCCGAGGGCGAGGAACAGTCCGAGGAAGACGGAAAGGGCGACTGCGCCGAGCGACGCGAATGTCAGAGCGAGGCCGACCGCGACGAGCACCCCCAGCGCCACGACGAGCCCGGATGCGAAGGGTCGTGCAGGCACAGTGCGGAAGAGGCGGTGTGCTTGTTCCGAGGCGTCATCTGTGCTCGCTTGGTGCCTCGGCGCTGCGTCAGGAGCGCTCACTCATGATCCCCTTCCGGCGTGCTGGTTCTTTGCGCCAATTGCGTTGTGTGGACTGCGCTTGGCGGGGCTCGAGGGGTGCCTTAGTCGGTGTCGAAACCGGGTGTTACTGTGAGGCATGGAAGATTCCCTCTGGGTCCTGAAGCGGTCAGAACTCGACCTCATTCGTGAAATCGAGCCGGATCGGATGGAGCAGCTCGACGAAGACGAACTCCTAGCGTTGCACAAGCGCATCCGGAGGGCGCGTAACAAGCATGTCAGCAACTACCGCCGTAAGGGCGCCAAGCGCGTTGCTGAAGAAGGCGGTCGCGGCGCCGCCCGACCCGGCAACAAGAAGTCCCTCCTGCGGGCGGAGGTCTTCGAAGAGGCGTTGGCGCGGGTCTCCGACCGGCTCGCTGTCGTCGCTCACGAAGAGGCGGAGGCGCTCAAGGCCGAACGTCTGGCGCGGGCGCAGAAGGGCAAGTGGTCCGGTCCCGAGTCCCTCGGTGTAACCGACGGGGGAGTTGCGGATGCCGGCCGCATGCGATCGCACGAGAAAACTACCGGCGGTCTAAAGCGTGACGCATCCAGCCGTTCCCAAGGCGCTGCCCGCCAGGCCAAACGCGATTCGCGGTAGGAAACCCAGCTCCAACGATCCATGAGGTCGCCTGCCTTCAGGAAGTGCTTGCCGCAGTCTCCGGAAGTTCGGCCTGCGCCTGCCCTCACGAGGATGAAGCTCATGCAGTCGTGTGCTTCGGGTGACGCGGGGCGTCGATAGCGACGGGTCTCCGCGCGCAGGGGCCACCGCGTCGCTTGGCGAACGCCGGTCTCGCGGCCTCCAGGTGCGCGAGCGCTCCGAATCGCGATCCGGCGATCCATGGCGCGCCGAGGCGATCCCGGTTCCACGCACCTTCGAGCGCGGCGGCGATGACCTGGCCTGCTCGGAGTCACCTCGGCCCATCTGAGCCACCACACGTCTTTCAGACGAGGACCGAGCAGGCTTCCCGGAGGTGTCCGGGCTCCGTGAGACCCTTGTTCTTGACAGTCAACGAACGGAGCAGACCAGTGGCCAGCGGCTTCAAGATCAATAAAGAAGGCATCCGCCAGTTCACGCGCGAGCTGGAGCGGGAGTTCGCGAAGAATCCGGTCCGCATCCCTGTCGAGGCCGACTCATCCACGGTTGGCGCCGCTGGCGCGCTGACGGTGAACAACTACCACGGGCCAGTCGTTACGGTCACTGGAGGCAATGCGCAACTCGCGTGGAACAACGCCGGTGATGTATCCCAGACCCAGAAGAAGGTCGAGCAGATCGCACCCGGCTACGAAGACCTCGCGCGGGCCCTGACGGATCTGCTTGCCGAACTTACATCCTTCGGCCTTGGAGACGATGAGCAAGAGGCGCGATCGCAGGCAGAGGCTGTCTTGGCAGAGGTCGTCAAGACTGACCCGGATCAGGGCGTGATCAGGCGAGGGCTGACGATGATCAAGGGATTGCTCGCTCCGATCGCCGCGGGAGTCACAGCCGCGGTTACCGCCGAATCGACCGAAGCGGCGCGTCATACAATCGAGGTACTTGGCAGCAGCCTGCCGCTCTGACGACTCGAAGCTGACCGACCACGGCGGTTGCCGTCGCAGTCTCATACGATCGGCTACCCGCCGCGTGACCTGTTCGGTTCTCCGCACCTGCTGTGCGTGACGGTTTCGATGCGGGTGATGTCGGCGGGCGACGGCTACAGGTACCTCTTGAAGTCTGTCGCGGCCGGCGACGGTGACCGCTCGTTGTCCACTCCGCTGACCCGCTACTACGCCGAGGCGGGCACCCCGCCGGGGTTTTGGATGGGCTCGGGGCTGGGCCGGCTCGGCCACGGTGAGCTGGCGCAGGGCGCCCGGGTCTCCGAAGCCCAGCTCCAGCTCTTGATCGGGATGGGGCACGATCCGCTCACCGGCGACCCGTTGGGCCGCGCCTACCAGCAGTTCGATTCGGTCGTGGAACGGATCGAGCAGCGCGTGAATGCCTTCAGCTCCGAGCTGGGGCCGGCCGCGCGGGCGCAGGAGGTCGCCGCGATCGAGGCTGAGGAAGCCGAGCGTGGCACCCGTCGCGCCGTGGCCGGTTATGACTTCACGTTCTCGGTGGCGAAGTCGGTGTCCGCGATCTGGGCGGTCGCCGACGCGGGCACGCAGACGTTGATCGCGGACGCGCATCACGCGGCAGTTGCAGAGCTGGTTGCGTTCCTCGAACGCGAGGTTGCAGCGACCCGCGTGGGCGCAACCGGCCCGGACGGAGCGGTTGCGCATGTCGATGTCGCCGGCGTCGCAGCGGCGGCATTCGACCACTACGACAGTCGATCTGCCGACCCGCAGTTGCACACGCACGTCGTCATCAGCAACAAGGTGCTGACCGTGCAAGACGGCCGCTGGCGCACCCTCGCCGGCCGGCCAATGCACTCGGCGGTCGTCGCGGTCTCCGAGCTATACAACGCGGCACTGGCCGACCGGCTCGCGCGCACGCTCGGAGTCGAGTGGGCAACGCGGGAACGCGGTCGGGATCGGAACCCGGCCTGGGAAATCGAGGGCGTGCCGGACGAGCTGATCGGTGAGTTCTCCACCCGCTCCCGGCACATCGAGGCCGAGAAGGATCGCCTGATCGCGGAGTACGTCGCCCGGCACGGCCGGCAGCCGTCCGCCCGGACGGTGCTGAAGCTCCGGGCGCAGGCGACGCTCGCCACCCGGCCGGACAAGCAGCTCAGGTCGCTGGCCGACCTCACCGGCGAGTGGCGACAGCGCGCAGGCCGGGTGCTCGGGCAAGACGCGACCGGCTGGGCGCGCACCCTCACCAGGACCGCCGCCGAGGCACCGCGCGCGGCGCTGCGCGCTGACGACGTGCCGCTGGACGTGGTGGGCGAGGTCGGGCAGACCGTGATGGAGACGGTCGGTGAGAAGCGTTCGACCTGGACTCGCTGGAACCTGCACGCCGAAGCGTCCCGGCAGTTGATGGGGTGGCGGTTCGCGAGCATCGAAGATCGCGAGGCGATCACCGGGCTCGTGGTCGACGCCGCCGAGCGCGCCTCCCTGCGGCTGACCCCGCCCGAGCTCGCGACCAGCCCGCTCGAGTTCCGCCGCCCGGACGGCACGACCCGGTTCCGCCCACGGCACTCGACCCTGTTCTCATCCGAGACGCTGCTGGCCGCCGAAGACCGCCTCCTGGCCCGCGCCGCCGACACCGGCGGCCCGGTCGTGTCGTTGGAGGTCGTGGAGAAGGTCACCAGCCGACCCGACTCCCAGCACCGGATGCTGGGCGAGGATCAGGCCGCGGCGCTGGCCGCGATCGCCCTCTCCGGCCGGGTCGTGGATGTCCTGGTCGGCCCGGCCGGTGCGGGAAAGACCACGGCGATGAACGCATTGCGCCGTGCCTGGGAGAAGGAGCACGGCCGCGGCTCCGTGGTTGGGCTCGCGCCTTCGGCGGTCGCCGCGCAGGTCCTCGCCGACGACCTCGGGATCGCCACGGAGAACACGGCGAAGTGGTGGGACATCCACATTCGCACCGGGGCGACCTTCACCGCCGGGCAGCTCGTGGTCATCGACGAGGCATCCCTGGCAGGCACCGCCTCCCTCGACCGGATCACCAACGAGGCGGAGCAGGCCGGCGCGAAAGTGCTCCTGGTCGGAGACTGGGGCCAACTCCAGTCGGTCGATGCCGGCGGCGCGTTCTCGATGCTCGTCCACGCCCGAGACGACACCCCGGAGCTGAGCGACATCCACCGCTTCATCCACGCGTGGGAGAAGACGACCTCTCTGCAACTCCGCCACGGGCGGCCCGAAGCGATCGACACCCTCATCGACTACGACCGGATCACCGGCGGCGAGGCTGAGGCGATGATCGTCGCCGCCTATCGGGCGTGGCAGCGTGATGTTGCCGCCGGGCTCGCGTCGATCCTGGTGGCCGAGACGCACGAGACGGTGACCACGCTCAACGCGAGGGCGCGGGCGGATCGGATCATCGACGGCGCTGTGAACCCGGCCCGGGAACTGCCCCTGCACGACGGCACGGCTGTCTCCGCAGGCGATCTGGTCATCACCCGGCACAACGATCGCCGGCTTCGCAATGGCCGAGCCTGGGTCCGCAACGGTGCCCGCTGGATCGTCACGCAGGTCCGCGAGGACGGATCGGTCAGCATCCGCCCGGCCGGCCGCCGGTTCGGCGGCGGGATCGTCCTGCCCGCCGACTATGTGGCCGAGTACCTGGACCTGGGCTACGCGGTCACCGCGCACCGCGCGCAGGGCGTCACGACTGATACCGCGCACGCGGTCGTCACCGCGACGACGACGCGGGAGAACTTCTACGTCTCGATGACCCGCGGCGCCCACAGCAACCACGCCTACGTCGCCGTCGACCGGGAGGACTACGAGCACGCGACCCCGCATCCCGGCGACAGCCCGAACGCCACAGCACGCAGCGTCCTCGACGGCGTGATCCAGCACGTCGGCACCGAACTGTCGGCGCACGAGACGATCACCGCCGAGCAGGAACAGCTCGGCGGAATCGCGCAGCTCGCCGCCGAGTACGAGACGATCGCGCAAGCCGCCCAGCACGACCGCTGGGCCGCCCTCCTTGCCGCATCGGGTCTGACCGGCGAGCAGGTCGATGCCGTGCTCGACTCCGACGCCTACGGTGCGCTGTCGGCCGAGCTGCGCCACGCCGACGCCAACCATCACGACCTCGACACCCTGCTGCCCAGGCTCATCGCCGCGCGCACACTGGACGACGCCGCCGACATCGCCACCGTCATCCATGCCCGTCTCGCCCGCGCCACCATCCGGCCGGCCGGGTCCGGCCGCGCCCGCAAGCCGGCCCGCCTCATCGCAGGGCTGATCCCGCACGCCGGCGGCCCGATGGGCGAGGACATGCGCCGCGCCCTGGACGAGCGTCGTGACCTCATCGAGGCCCGCGCTGACGCCGTGCTTCGTGGAGCCCTCGCCGACAAGAGCCCTTGGACGGCGAGCCTGGGTCCCGTACCCGAGGACGAGAGGCAGGACGGGGCGTGGTGGCGCGCCGGCCGCATCATCGCGGCCTACCGCGACCGGTACCAGATCGCCGACGACCGCTCGCCGCTTGGTCCGGCACCGGAGAGCACCAGACAGAAGATCGACCGCACACGAGCCGAAGCATCGCTCAGTGCACTCACCCCGAGCACGTCGCGTGAGCCTGAACGCGACATGGCGCGGGTCGCGGATCGCGGCTTGCGCTTGTGAGTATCCCCGATCCGACACGCGACGTGGTGCAATGCCGGACCGATCACGTTGCTAGATCGAGCGGGGCGGCATTCCCGTCCCGGAACGGTCGATCCGGTGTCCGCGCCCGAACTCCGCTCGGTTCAACACGTCGGGAATTGTCGAGTCGGTGTCGAGAAGGGCGACGACGTCGCTGGCCTGGGTGATGACAGACGCGAGCCCTTGCTTGATGAGTTCGTTCGGGCCGGTGCTGGCAACGCTTGTCACAGGGCCGGGCACTGCTCCGACACCCCGCCCGAGACTCCGGGCATTGCGGACCGTCGTGAACGAGCCGGAGCGCACCCCGGCTTCAGGTATGACGACGGCGCTGGTCAGCGCCGCCATCAGCCGGTTGCGAGCCTCAAATCTGTGCTTGGTCGGCGCGGTTCCAGGAGGCAACTCGCTCACCAGCAGGCCAGCGTCCCCGACCCGGTCCAAGAGTTCACTGTGTCCAGCCGGGTACCGTCGATCCAGGCCCGTCGCGAGCACTGCGATCGGCTGGCCCGCTGCTGCGAGAACGGCACGGTGCGCAGCTCCTTCGATGCCGTAAGCGCCGCCTGCGACAACCACCCGCTGCTCATCGGCGAGGCCCGTTGCCAGTTCGCGCGTGACATGCTCCCCGTAACCGCTCGACGCCCGAGCACCGGTGATCGCGACCCGCTCACTCAACCCCGATCCACCATGTCGGGTGCGGTTCGTGGGCGTGCCGTGAAGTGAAATGTCCTTCTGGTCTGGGAAAATGTTGATTGTCTAGAGCAACGTTTACCAGTCCGGAAGGAC
>NZ_JBBCVW010000031.1:0-13076 GCF_037146215.1 Microbacterium sp. MMO-56
TCTCCGGACGAACAGGTTGCTTGGTCGCTACCGATCCTCCGGGCCTCGACCCACCTCACCCCGTCACGCCACGCCCGAGCGCCTCACCCCACCCAGAATGCGCAGAGCCCCGTGCAGCCCGCGCCCGGCGGAGGGCTGGTGGTCGCGGTGGTCAACGACACGGATGCCGCGTGGGCGGGCCCGCTCGCCCTCCGCCGCATCGGGTTCGACGGCGCCGTGCACGCCGAGGCGACGATCGAGGTCGCGGTGCCCGGCCGCGGCGTGCAGACCGTGCCGGTGCCGGGTGCGGTGGTCTCGGCATCCACCCCCGCCGCCGAACTGCTCGTCGCCACGCTCGGTGAGACGCGCGGGTTCTGGTATTTCGCCGAGCCCCGCGACAGTGCGCTGCCCGAGCCCGACCTCGAGGTGGCGGTGACGGCGGCGCCCGGCGGCGTCGATGTGACGCTGACCGCTCGTGCGTTCGCGCGCGACGTGACGCTGCTCGTCGACAAGGTGGCGCCCGGCGCCGTGGCCTCGACCGGCCTGCTCACCCTGCTGCCGGGCGAGCAGGCGGTCGTGCACGTGAGCGGCGTGGCCGAGACGGATGCCGCGGCGCTCGCCGACCCGCGGGTGCTGCGGAGCGCCCGGCAGCTCGTCTAGACCGCGTCGGCGGTGACGACGACGGCGCGCTCGGGGTACTGCACGGGTGGGCGCAGGCCCGCCGTGCCCGCCATCCGCCCGGTGAGGGTGATGCCGTGCTCGGCCCATTCGAGCGGCGACTGGCCGGGCAGCTCGGGCGCGCCGCCCACGATGCGCACCCGGTAGGTGCGGTCGGGGTCGAGCCCGGGCAGGCGCACACGGCCCGGCGGCAGGGCGGCGGTCGAGGCGGTCTGCGCGATCGTGTAGACGCCGCGGGCCCCGTCGGCGGCGACCATGCCGCGCACGTCGATGCCCGGTTCGGTGCCGTCGGCGTTGACCGTGCGGCCCGAGGCGACGAGCTCGCGCACAGACTTCGCGAACGAGACGGCGGCAGAGACCCGGGCGAGGGTCGCCGCGTCGGCGGTCGTGAGGTCCCACTCGATGCCGAAATGCCCGAACAGGGCGACGGCGGCGGCGAAGTCGAGGTCGACGGTGCGGTGCGTCGAGTGCACGTGGGGCGAAGTGAGGTGCATGCCCATCATCTCGGGCGGCACGACGAGCCCCGTGTAGCGCTGGTTGCCGAGCCGTTCGGTCGGGTCGAGGCAGTCGCTCGTCCAGATGCGGTCGGTGAGCGAGAGGATGCCGAGGTCGACGCGCGCGCCGCCCGACGCGCACGACTCGATCTCGAGCCCCGGGTGCGCGGCTTTGAGCTCACCGAGCAGGCGGTAGAGCGCGAGGGTGTTCTCGCGCACGAGCGCGCGGCCGCCGGGGCCGTCGCCCGCGTCGACGAGGTCGCGGTTGTGGTCCCACTTGAGGTACGCGATCGGGTACTCGGCGAGGAGCGCGAAGAGCCGCTCCTTGATGTACGCGTAGGCGTCGGGGTGGGCGAGGTCGAGCACCTGCTGCGTGCGCGCTGAGGGCGGCAGCGTCGCGCGGCCGCGCAGGATCCAGTCCGGATGCCTGCGGGCCAGCTCGCTGTCGGGGTTGACCATCTCGGGCTCGACCCACAGGCCGAACTCCATGCCGCGGGCGCGCACGTGGTCGGCGAGCGGGTGCAGGCCGTCCGGCCACACGTCGGGGTCGACGACCCAGTCGCCGAGGCCGGCGGTGTCGTCGCGGCGCCCGAGGAACCAGCCGTCGTCGAGCACGAAGCGCTCGACACCCACCTCGGCGGCCCGGTCGGCGAGGGTCAGCAGCGTCGGCAGGTCGTGGTCGAAGTAGACCGCCTCCCACGTGTTGAGCGTGATCGGGCGCGGCCGGGACGGGTGCTCGGGTCGTGCGCGCCACTGCGTGTGAAAGCGGTGTGCGAGCGCGTCGAGTCCGTCGCCCCACGAGCCGTACACCCAGGGTGAGACGTAGTCGCCGCCGGGCGCCAGGCGCCCTTCGCCGGCGAGCAGCAGCTCGCCCGCGAGCAAGTGCGCTTCGCCCGTGACCGCACGCTCGGCGATGACGCGATGGTTGCCGCTCCAGGCGACGTGCACGCCGTGCACCGTGCCCGACTCGAAGCCGAATCCGGGAGATCCGGCAGCCAGCAGCAGCGTCGCATCGGCGCCGGGGCGCCCGCGCCGGCTCTCGCGCACGTGCGACCCGCTCGTGAAGGCATGGCGTTGCGGCGCGCGCTCGCGCAGGTGGTGCCCGGTCGAATCGAGCAGCTCGGTCGCCTCCCACGGAACGGGGAAGGCGAGCAGGGCCGACTGCAGCGTGAAGACCCCGGCGTGCTCGTTGCGCACGGTCATCCGTTGGCGGAGGAGCCCGCCCACGCCCACCTCGAGCTCGACGCCGACCCCCAGCCCGGCCTCGGCGTCGGCGTACGAGAGCGCGGCGGTCGTGGCATCCGCGGTGACGTTCTGCAGCGTCAGCAGCAGGCTCGTGTGCCGCCCGTCGCGGTGGCCTTCGATCGCCGGGGTCGCGAGCCAGCCCTCGGCGGGCGTGGCCAGGAGCGACCGGCGGGCGGTCTCGTCGAGGCCGCCCGACACCCGTTGTGGGCGTGAGGCGAGGGCCAGTCCGTTCAGCTCGTCGGCGCCCGCGTCGCCGAGGTCGGCGCCCCAGTGCACGATCACCGGGCGGTCTCCTGCGATGTCGACGACGACGCTCGTTCCGCCGTCTCGGAGGTGGATGCAGGCCACGGCGCCTTCCTTTCCTGAAAGATCCATGCGAGCATAACAAAACGTTTTGGCTCGCGGAATGGCTGATGGATGCCGCGTCGCCGCCCGCACGCTGCGCCCCACTAGCCTGAGGTGTGGCCGAAGAAGAATGGGGTGCCATGTCGTCTCGACGCAACGACCGCGCGGTCGGCATCGAAGACGTCGCGCGCGCCGCGGGCGTCTCGATCACCACGGTCTCGCACGCGTTCAGCGGGCGCGGCCAGGTCGCGCAGAAGACGCGCGCGCGCATTCTGCAGGTCGCCGAAGACCTGGGCTACGCGCCCAACCGGCTCGCGAGCAGCCTGCGCACGCGCCGCTCGAACATCTTGGGGTTCGTCTCCGACGACATCGCCACGACGCCGTTCGCGACGCGCGTGGTGCTCGGCGGCCAAGACGCGGCGGCCGAGCGCGACCAGTTGCTGGTGGTGGTGAACTCGAACCGCGATGCCGCGATCGAGCTCGATCAGCTCACGGCGCTCATGTCGGCGCAGGTCGACGGCATCGTCTATGCGCGCATGTTCCACCAAGAGGCGACGAGCCTTCCGCCCCAGCTCGGGCGCGTGCCGACGGCGCTGCTCGACACCTCCGACCCCGAGGGGAACATGCCCTCGGCCGTGCCCGACGAGGTGCAGATCGGGCGCCTCGCGACCGAGACGCTGCTGCGCGCCGGCCACACCGAGATCGCGCACCTGACGATCTCCGAGCCGGGCAGCGCGCGCGACGGACGCATCGCCGGGTACTCCGCGGCGATGCAGGCCGCCGGTCAGGTTCCGCGCATCGTGACGGTGCCCGAGCCCGCCGATGCCCGCGCCGGGCGCGCCGCGTTCGCCGAGATGACCCAGGGGCCGGCTGCCGCGGCGACCGGCGTGTTCGCCTTCAACGACCCCATGGCGATGGGGGTGTACCAGGTCGCGGTGCGCGGAGGCATCCGTGTGCCCGAGGAGCTCTCGGTCGTCGGCGTCGACGACTTCGAGCCCGTGGCTGCCTCGCTGCTGCCGGGGCTCACGACGGTCGCGCTGCCGCACTACGAGATGGGCCGCTGGGGCGTCGAGACGGTGCTCGCGATGCTCGACGGCGACGAGGTGCCGCACCCGCACCGGCTGCTGCGGGGCACGCTCGTCGAGCGCGAATCGGTGGCTCCTCCGCGCTGAGCGCCGCGAGCGCCGAGTGCCGGCGCCCGTGAGAAATCGCACGTCCGACCGCCCGTAACGTTCGTTACTATTTCGTTACCCAAAACCTTTTGCGCATGTCGCGCCGCCGGAGTACGGTCGGGCTTGCAAAACGTTTTGGGAGATCGACTCCCACGAGAGAACGGAAGTGAAGATGCTTCGACACAGGTTTATCGGCCTGAGCGTGATCGCCGTGGGCGCGATCGCGTTGGCAGGATGTTCGGGCGCCTCGGGCGGCTCGAGCACAGACAGCAGCGGCGGCGACCAGACCGTCACCATCATGGGCGCGTTCACCGACGCGCAGGCCAAGGCGTTCCAGGCCGACCTCGACGAGTGGTCGAAGACGAGCGGCATCAAGGTCACCTACGACGGGAACACCGACTTCCAGACCGCGGTCGTCGCCCGGGCCACCGCCGGCAACCCGCCCGACATCGCGATCTACCCGCAGCCGGGCGTGCTGAAGAGCCAGGTCAACCAGCTGTACCCGCTCGAAGACCTCGGCATCGACGTGGCCGGCATCACCTCCGACGAGGCCAACGGCCTCGGCACGATCGCGCAGATCGACGGCAAGACGTACGGTCTGCCCTACTCGATCAACGTCAAGTCGCTCGTCTGGTACAACCCGGCCGCGTTCGCGAAGGCCGGGCTCACCGTGCCGACCACCGACGCCGAGATGACGGCGCTCGAGAAGAAGGTCGTCGACGAAGGCCTCGGTTCGCCGTGGTGCGTCGGCCTCGAGTCGGGTGCCGCGACGGGCTGGCCGGCGACCGACTGGCTCGAAGAGTACGTGCTGCGTTACGGCGGCCTCGACGAGTACAACAAGTGGATCACCGGTGACGTGAAGTTCGACAGCGACCTGGTCAAGAAGGCCGGCGACAAGGTGGCCACCGAGCTGCTCGCCGAGGGTCAGGTCAACGGCGGCGGCCCCGCCGCGGCGACCACGTCGTTCCAGACGGCCGGCAACCAGCTGTTCGTCGACGGCAAGGCCAACGGCCAGTGCTTCATGATGCGCCAGGGCTCGTTCATCGCCGACTTCTTCCCCGACAACATCAAGGCCGAGGTGGCCAAGGGTGACCTGTCGAACGTGAACTTCTTCCAGCTCCCCTCGCCCGCCGGCACCGACAACGCCATGCTCGGCGGCGGCGACCTGGTCGGCGCGTTCTCGAAGACGGATGCCACGAAGAAGGTCGTCGAGTACATCACGAGCAAGGACTTCGGCACCAACGGCTACGCCAGCCAGTCGATCTTCCTCTCGCCGCACAACACGTTCGACGCGAGCTCGTACACGACCGAGTTCCAGAAGAACTCGCAGGAGCTGCTGAAGAACGCGACCGTGTTCGGCTTCGACGCCTCCGACCAGATGCCGGGTGAAGTCGGCGCCGGTACGGAGTGGACGCAGCTGACCAGCTGGTTCGCCGGACAGACGACCATGGAAGACGCCTTCAAGGCGATCGACGCTTCCTGGCCCGCCAACAACTAGGCGACCCCGGGTGCGACCGCGGGGGACCCGAACCCCGGCGGTCGCACCCACCCCCCTCATCCTCACAACGACGTCAGGCGGCATCAGATGGCGATCATCAGCGCAGTGGTGTCCGTGGTCCTCGGCCTCGGAATCTCCTTCCTCATCTTCTGGCTCCTCAACTGGGTGGTCGAGCGCACCCGCGACAAGTGGAAGGCCCGGCTGCTGCCGTACGTCTTCCTCGCCCCGGTGATCGTGTTGGTCGCGATCTTCCTGCTCTACCCCGCCATCCGCACGTTCATCGAGAGCTTCATGCGTGCGAGCCAGCGCCGCGGCGAAGGCGCGGAGTTCGTCGGACTGCAGAACTACATCGACCTGTTCACGAGCCAAGGCTTCCTCGGCGTTCTGCTCAACAACGTGCTCTGGGTGATCGTGGTGCCCGCGGCATCCGTCATCATCGGTCTGGTCGTCGCGGTGCTCACCGACCGACTCGGCAAGAAGCGCGAGACGGCCTACAAGGCGATGATCTTCGTGCCGATGGCCATCTCGGGCGTCGCCGCCGCGGTCACGTGGCGCTTCATCTACGACTACAAGGCTCCCGGCCTGCCGCAGACGGGTCTGCTCAACGCGATCTGGACGGCCGGCGGCGCAGACCCGGTGCCGTGGATGACCGTCGACACCGGACGCCTCAACAGCTTTCTCATCATGGCGATCGCGATCTGGCTGCAGGTCGGCTTCGCGATGGTGCTGCTCTCGGCGGCCGTGAAGGGCGTTCCCGAAGAGACGATCGAGGCGGGCCGGCTCGACGGTGCGAGCGAGCGCAAGCTGTTCTTCTCGGTGATCGTGCCGCAGATCCGCGGCACCATCCTCGCCGTGCTCGTGACGATCGTGATCTTCGTGATGAAGATCTTCGACATCATCTACGCCATGACCGGCGGGCAGTACAACACGAGCGTGCTGGCGGTGGAGTTCTACAACCAGCTGTTCAGCTTCCAGAACCCGGGCAAGGCCGCCGCGGTCGTCATCGTGCTGATGATCGCCGTCGTGCCCCTGATCGTCTACCAGATCCGCAGCTACAAGGCGCAGGAGGAACTGCGATGACCGCCATCCCCACCCCCGTCCTCGGTGAAGACGGCAAGCTCGCCATCGTCACCCCCACCCCGCAGCGTCGCCGCAAGGCGGTCGACGGCGAACGGTCGAAGCCGCGGGTGCTCATCACGATCATCATGGGCGTCATCGCGGTGGCGTGGCTGTTCCCGCTCGTCGGGCTGCTGGTCACGAGCGTGCGCGACAAGGCCGACGTCGACTCGAGCGGCTGGTGGACGGTGTTCACGAACCTGTTCGGCCAGAACTGGACGCTCAACAACTTCAGCGAGGCGTGGGAGTCGCTGAACGTCAGCACGTCGTTCTGGAACTCGCTCGCCGTCACGATCCCCGCGACCGTGCTGCCGATCATGGTCGCCGCGATGGCCGCCTACGCGTTCACGTTCTTCCAGTTCCGCGGCAAAGAGATCTACTTCGCCGTCGTGCTCGGCCTGATGGTGGTGCCGATCCAACTCGCGATCATCCCCGTGCTGCAGCTGTTCGTCTGGTTCGGCAACACCACGGGCATCCAGATCATCGGGCAGTACCCGGCGGCGTGGATCGTGCACTCGACGTTCGCGTTGCCGCTCGCGATCTACATTCTGCGCAACTACATGTCGACGCTGCCGAACTCGCTCATCGAGGCGGCGCGCGTCGACGGGGCGAGCCACTTCCAGATCTTCTGGCGGCTCGTGGTGCCGATGTCGGTGCCCGCGCTCGCGTCGTTCGCGATCTTCCAGTTCCTGTGGGTGTGGAACGACTTCTTGGTGGCCTATATCTTCATCCAGTCGGGCCCGAACGCGGTGCTGACCCAGGGGCTGTACACGCTGCTCGGTCAGTACGGCCAGGGCTGGCAGCGGGTCGCGGCGGGATCGTTCATCACGCTCGTGGTGCCGCTCGTGCTGTTCTTCTCGCTGCAGCGGTTCTTCGTGCGCGGGCTCACCGCCGGGTCGGTCAAGTAACCGACCCCAGACGGATGCCTGTCGGTCAGGAGTCAGGAATGCGCGCCGCCGCCGAGGCCGACCCGGCGGCGGCGCGCCCCCGCATCCACTTCACGCCGCAGGCGAACTGGATGAACGACCCGAACGGGCTGATCTTTCACGACGGGCTCTACCACCTCTACTTTCAGTTCAACCCGCTCGGCGCCGATCACGGCAACATGAGCTGGGGGCATGCGACGAGCGCCGACCTGGTGTCGTGGCGGGAGCATCCGGTCGCACTGCTCTTCGATGAGCACGAGCAGGTGTTCTCGGGGTCGATGGTGTCGGATGCCGGCAACACGAGTGGCCTCGGAACCGCCGAGCACCCGCCGCTCGTCGCGGTGTACACGTCGGCGCGGAGTGACGGCCTGCAGGCGCAGTCGCTCGCGGTGAGTCTCGACGGCGGGTACACGTGGGAGAAGTACGCGAGCAACCCGGTGCTCGACCGCGGCTCGGCCGACTTTCGAGACCCGAAGGTGTTCCGCTACGCGGGCGCGGACGACGCGTACTGGGTGATGGTCGCCGTCGAGGCGGCCGAGCGGCGGGTGCTGTTCTACCGCTCCGACGACCTGCTCTCGTGGACCTACCTCTCGGACTACGGACCGGCCGGCGCCGTCGGCGGGGTCTGGGAGTGTCCGGATCTCTTCCCGCTCCCGTACGTCAGCGGTGCGGGTTCGGGTGCGGGCGTGCGGTGGGTGCTGCTGGTGTCGCTCTACCCGGGTGGTGTCGCCGGGGGATCGGCCACGCAGTACGTCGTGGGGGAGTTCGACGGCATCCGGTTCGTTCCCGATGTGGCGCACCCGTGCGTCGCCGCGGATGCCGCTGAGCTCGACGGTCTCGACTGGGTCGACCTCGGTCCCGACTGCTACGCGGGGGTGACGTTCGCCGGGCTGCCGACCGGGCAGCGCACGCTCATCGCGTGGATGAGCAACTGGGACTATGCGAAGCGCGTGCCCACCTCGCCGTGGCGTGGCGCGATGACCACGGCGCGGCGGCTCGCGCTGCGCTGCGTCGACGGGCGTGCGCGGCTCGTCTCGACGCCGGTGCTCGGGCGGGAAGATGGCGTGCTCGAAGGCGTTCCGGCCGGTGGTTCGGTCGACGATGTGCTGCCGGAGGCGGCGCGTATCGACCTCGAGGTCGACGGCGCCGCGACGGCCGAGGTGCGGCTCGGTGACGCGGAGCGCTGCGTCGTCGTGACGGTCAGCGGCGCGGAGCGTTTCGTGCGCGTCGATCGGCGGCGGGCCGTGTTCGAGGACGTGTCCGACGCGCAGGGGGTGCAGCGCGCGGCGCTGCCCGCGGGGGCGGTGCAGCGGGTCACGATCGTCGTCGACAACGGGTCGGTCGAGGTCTTCGCGGGTGAAGGGCTCGTCGCGGTGACCGCGCTGACGTCGCTGCCGCCGGCGCCCGGCCTGCATCTCACGACGACCGGTGCCGTGCGGCTGGGAGTCGCGGAGCTCGGGGATTCTGGGCTCAGGGGCGCAGGGCTCGGGGGTTCGGGGAGCTGACCTGCGGCGGGCGCGTGCGCGCGTCGGTGTTCGCGCTCAGGCGTGCTGCCGATCGGTCGCGTCAGTGCCGGTGCCGGCGGCGGCCCCGGTGGTGCTCGCGGCGCGGGTCTTGTTCTGTTCCTTGCCGCGCGGCGCGCGGGCGGCGCGCAAGCTGTTGAGGATCGAGACGAGGTCGACGGCTTCTTGCAGGGCGGCGCCGATGATGGCGGGGATCACGCCGAATGCGGCGATGAGCATGAGGATGATGCTGAGTGAGATGCCGATGCCGATGCTCTGCAGGGCGATGTGCACGGTGCGGCGCGCGATGGTGATCGAGGTCGGCACGCGCCCGAGGTCGTCGACCATGATGACGACGTCGGCCGACTGGCTGGCGGCGGTCGAGCCCTTCGCGCCCATCGCGACGCCCACGTCGGCGGCGGCGAGCACCGGGGCGTCGTTGACGCCGTCGCCGACCATCATGACGGGGCGGTCGGTGATCGCCGAGACGGCGCGCACCTTGTCTGCGGGCAGCAGGTTCGCCTCGACGTGGGTGATGCCGAGGGGAGCGGCGATGTGCTCGGCGGTCGCCTGCGCGTCGCCGGTGAGCATGACGGTGTGGTCGATGCCGAGGTCGCGCAGGCGCTGCAGGGTGTCGGCGGCGTTGTCGCGCACGTGGTCGGTGAGCACGATGCGGCCGGCGGGGGCGCTGTCGACGGCGACGTAGACCGCCATCTGGCCGGGCTCGAGCGCGGAGATGTCGGGGGCGGGGGCATCCGTCACGATCCACGACTGCTTGCCGACCTGCACGCGGTGGCCGTCGACGGTGGCGGTGACGCCGTTGCCCGACGACTCTTCGACGTCGCTCGCGGGCAGCAGGTCGGCGGTGCCCGCGTGCGCGGTGATCGCGCGGGCCAGCACGTGCGGCGACGACTGCTCGGCCGAGGCGGCGTAGCGCACGATGTCGCTTTCGCTGAAGGCTGCGGATGCCTCGACGTGGTCGACCTCGGGTCGGCCGTAGGTGAGGGTGCCGGTCTTGTCGAAGGCGACGGAGGTGATCTGCGCGAGCTGTTCGAGGGTGCCGCCGCTTTTGACGACGATGTTCTCGTGGGCGGCGCGGCTCATGCCGCCGATGAAGGCGACCGGCGCTGCGATCAGCAGGGGGCAGGGCGTTGCTACGACGAGCACCTCCGCGAAGCGGGTGGGGTCTTTCGAGACCCACCAGGCGATGCCCGCGATGAGGAACGCGACGATGGTGAACTGGATCGAGTAGCGGTCGGCGAGCCGCACGACCGGGGCTTTGCTGTCGGAGGCCGACTGCACGAGTGCGACGATCTGCTGGTATTGGCTGTCGGCGGCACGCGCCGTCGCCTGCACGTGGATCGGGCGGTCGCCGGCGACCGAGCCCGACAGCACGGCCGAACCACGTACATGGCTGACCGGCAGGCTCTCGCCAGTGAGGGACGACTCGTCGAGCTCGGCCTCGTCGTCGGCGAGGGTGCCGTCGACGGGCACGGTTTCGCCCGGGCCGACGAGCAGCAGGTCGCCGACGTTCACGTCGTTCACGTCGATCTCGGTGACGGTGTCGGAGCCGCCGGCGTCGGCGGGTGTCACGCGGTGCGCGGTGCGCGGGGTGCGGTCGAGCAGTGCGCTGACTTCGCTGCGGGCGCGGGCGTTCGCATAGGCTTCGAGCGCTTCGCCGCCGGTGAGCATGAGCACGACGACGAGTGAGGCCCAGTAGTCGCCGATGGCGACGGTGCTGACGATGGCCGTGATGGCGAGGATGTCGAGGCCCACGGCGCCCGACATCAGTTCGCGGATCATTCCCCAGGCCTGCACCGCGGCGACGGTCAGGCAGTAGAGGCTGACGAGCCAGGCGGTGAGGGTGCCACCGATGTCCGGGATCAGTTGCAGAGCGAGTCCGACGATCGCGACAGTGATGGTCGCCGCGACCCACGGGTAGCGGCGCATCAGCTCGCGCAGGGTGGGGCGCGGGCGGCTGGGAGTGGGCGGTGTGGTGGTGGTCTCGGCCGCGCCGTCGCTCGTGCCGGTCGCATCCGTTCGTTCACTCATCGCCGAACCTCCGCTTCGCATTCCCGCTGTGCGGCGAGCGTATCGGCGTTTCGCGCGCGGTGCGATGGATGCCGCGGGGCGGCGCATCGGCGGGGGCGCGAGCGTGGTCGGGGCGAGGGCGAGGGTCAGAACGGTGGCGGGTCGGTCGTGGAACTGTGGGCGCCGTGCGCGGCGGCGAGCGGTGCGGGCTGGAACGACACGGGCGGCGCGGGAGCGTCTTCGCGGTAGACGCGCCCGGTGGGGGAGGTCCACACCAACACTCCGGCGGCGAGTTGGACGACTTTCCAGCGGGTGAATTGCTTCATCGAGTGATGTCGCTGGCACAGGTGGGCGAGGTTCCAGAGGGCCGTCGGGCCGCCGAGGGCGGCGTCGATGGTGTGGTCGATCTCGGAGCGGATCGCGGCCTGGCGGCAGCCGGGGAATCGGCAGTGCTGGTCGCGGGCGCGCAGGTAGCGGCGTTGCGGCCAGGGGGTGCGGTACCGGTCGACGGCGAGCACGGTGCCTTCGACCGGGTCGGTGAGCACTCTCGCCCACGAGGGAGCGTGCGTGGCGAGCAGGCGGGCGGTGTCGGCGTCGATCGGGGAGCGGCCGACGAGGTCGGCGGGGCCGTCGTCGTCGCCGAGGAGGGTGAGGGCGGGGACGATCACCTGCACCTGCGCGCGGATCGCACCGAGCGGCCCGGGCGCATCGCCGGTGGCGGTGGGGTCGAGGGCGGGGGCACCGGCCAGCAGCAAGTCGGCGAACACGTCGGCGCGCACTTCGTCGATCCGGCGGGTGTCGTCGTCGCCGCGCTCGCGCGCGTCGACGATGATCTGGGCTTGCTGGGTGAGGCGGTCGAAGATGCCGTCGGCGATGACGGTCGGAACCGTCGCGATCACGTCGCTCATGCCGTCGCGACCCGGGATGACGCGCACGCAGCGGCTCCTGGCGGCGTCGCGGTGCCGGTCGGTGAAGGAGCGTTCGGCGAACCGTTCCGCGAGGATCTCGAGCCCCGCTTTCACCCGGTTCGGGGTGTCTTTCTCGCATCGCGCGATCGCTTCGGCCTCGAACCGCTCGCGCGCCTCGGCGGGCACGACGCACCCGGCGTCGACGATGACCCGCACGTGCCCGCGGGTGATGCGGCCGTCTTCCCACGCGGTGAGCGTTGCGGGGTAGTCCTCGACCACGGTGCGCGCCTCATCGATGCGCCGCTGCACCGTGCGATCGGACGCGCGCAGGATGCCGCTCAGCTCAGCCGCGATCGACCGCAGCGCCATCTCGTGCGCCTTCACAGACTGCGTCGCGCCCGCAGCCTGCCCCTCGGCCAGCTGCCCCGCCCGCGCAAACCACCGCAGCTGAGAGACCTCGGCCTGGCGGAGCGTGGCATCCACACTCTCTACTCCCGCGACGATCTGCGCCAGCACGGCGACATCGCCGTCGCTGCCGAACCCCGCCGAAGTATCGTTCATACTTTCGATAGTACGAAGGGGGTCCGACATCGGGGT
This sequence comes from Microbacterium sp. MMO-56, assembly GCF_037146215.1. Taxonomy (NCBI): domain Bacteria; kingdom Bacillati; phylum Actinomycetota; class Actinomycetes; order Micrococcales; family Microbacteriaceae; genus Microbacterium; species Microbacterium sp. MMO-56. The sequence continues at coordinate 12,492 of NZ_JBBCVW010000031.1, forward strand.
CGGGCTTCGCCGACGGTCGCGACCGATGGGATTTCAGTGGATGTCGTTTCCAGAGCCTGATTGGACAGGAGCGCCCACGGAAGCGCCTAGGTTGGACCGAGAAACACGCGACTCCGCAGCTATGCCGGGAGAGCTCATTCTGAGGCTACTTCAGATAATCGAGCGAGGAAAAGACCAGATCAGAAGCCCTATATGTCGATGACGCAACAGGAAGGGTCCCGGCGTACGTGGCCAGGGGCATCCTCGAAGTCGTGTTCCGCGTTCAACCGCGCGCGATAGACCGACATTAGGTCAGTAGGGATCCCGCCGCTCCGCAGCAACGGCGGCCCGAGAAGAGGGCGGCGGGTATGTATCGCCACGCCCCCACACACACACAGAGGATTGCAATGGCCCGGGTGCCGGAATAGTCGGCCGTTACGACGCAATCTCGCGATCCACGCACGAGAAGCGGGTGCAGCTGCTCGACAGAGAATTAGCGGCTCTGCGCATTCTAGGTGGGGGTGAGGGGGTCAAGTCCGCCGGCGATCAGGAGCATGCGGAGCCGGTAGTTGTCGTAGTTGGTGAAGCCGCGGGCGATCCGGCGGG
>NZ_JBBCVW010000032.1:0-12403 GCF_037146215.1 Microbacterium sp. MMO-56
GCCCGCCGGATCGCCCGCGGCTTCACCAACTACGACAACTACCGGCTCCGCATGCTCCTGATCGCCGGCGGACTTGACCCCCTCACCCCCACCTAGAATGCGCAGAGCCAGTTTTGGGGAGGGAACACCGAGTATTCTTCGGCGGACTTGCGAGTCTCCGTAGGCGGACGTTGGCCAAGGTAGAGGGCATTGATCTGGATCCCGCCCTCGCGCGCGCCACGGCGAGCAGCTGCACGCCCACTCGCGGAGAGGATCGCGAAAACGAGGCCGGCGACGAAAGCAACTCGCACACTCCAGAAAAGCCAGACTCCCGCGCTTTCCGCTATCGAGTTATTGCCGAAAACACTCCCGCCTATGTAAACGACCCCCATCAAGGCAAGCGCCGCAATCACAATCACGAAGGTCCCACGGCGCGCCCAGAACATCAGTCGGCGCACTTCAACCTCCTTCGCCAAGATGAGCTCCCTACAGTCCACCACTGGACCCGCGGATTTTCTAGGGCTCCGTCGGATCGGTCTGGGTGCCGAACATGCCGAGTTCCGATCCACGAGCTGCCGGCGTGACGGCCGCGGGAGCGTGTGACCATGCGCGATTCCGCTAGAAGAGATGCAGGCTCCATCCCTGAGCGCGAAGTTCAGGGGCGGCGGCTTCGATGTTCCGCCAGCTCTGCGGACGAGGGCGGATAACCACCATGGCGAGTGGGGCCTCGTCTTTCACGCCGGGGATGGTGAAGTAGTGGTCGACGTGATGGACGGTGAGGTCGAGTCCGACAAGCTCCTGGAGCTTGTGACCGAGGGAGCCCCGGCCGATGCTGTCCCCTGGACGCGGGCAGGTCGCCCCTTGTACGTCCTCGCGCCAGAGCGCCGCGACCACATTCCCGCCGTCGTCGAATAGCTCGAACCGGAGTCCCAACAAGACGCTGCTGGCGGGTGGTACCTGAATCATGCTTCCTCCTATTGGTGCGGTAGTGGGGCGCCTTGTGCGGCCATGAAGGGTTCGGGGTTGATCGGTGTGCCGTTCTTCTCAACCTGGAAGTGCAGATGACAGCCCAGCGCGTAGCCGGTGTCGCTCATCTTCCCGAGCTGCGTTCCGGGGCTCACGACGTCGCCGGCCTTCACGAGTAGGCCGGCTTCCATGTGGAAGTAGCCGGTGACGATCCCGCCGCCGTGGTCGATCCACACGACGTTTCCGCGGAAGGGCTGTACGCCGGCAAAGGTGACCTTGCCGGCGCCCGCCGCCCAGATCGGTCCCCCACAGGTGCCGTCTGCGAGGTCGGTGCCCTTGTGACAGGTTTTGTCGTCCTGGCCGGGGCGGTCGATCGCGCACGAGCCGAATGTGTCGGTGACGTGTCCGCGGGCCGGGACGATCCACGCTCCCGACCCGCTGGGGCAGCTCGTGGTGAGCGCGGTGACGATCGCGGTGGCGTCCTTCTCGTAGCGTGCGTAGTGTTGCGGGTCGGCGTTGATCTGCACGGCGTGGATAGCGAGGGTCGGGGCCATGTTCTGCCAGCGGGGGACGGCGAGTAGCCGGCTGTAGAACAGGCTGGCGGAGCGGGCGGGGTCCATCCGTTCCTGAACGCTCCCCCACGAGTCCTGCTGCTGGAACAGCCCAATGCTGGTCGTGCGGGTGCCGTTGGGGTTGGTGACGCCGGAAGTTTCCCAGTCGCCGTAGGTGAGGTTGCGGAGGCCGGATTCGCCCATCGCGGTCATGATCGCGAGCACCTGGCCGTGCTGGTCGACGCCAAGGTCGATGCCGGCGCGGATGATCGCGGCGGCGTTTACGAGCTGGTCGCCCTTGTAGCCGGCGACGCCGGCGGGCAGGGCGTTGGTGTCGCTGAGGCACATGCCGTGCGCGTCGGCGCGCTGCACGGAGCCGAGAACGAACGTCACGCCGAACAGGCCGGCGAGCATCGCGACGACGAGCCCTGCGACGATCTTTCTCATGCGTCGTCCCGGCGGTGGTCCCCTCGCATCCCCTCGTCGGTGTCGGTCAGTCCGACCTCTATCGACGAACGCACGTGCTCGACGTGCGTTTCGGGGACGTTGCCGTACTTGAAGATGAACTGCCCGGGCGCGAGGTTTTGAAGGACGGTCGATGTTGACGGGTCGAAGCCGAAGGTGCGCACGGCCCAGTCGGCATCTTCTTTGCGGTCCTGGCGGAACACGTAGATGCTCTGCGCTTCGCTGATGACGGTGCGGCCGGGTGAGTCGAGAGGGATGTCGAGGCCCTTGTGGAACACGAACACGTTGTTCAAGCCGACACCGCGGGAGAGCTTCTGATTCGATTTCAGAAGGTGCGCGGCCGGCCCGTCCACCATGTCCCAGCCTTCCTCGTTGATGCACGTGGTCTGCCAGCCCGGATCGGTGCGCAGACGGCCCAGCATCCACTGGTTGCCGATCGCGCGGACCACATGCGAGGACGGCCCCTCGGTGGGAAGCTGCGAGATATCAAAGCTCGTGAGCTTGCCGGTGAGGTTCACGTTCTCGCTCGTGTCGCCGTCGAGCATCCCGCCGTACTCGTCGAGCAGCCCTTCCAGAGTGAACCGGACGCCGAGGCCAGCCTGGTGGAGACGGTCGCGTGCGTGCTCGGTGAGGTCGGAGTAGTCATCGACTCTGCCCAGCAGGGGCAGAAGGTCAGCGAGCGTGGGCGCGCGCACCCCGTCGTAGGCGGCGAGGGTGCGTTTCAGGGCGGAGCGTGCGGCTTCCTCTTCCCAGTCGTCGATGCGGGCGCCGTCGCGTGCGATGCGCACGATCGCGTGCAGCAGCCGGTACGTGCCGGCGTCACCGATCTGAGACACGATCAGCGGATCGAGAAGGTTGAGGCGTGAGCCTGAGCCGTCCGTGGTAAACCGGATGGGTTCACCCTGGCCCCACTCGCGCACCAGCTCGGCGTACTCGCCCTCACCGCCGCGGGCCTTCTTGTCGAAGATGACCGCGCGACGGTAACGGATCACGAGCGGGCGGGTGACGTAGACCGTCTTGACGAAGCTCGACTTTCCGCCACCCACTCCCCCGCACACGATCGAGTTCGGGCTAGAAATCAGCCGCGGCGTGGAGTTGTACGCCGTCACCGGGTCGTGCGTGATGAGGGAGTGCGACAGCATGTCGCGCCCGTTGGCCACGCCGGCGGTGCCGGTCACCGGGCCGATAAGAGCGGTGTTCAGCACCGAGGATTGACGCGTGGTCGACGGGGCACCCTGAAAGACGGGCGCGTAGTAGCCTCGCTCTGCTTTACGGGTCTTGGCGCGCCGCTGCGGCCCCGGCAGCTCGTACGGCGAGACTTCGCCGGCTTCACTGTCGATCGGCTCATCAGCGGCGACGTCGACCGTTTCGGCGCTCTTGCGGGCACGCCGGGACCGTCGCGGCGCGGTGGTGCCGCTCATGCGATCGCCTCCTTGTCTCCCCCACCTGCGAGCATCCGCATCACGCGGGCGCCGAACGTGGGCGTGTGCGGGCGGAGGCCGCGGCCGATTGGCCACGTGGTGCCGCTCGCGGCGGGCTGGTAGGAGTCGAGCCATTCCAGCTTCTGAATGCCGACCTCGTTCGCGCACAGCTCGGCCAGCTCACGGCTGGCCATGACGAGCTGATCGCGGCTGTCGGCGGTGATCGTGATGTAGCCAACCCAGTTCGTGCCGTGGTGGCCGCTGCCTTCGGCCAGGTCGGCGCGGCGACGCTGCGCGGCTGCGACGCGCACGCTGCCCTCGTCGAGAGGGATACGGCCGTTGGCAGTCTCCGAGACTTCGGTAGCCATATCCGACACGAGGTCGCGACGGGCTGCGTGGCGCGCCTCGACCGCCGGCACGAGCTCGATGTGGAACGTCACCGTACGGATCACGTCGAGCTCACGGCCCACGAGGAGGTCAAGCAGCCACAGGGGGCGCCGCTGCGCGACGGTCAGGTTGTCGGCGCGGATCGCGGCCGTACGGTGCCACCACTGCACGGACTGGCCCGTTTCGGGGTCGATCCCGTCGACGACGTGCGCCGAATACTCGCCGCCCGGTGACCGCTCCCCCACGCTTGTCGGCTCGACGTCGCGCACCAGGTCGAGCGGCCGGGAGGGGTTCTGCATGTGACGGATGACCGCGGCCGTGCCGCGCGCGGTGAGCGGTTCCACCCATCCGTTGCGGCAGTCCAGCAACCCGCGCCGGAACGACTCAATCTCGGAGGCCATGAGCTTGCGCCAGCCGTCGCGGCCACGGCCGTACTTGCGGGCTTGCTGCACGAACCGGCTGTTGAGAGGCCACCGGCCGACGACGTAGTGTCGCTGCACCATCGCGCCGCGTGACGACTCCAACAGGACTTCCTCGTAGGAGGCTTTCGCCCAATCGGGTGCGGCGGGGTCGATGTTGTTGAGCACCCAGAACTCCTGCAGGGCGGTATCCGCCGGCAGAACACGGGTCACGGGCTGCACGACGCGCAGCAACGACGACGGGGCGGCTTTGCTGGCCAGGAAAGCGCCGAACGCCTCCGCGCCGAGGATGACGTTCTCGGGCGACTCCATGCCGCGCAGCTGACCACTCACCGCGAACGCGACGCTCAGGTAGGGCTCTTCACCGGCAGGACCGTGCCAGGCGATACCGGGCACGCCACGGCCAGACTGCAACCAGCCCATCCCGTCGCACCCGTCCGGGTTGGCGCGCATCGCGGACAGCTCGCGCGCCCACGCGCCGCGAGCTTCCCGATCAGTCTTTTCCTTGCTCTTGCGGGTCTGAGCCAGAGCGGTTGTCAGCAGCGCCGCCCGGTCCGGGTCGTAGGGAATGTACTCGTCGGCGTGGCTCTGCCGTGCCGTGCGGTAGCGACGCTGGCGACGCCGCCGCTCGAGGATGCTGCCGTTGTGCGTGCCGCTACTCACGACGATCAGCACCCCGACTGCCAGCACGGCCGCGACGATCGCGGGCCACCCGAAGGAGGGTGTGAACACCATTCCGAGGGCAATGATCGCGACGGTGCCCCATGCCCGGGTCTTGTTCTGAGTGCCGAAGAGGCCGCGGTGGCTGCCCTCGCCGCCGAGGATGAACACTCCGCGCTCTGGCTGTTGCGTGTCGCTCACTGTGGGCGCTCCTTCCCCTGAACCGGCGGCGGTGTGATGCTCGTGTGCGCTGTCTCGCTCGCCTTGCGGGTGGCGGTGACCGCCCCCTGAGCGGCGACCGTCGCGCCCGCCGTGGCCGCGCCCGCTGCCTTCGTCCCGATACCTGCCGCTTTCGCCCCGGTCGACACCGAAGCGCTGCGACCCCGAGCGCTGGCCGTTTCAGCGCCGATCCTCGTAGCCGTCGCGCCGCGCGCGTTCGAGGGGGTAGCGGAGGCCCGGACGGGCTGTGCCGACCGCGCCGCGGGCGTCTTAGCTCCCGGCGTGGAGCGCACCGCTCCCGGCGAGGACGGACCCAGCGGCGTGGTCGGCATCTTCTCGGATGCCGGCGCACCGGCTAGGTGCTTCTTGCCCCACGAGATAAGAACGAAGGGCGCGAACACCGCGAGGAAGTTCGCGATGACCGCGATAAGCAGCCCCACAAGGTTCTTGAAGCCGTCGTTCCCCCACTGGCCTACGGCGTCGATGTTCAGCCGGAAAGCGAACCCGAGCATCAGGAAGAGGATCGGCTGTACAGCGAGCATCCCAACCCATACCTGCACCGCGGCCATGCCCGCGCTGCGGCGACCGCTGTCGACAATCCACACCACCGCGAGCGGGATCAGCACGCCGGAGAAGTACTGCACGACGAGCTGAAAAACGAAGATCGCCGGGATGATCAGCAGGCCGATCACCATGCACCAGACCATGATCGCGCCGACAGCGGCGCCGCCCGCGATCTTGCTCGGGTCATCGACAGCGAGCTGCGCGAACGTGGTGATCATCTGGTCGATCGTGCCGCCATACGCCCACCCGATGAGGCTCCGGGTCAGCGCGCGTACGAACTCGACGAGCAGCAGACCGATCGCGGGGCCGAAGCTGACGCCGAGAAGGAAACCGGGGAAGTACAGCGCGATCGAGTCGAAAAGCTCCTGCCCGCTCATCTTTCCGCGTGCGGTGCGCACGAACTGGAAGATGAGCAGCACGATCGCGAGCATCAGCCCCATCGCGAACGACACCTGATAGGTGCTGATGAACGACGGCAGCGTGAGGTCAGGAAGCGTCGAACCCGTGATCGCGGGGATGACGTCACGGCTGAGGCTCGCGACCGCCTCACGCCCGGTCTTGTACATGTTGCCCCACGGGTCAGACCAGAAATTCACCACGCCACCGATGGAGTCGACCGCTCCACCGATGATGTCGGGCAGGCTTGGGGCGTCTGTCTTGAACATCAGCACCCCCCAGGGATCGATACCCCGGTGCTGCGCAAAGTGTTCGCGTCCTTCACCGTCAGCCCGTCCTCGATAACCCAGCCGTTATCGGTCCAGACGACGGAATAGGACGGCATCAGGTTCAGGGTCGGGTCGATCGCGCCACTGACCACGAGCGGGAGCATCAGCGTCAGCTCCACCCGTTCGGGCGTGACGCTTTCGATCCGGTAGAACCCGTTCAGGCTCGTGACGTAAAACTGGCTGGCGTCAACTTTCGACGCTGAGGCCGCGACCTCCGCGAGATTCGGGATGCGCGATGCGCTGTTCGCAATCCGCGTCACTTCGTCCTGTGGCACCGCCGGTTTTTGAGCAAGCCACCGGGCAAAGGCGATCGCGAAGGACACGGCGCCTTCGGGTGTGTGGGGTGCTTTCGCTTGTGCGTCGAGGACGGCCTGCGGGCTGCGAGAGTCACCACCGAGGCAGCCGTCGACGCCCGCCGCCGCAGGGGGTGCGGACGAGGCGGGCGCCGACGGAGTCGTGGAGGGCTGGGCGCTCTGCCCCGGCTGAGGGCCGGCGTCGTCGCGCGGCCCGTTGGCCAGGCTCAGCCCGACCGCTGCCGCGACGATCACGAGGACCGCCGCGGCAGCGGCGACCCACAGCCACCGCCGGCGACGCGGAGAAGCGGGCAGAGCGTTCATCAGCGGGCGAAGATCGCGAGTATAGCGCCGACGATCACGGTCAGCGCGGCCAGGCATCCGAGACTGATGCCGGCCGTAATGACCTGCTGCTTGCCTGCGGCCACAGCCTGGGGGTTCGTTTCGCTGTTCTGCCCCATCTTGACCAGGCCCATGATGAGCCAGACGATCACGACGACGATCGCGATGCCCCAAAGCCCGGCCAGGAGCTTTTGCCAGAGCTGCGTGAACTGCGCTCCGAAGATGGTGAAGTCCGGGATGATGCCGTCAAGCGGGTTGTTCATGTCACTGGGCCTTTCGCAGTTCGGTGTTGAGTTGGTCGACGATGCCGGCAGTGAGCCGCGTGATCGCGTCGGTGGTCGCAGGCGCGAGCTGTCCATAGGTCAGCGCGGCTCGCTCCGCAATGTGCCGATCGACCGGCACATGATGGATCGCCTGGATGCCGGACTGTTCGAGCAGCTCGCCCACCACGCGACTAACCTCGGCATCCTCGGGGCGCCCGTCGTGGGTACGCACGACGATCGCTGTCTGCGCCAGGTGCTGCGCGTGACCTCCCAGCTGGTGAAGGTGCCGTAACAGCTGCATCGCACCTTGCAGTGCGTCGAGAGCGTCGAGCACGGGGATCACGAGAACGTCGGTGTGCTCCAACGCTCCATGAAACGCGGACGAGCTGGGCTGGTTGCCAGTGTCCATCACGCGCACCGGGTAGAACTCATCAAGCTTGCGCGTGAGCCGGTGCACGTCTTCCCCGGTCAGTGCGTCGCGATCGCCAACGGTGCCGATGACGGCTGCGTAGCTCGTCTGCTGCGACACGTAGCCGGCCAAGTGACCGGCACCGCGGATCTCCTCGATATCTCTCAACAGTTCGGCGACGCCAACGGGCGCGCGTCCCTCGGCGCGCACAGACAGTGCGCCCGGGTCGTCTGCGACCTCGACGACCACGGCCCCTCCCCCGCGGATGGTTGCGAAGCATCCACCGATCGCGAGCGAGAGGGGAGTCTTGCCGACTCCGCCTTTCGGGTTGGCGACCAGGATGCCGACGCTGCGCTGCCACTGCGAGAGCCGGATCAGCGAGCGAGCACGCCCCAGCTCGGCCGCGCGGGTTTCAGCGGCGCTCGGCTTGATCGTGAGGCCCATGTTGCGGAGCACTCCCCGCCAGCCGTGGCGCGACGTTTCCGTCGCTTCCCGCCTCGTCATCCGAAGGTCGACGTTCGGGACGCCTGCCGGCCTTGGCGGCTCGGCCGCGGTTGTCGGCGCGTCCACGATCGGCGCCGCATTCGCGACCGGCGCGGGCACGTCCGTCGTTGGCGCGTCAGCCGACGAGTCGGTCCGAAACTGCGCAAGGCGCTGCTCGGCGGTGGACTCAGACGCATTATTCGCTGTGTCCCCCATTTGGGGGACAGCGCGCGGAATGTCGCGAGCCGACACGACGTCGGCTTCTTCGATGTATCCCTGAGCGCGATTAGCGCCCCGGAATGGTTGCGGCGTCTCGTAGTTTGTCATGCGCACCCCCTGCGTTTTCGTACATGCTAGCCCGCGGGAGTGACATCGAAACCGCGATGTCAGGTCAACCCGCCCACCAACAGGCTAACGAATAATCCGTAAGCTGAACAGATGGCGGGCTCGTCTTCATAGGGAGCGCCCCCTAGCTGGCAGAATGTCGGCATGCCCCGCCGCCCGCCTATCCCCGACCTCACCGGGGCTGCGCTCAACGCGCATCGGGTGGTTCAGAACGAGTCGCGGCTCATCTGCCTTCGCCACCTTCTTCGCGTCCCCTCGGCCACGCGGGCTGAGGTCACACGGGCAACCGGGCTTGCCGTGACGACGACGATTGACGCTCTGAACGAGCTCGAAGAACGCGGCTTCATCACCGCGATCGAGAGCCGCGCCGGCCGTGGCAGCCGCTATGCGGCCAACCGCGAGCGAGTCACGACCGAACTGCTCGCGTTCGTGAGCTGGGTTCTCAGCTGAGCACCGCCCGCTCGAGCTATTGACACGTACGTGTCAGTTCGACCAGGTGCGGAGAATCGCTTCCTCGATCAGCTCGCGCTTCTTCTTGCCGGTGCGCCGGTACGCCTGGGTGAGCACGTCGTTCACGTTCAGGCTGATGCGGGTGGCGAGCTGCACGGTCACCTCAGCTCCCCCGGCTGGCGTCTGCGGCGCGGCCGCGGGCACCACGGGGGCTGTGGGCGCCGCTGCCGGCTGCTCGGGAGCTGCCGCGGGCGCCGGGGCGCCCTTGCCCTCGACTGGGCTCGTGGGGGCGGTTGCGGGAGCTGCGCGCGTTCCGAAGTCGATCGGGTCCACCCCTGCATCGGCGGCGGGGCGGGGACGAGTGCGTGCGGGACGGTCGGGCTGTGGCGTGGTCATCGGATCACCTTTCGCATCACTTCGGTGTACGCATCGCGGATCGGGGCGCCCTTGCGGTACGCGCCGTACCACTCCCCCGCCATGCGAACCTCGGGCACAATCGCCAGGTGCGGCACGATCGGCTCGATGATCGGCGCCAGCTCGCGCACCTGGTCGATCGCATCCTGCTCGGCGTAGGACAAGAACCCGGTTCCGTCACGGGTCATCACCACACCGGCCTCTTCGATCGTCGTGGCCGCTCCCAGACGCGCCATGCTGCGCCTGAACGTGTCGACGGTGCGCTGAGCACCCGTCACCCCATCCACCCCGGAATCGGACGCCGTAGCGGCGTACAGCACGCGGTCGGCCGCGTGCAGCGCCGAGAGGGTCAGGGGTCCGCCTTGCCGGTTGGCGCAGTCGATCACCACGACGTCGGCTTGCAGGTCGACGAGCGACGTCTTTAGGCGCAGCTCGGCGTAGTCGTCGCGGTCGCTCTCGCGGTTGCTCAGGTCGCGCGCGGAGGGGATCACGCGCAGCAGCGGGTGCCACGTGCTCTGCACCGCCAGGTCTTCCGCCCAGCCGGTGGGCTCTTCCTTGGCGCCGAGAATGGCGCCGACGTGCAGCCCCTCCCCCACAGGCGCGATGCGCGTCCACTTCGTCGAGGCGGCGCGGGGGTCGAGGTCGATCAGGACGGTGCGGTGCCCCGCTTCGGCCGCAGTCATCGCCACCGACACGGCCGCGGTCGTCTTGCTGACGCCGCCGGCCTCGCTGTAGACCATCACGGTTTGCATGCTCGCAGTGTAACCCTTCTTTCTATCTAGCGTTCTAACTATCTGGCTAACTCTCTAACTATCTTTCTAGATAGCTTTCTAGAAAGATAGTTAGCTAAGGGGTGCAGGAGCCCCACAGTCCGCGGCCGGCGGCTTGCGCCGCTGCTTGTGCGGCGCGGTAGTCGCTCTGTCCGTTGTAGGGCTTGTCGTAGGTGTACTCCGCGCCGACGCCGGCCTGAATCTCCGTGAGGGCGACGTTCACGCCGTCGAGGTAGACGTGTCGCAGCAGCCGGCCGTACTTGTCCGTATCAGCCTGGGAGGGGTCGGGGGACAGGTCGACCGTTCGCCCGTAGGCGAGCTGGTCGAGGTAGTCGCGAGCTTGCTCGGCGTAGCACTCGCTCGACTGCCCATCGCGCCCTACCTCGGGGGTGTTGATCCCGATGATGCGCACACGCACGGTGCCGGTCGCTGTGTCGACCCTGATCGTGTCGCCGTCGATCACGGCCGCGACACGGCCGCGCTCGGCACCGGCCGCCGCCAGCGGCGTCGGGGTGCAGGCGGTTACCGTCAGGGTGCAGGCGGTAACGATCGCGCCGCACCCAACGTTTTGCAGCCGCATGGAGAGTTCCTACCGGGTCGCACGCAAGGCACAGTCGGACTCTTCTGCACCGATGTAGACGTCCTCAATCGAGGTATCCACGTGGAGGTACTTCCCGGTTGCCTCCAACTCGTAGGCGATCTGCTGCTCGAACGAAGTCGTCGCTGAGCCGACATGCGGGAGGAAAGGGCCGTAGTTGGTGGTTCTCTCGGCGCCGGTTTTGTCAGTCGTCGTAACTCTGACGATGACGCTCGTGGCGGTGCGGATGGTCATGGATCGATCCTCTCTGGGGGTTCGGACGTTAGGCCGTCGCCTTCTCGTCTAGGAGCTGGTACACCCGTGCACGGGTCACGCCGAGAACGGCGGCAACCTCGATCGCTGACAGCCCGTAGGTGTCGTGGAGTGCACGCGCGGCCGCGCGGCGATCGCGCGCCGCTTGTGCGGCGACCTCGCGGGCTTCGTGTTCGAGTCGGGTGGCCTCATCGAGCTGAGCGGCGATGCTCTCGGGCATGGCGACGACCGTCGCGACGTCGAAGCTGTCGGCGGGCACGTCCTCCATAAGCGCGATCAGGTCGCGGCCCATGTGTTCGACCTGGTCGAGCTTGCGCGCCTGGGTGCGGTAGTCAAGCTCGGGAACGTCGATGATCCACCACTGACCCTCTCGGGTCGCGGTGAGCTGGTAGGTCTTGCGGGTCATGTTCTGTCTCACTTCCACTCTTCGGGGAGGTGGCCGATCACCTTTTCGATCGACCGGAGCACACCCGGTGAAATCCGGTTGTGGCGGGGGAGCGGGATCGAACGTGCCCCCGGCTTGCTCCACTTCGTGTGGTCGCCTTTGTCGCTGGCAACCGAGTAGCCCTGCTCGCGTAGGAACTTCTCGACCTCGCCTCGCTTCGCTTCCTTCATGACTCTAGTATACCCCTCCCTATACACGCAATGTCAAGCCTGGGCTATACATCCGCGGTGAATTCGGTTCCGCAGAGTCCGCAGAGGATGGGGCCGGCCTCGATGACGGTCAGGGACGCGCGAATCTTGCGCCCGCAGCCGCATTCGGCCGAAGCACCGTTGTTGTTGCTCTTGCGACCTCCGCCTACGGTGACGGCCTCGGCGCGACGGTGCGCCGTGATCGCCCGGTGCAGCATGGCGATGGTGTCGGCGTACGCGGCTTCGGTGCGCTCAGGCAGGGCGGTGACACTCCACCCAATCCGGGCGTCGTGCTCGATGGTGAGGCCGAAGCTCTCGGCAATCGCCTTGAACTTCTGGTTGTGGTAGCGGCCCTGACGGCTGGTGTCCTGGATGCCGCGAGCGGTCGCAGCGGCGTGGGCGGCCTCGTGCAGCAGCGTCGCAAGCACGGACGCTGCCCCCGCCACGAGCCCTTCACCGCCGACGAACAGCTCGTGCAGCTCGTCCTCACCGCGTACCCACCGCTGTGCCGCAAAGTGGCCGAGCTTCATGCCCTTGGCGTCGCTGCCGCTGCCGAGCGTGACGACGACCTCGGGCACGTCCTGGTGACGCTCACGGATCGCGGCCCATGCTTCCTCGATCGCCGCCACCAGGGGAGCGGCCACAGTGGCGCTCACGCCGCAACAACTGGCGGACAGGCGATATCGGGCTCTGCGCATTCTGGGTGGGGTGAGGCGCTCGGGCGTGGCGTGACGGGGTGAGGTGGGTCGAGGCCCGGAGGATCGGTAGCGACCAAGCAACCTGTTCGTCCGGAGA
>NZ_JBBCVW010000033.1:0-11820 GCF_037146215.1 Microbacterium sp. MMO-56
TCGACGTGGATAAGCCAGAGCCCCGGCTGGCAGAACACGCACGCCCGCCCGCCGAAACAACTCAACGAAAAGCGAAACGCGGCTCAACCGAATCGCGACGGTGGATCAGGGTTCAGGTCGCTGACCTCGGGTGCGGGACGGGCACGCTGTCTATCCTGCTCGCCAGCGAGGGCGGGCACTTTGTCAGCGGTGTCGACTTCTCGGCCGAGATGATTCGCCGAGCTCGCGAAAAGGGTGACCGGATCTTACCGAAGCCGGAATTCACCGTCGCTGATGCCGCCGACCCTCCGTTCACCGCAGGATCTTTTGACGTAGTCCTCTCCCGCCATGTCCTCTGGGCGATGCCCGACCCGGCCGTGGCTCTGCGGAACTGGATCGAGCTGCTAACACCAACCGGCATGCTGATCCTCATCGAGGGCCGATGGAACACCGGAGTCGGGCTGACCGCCGACGAATGCGTCCGGATCGTCAGCGACCTTCGAAACGATGTGGATCTCCACGTGCTGGACGACCCGTCCTACTGGGGCGGCCCCACCTCTGACGAGAGATACCTGATCGTCAGCCGCAGCTGACGCGCTCGAGGACCGGGCTAAGAGCCATCTAGGAGCTCGAGCTGCGCGTCAACGCCAGCCAGCTCGTCTCGGATCTTCTGCTTTTCGCTCGGCGTAAAGCGGCGGACCTGCAGGGTGAGAATCGCGTCTGCTGCGACCGCAGTGATTGCGAACCTGTCCTGTAGCGCTCGGCGCAGTTCCGCTGTTTCGCGGTCGACGGAGCAGAGCTCGATGAGCTCGCTCAGCCGATCGAGTGCCTTGACATAGGCCGCAATGATCTCGCGCCGCGCAAGCAGATTCTGTCGATCGTCCATCATGCGGCCACCCTACCGACGCCGTCCGCGGACGCCCTTTCCGCCGCCCGTGGCCGCACAGTCTTTGGAGCGCCGTTAGGGGACCTCGAGGGTGACCGGTGATGCGGTCGACCGGTTATCGCAGCCCGCCCCGTTCGGTTCCGTCGTCACTTCCCAATCCACAGCCAGCCGCATTGAAGCGAGCGTGGCACCTATGGCGTCCGATGCCGTCACTTGCGGCGTCTGAGGAGCGTCGGCGAAGAGTTCGAAGACCCATCTGTTTTGCGAGTTCGACTGTGCTCCATCGATGCACCCCGCTTCTGTGCAAAGTTGCATCGAGGCGACGTCGAACCGGTCCTCGCCCATAACGATGACCTCGAGCACGTTCGTGTAGCCCGCCTCGTTGCAAGCTAGAGCGCAGCCCGACAAGCTGCCCACGACTACGGTTGCCGCCGCGACAGTCAGGAATCGGTAGAGGAGGTGCACGGTTCCAGAGTCGCAGTTCATTGCCGCGGCAGCGTTAAATTCGACTGAACACCTGGCCTTCGATCGCACGCGCATGGACCGTCACCGGGCAGCGTTCCTACCACCGCGATCATTGGCCGCGAAAGGGTCGCGGCTCACCCTCGGTGGCTCTCACACCTCAGGCTCTGCATGGCGATGGTCACGGAAGTCGAGGCGCAATGCGGCTGCCGCGGCGACATCGAAAAGAGTGGACCGGATGTCGCTGGCTTTGGACCAGTCCCGCTCGTCCCACTCGGCTCCGGCCACGCTGTCCCCGGCATACAGAAGCTGCCCCAGCCGAACCCCCCGGAAGCGCGCCACGGCGATGAACGCGGCTGCTTCCATCTCCACCGCCAGACAACCTTCATCGACGCGGCGGGAAATCCGAGTGCGTGGCTCGCGGTAAAACGCGTCGGTGGTCCAGGTACGGCCGGTCAGATAGTCGGCACCCACCGCGTCCAGCGTCTTCTGAATCGCCACGACAGCGATGGGGTCGGCGTCGATGATCCGACCCGGCGGGGCGTAATGGTACGAAGTGCCTTCGTCACGGACGGCGCTCTGCACCACCACCGGGTGGCCGAGCACGAGGTCTGGAAGCAGAGCTCCCGCTCCGCCGACGGCGATGAAGGATCGCCCACCTGCGGCGATGACCTCTTCCAGGAACCCGGCAGCGATCGGCGCGCCGACGCCGGGGTGGAACACCGCAACGCGGCTGGACCCGTGCGCGATCGAGTAGACCGGGTGCTGGCCGTGCGCAGCACTGAGTACGCCTACGAGCTCGGTGTCACGGCGCCGGGCGAGTTCCTCGATCACTTCAGCGAAGAAGCAGATCACCACCGCAGTGGGCATGTTCGCGTCCGCGGTGAACCCACGAGGGGTGATTAGCCCGGGTTCGGCCAAATCGTCCTCAAGCAGCGGCAGCAGCGACGGGTCGAAATGCATTACGCGAGTGTATGCCGATCGCATCGTCGGCACAGACGAGCTTGACCCTTCGACTACGTGGGCTGCGGAGGTAATCGACTAGCCCCGAGCCGCAGCGAAGCGTCGTTGATGGACCGTCAGTGGGCGGATCGCAGTCGGCTCAGAAGATCGCTTCCGAGCGCCGCGTGAAGTTCATGCGCCCAGAGCGCAGACTCAGCACCGAGCGCGAGGAAGTCGACGATGCGTGCGTCGAAGTAATCAGCCTGAAAATGGAAGATTCCATTCCGGAAACGGCGCAAGGCACCGAGCTTCTCCGAGTCAGCGAGCAACTCGCTAACCCGCTCATTCCTCATCCGGGCTTCTTGCCAACCCTCGGCGACGACGAACAGGCTGGCGTACCAGAGCGACAGGTAGATCCACTGAAACGTCCAGTCGTCGTCAGCCGGCGAGGACGCTAAGCCATGCGCTCTGCCGCGATCCTCATAATGGCGCTTCATCTGCGACGCGTTCAGAAAGTACTTGTGCAGTGACAGCACTTGATTGCGGTCAGTACTCATGTCTAGAGGTCTACCATCCGAGGATCGTTTCGGCCCCGATGTCGAGAGTCCCGCGCGTTGGCTCCGACCCGAGCCTCCCTGGACTACGAGTGCGCCGGTCCATCCTGTGGTCGTATTGGGGACGAGTCAGTGGTGCCAGTGTCGGAGCCCTCGACCACCAGTGTCGAGACATGGATCCACGGCGGCACGCGGATCGAATGACCGGTACTGAATCAGATACAAGATCGTCGCGAAAACAGCACCACTGACCGTGGCGGCGGTGGCCAATACGAGCGGGGGGGGGCAGGGAATCTGGAGCTTAAGCGGGTATCGCTGCCATGGTGGGATATCCGTGATCTGAACTGGGCATTGCGACCAGTGAAAAAATGAAAGGAGGTACTCATTGGATGTCAACGGGTGGGTGGCCCTGCTCCTGGGGACCGCGGCGGTCATGTGTGGTCTGGCAGCACTCTTTCGGCGGGAACAGAAGAAGTTGCGGATAGGCCTGATTGTGTTGTCCCTGGTGTTCACAGTGGCCGCGCTTGCCGTGGGGGTCGGCTCGTCGCTTTCCCGCTCGACCGAGCCAACAGGCTCCGCAACGTCCCCGTCGGCACGGCCACCATCGACACCGCCTTCCATGCCGCCCCCAATCGTTGCGACAGATGTTCGGCAGTTGAACGTCGTCGGCGACAGCGGCCAGCTCGGCGACGACTACAACGTGGAGGCGACCGCGTCGGGTGCTTGCTCCGACGGAAGTCAGGTTCTGTACGACAATCCGAATGCGTACCGCTGCTCCTTCGGGGATAGCTCCCTTGCAGACCCGTGCCTCGCCCTCGCAGACGGAGAGTCGGTCTTTTGCGTGAGAAGCCCATGGGCTTTATCCGGAGTCCAGATCTTTCTTGAGGAGCCGGTCTCGTTCGACCCGACATTCGTAGACCCGTCCGTCGTCGCTGGCGACAACCTCTACCCATGGGCGCTTGAGGTAGTCGACCCTCGCGAGTCCGGCCAATATTGGCAATGTCGCGCATTGAGCGGGGCTGGCTACGAGATCTCGGGTATGCGGGCCACATGGGGATGTAAACGCTCGGACGGCTCCGGCGAAGCGACAGCTCTAAACAGCATCATCGTCATCGATGGCGATCCGCTCTGGAAAGTGTGGTTCTACGAAGAGGGACAACCCGAAGCGATTCGAGCGAATGTGGTGAAGGTATGGCACTGATGCCGCTCAGCACGTCAGTCGATCGTCTGTTCGTTTATGGATCGATCTACATCGGCCAAGTCCAGAGACCTAGTGCCACGATCGTCCAGAACAGCGCGGCCACCAACAGCGGTACTGCCATGGTCAGCGCAACGAGCGATGCCCACGCGTACTGCGGACGCGAGAGGTGGTCTCGCCATGAGTCGCTAAGCGTGCGGTCGCTAGCAACGGTGCCGAGAGCAGCGGACCGCGTGACGGTACCAGCACGAACCAGCTCCACACCCATCACGATCGCGATGGGGAGAACGACTCCGTACGCCGCGAGGATCACGACAAGTACAACGGCGGTGACGAGATAGCCTCCGACCCGCCCTGAGGAGTTCAGCCCTGGGCTCGACAGGTCAGTTGCGATGATCGCCCCGAAGTAGCCCCCACCGAGATGAGTGCCGCCGCCCACACCGTCCTGCCCATCCACGCAAGCCGGGCGGTGAGAAGGCTGCGGTCAGCAAAGGGAGTAGGACGTGGGAGGCCGGCGGCGATGACCGATCCCAGCAACGCGAGCCCCAGCACCACAATGGCGACGGATACCAGCATCAGCAAGGTGCCCAGTCCTTGCAGGCCGATCATCCAGATCACGCCGCCGACAGCTCCGACGAGGGCGGTGATGATCAATCCCGATCGGATGGTCGGCCAGGGGGCCAGCTGTATGCGGATTCCGCTCATGGACTGATTGTGGCGACAACTGCAGACATTTGCGCCCAAAATCCTGCGTCGACACGCTCGACGGCCTACCTGACCGCACGGGAGTCCTCACCGCGCGATGCACGAGTAGGGATCCAGATCGACTGGTGTGCCGATCAGTGTCAGGATGCATGAATGGTCGCAACTGGCGCGAGAGCAAGAGAGCTGCTCTCGATCCTCACCAGCGCAGGCTTTGCTCCTGCTGACCGACCGGCCGCTCCACGGCTCTCGACGATGCGACCTGAAGCGGTAGCAAACACCATGATGCTCTACCGCCTTCTCGGTGGGCGTGCGCTCGAGCCTCCATTAGCCCCGGGCAGCTGGGACTTGTCGTTCTCGGACGACCTTCTGGTCGAGCTAGACGAGTCATTCCACTTCAATCGGTACCGCGACCTCACGCTCCAGAGCGAGTGGGCTGACGCGCTGCCGTGGCGAGACGCATACCGCGACTACAGCCAGCAGTGGGAGCGCTACGCCGGCACCGGCGGCAAGCGGTCGTCCAACGACTCCGCGAAGCGCATGTTCGGCGGCGCGGACCCTGACGGCATATTCGGAGAGTTCGGCGCTCCTCGGTGGAAGCAACGCGCGCTCTACGACGCGATGAAGGACATGTCGGCCGCAAGCGGAGATGTTCGACTTGCTCGCGTCTCCATCTACGACCGTATCGACGGGTTTACCCTCGACGACATTCTCTACCGCAAGGCGCGAGTACCCGTCGAGTCCGTCGCGGCACTCGTGACCTCACGCATCGCTGGGCGGCAATAGGCGGACGACGGCCCACAAGGGTTCCGTTTGCGCGCATCGCCCGGAAAGGGATCACGACACGGTCAAACCGATTTTCGTGACGAGGCACCCGGTCCCCGGCGGCATTTGTAGTACCCGGCACGACTTCGTCGTTAAGCATGACTTGGTCAGGGCGTTGGAACGCGGGTTGGGCACAAAGTAGTGTCCCCATCGCGCGTGGTACGTGCGTCGACAAAACCGTCGGCGATGGCCTGACGCGCGTGGAGTCCGCATCGCCCGAACCGACAGAGACCAAGGGCGTCGTCCCACACCTTCTCCCATTTCAAGCGTCCACAACCTCCCGAGGAACGCAGTTAGCCGCCCGGTTGGATGAGGAGGTCGATGTCGTAGGAGGAGAGGACGGTCACTCCTCGCGCGAGGTCGGCGAGCGCTGCGTCCGCATCACCAGCGG
Source organism: Microbacterium sp. MMO-56 (assembly GCF_037146215.1). Lineage (NCBI taxonomy): Bacteria > Bacillati > Actinomycetota > Actinomycetes > Micrococcales > Microbacteriaceae > Microbacterium > Microbacterium sp. MMO-56. The sequence goes on from NZ_JBBCVW010000033.1 coordinate 5,940, forward strand.
GTGCGTCCATCCCGTTCAGTGCGGCGTCAAGTCGACCGCCGAGTCCGTCGCGTCCCTCGCGTTCGCCGACGTCGACGATAGCGGCTAGAGCCCTCAGCCTTTCGCTCTCACTGTTCGTGAGGTGGTAGAGCTCGCGCACGCGCTCCCGCTTGGCGAGCTCGAGGAGCGCGGTCTCCGCGTCGATCTTCCGGCCTTCGGCTCGGGTCTTCTCCGCCTGAGCCGCGTCGAGGTCGATCGCGGCCTGTTCCCGTTCCGCAGCGGCGCTGTTTTTCGCTGCTTCGGAGAGGTTCTTCACGGCCTGACTGATCGTGTAAATCACCCCGGCGATGATGGGCGGGACTGCGATGAGGACGCCGAGGTCACTGCCGTACTGGGACCGGATCAGTGTCGGTGTGGACTGCGGGACCTTCTGGGACCAGCACGCCACCCGTGCGATGTCGTTAAGTGCAGTGACGATCGCCGTGTACTCAACCACGGCAAGGTCGTCTGGGAGCTTGCGACTGGCGGAGAAGATGTAGTTGTCGGGGTCGTAGGCGACGGTCATGGGGGAACACTACCGACCGATCGACGCATTCCTCCATGCCTCCCTGCGGCCCGCCGGCCGCCGTGCACGCAACGGGGACGACTCGTCCCACACGTCCGCGGCGTCATGCCCACCCGCGCCTCCCAACTCACTTGCCGTGGAGGGCGACAGGACGCAATCGGATCCGACGTCCGGTGACGCCCCACGATCGTGCACTGTCCGTATTGGGATCAGCAAGCGGAGGGTCGCTAGACGCAGACCTGAGCCATCGCGCCGATTCCTGAGATCGAGGTATGCACCACTTCACCCGGCCGGAGGTATCGGCGCGGTGAACGCCCGAAACCGACGCCTGGAGGCGTACCGGTGAATATCAGATCTCCGGGCATGAGCGTTGCCACCGCCGAGAGTCGCGCCACGAGGTCGGGGATGGGGAAGATGAGGTCGGATCCCGCGATGGCGTGGAATGGTCAGTGGGACCAGATCGCGCCCGGCCGGTATCTCTACCTCGGCTGGGACTCGAAATACATGCTCGCCGCCGTGCAGGGCGTCCTCGAAGAGGCCGGCTGGGCATCTGAGGTCTTCCTCAAATACAGCTACATCGGCGACGCCATGCCGTGAGGCTCGCTTCTCACCGCTGCAAGGTCGCGGCAGCCTCGCTCTCCCGGAGGGCGACGACCAGCGTGCGCTCGACGCGGTGGCGGGTGCCGTGGACGTCGACCTCCAGAGGTTCACCGTCGCGAATCGTGAGCACGAGCTCGGTGGGGGTGACGCGTACGCCGATCAGCCGACGGCGGAACCCGATCGTGAACGAGAACCCGTCCCAGCCTTCCGGGCTGAACGGGTGGAAGGACAGGACGCCGTTGCTCACCCGCATGCCGGCGAAGCCTTGCACGATCGCGAGCCACGCTCCGCTCATCGAGGTGATGTGGAGACCGTCCTCGGTATCGTTGTTGTAGTTGTCCAGGTCGAGACGCGCGGTGCGGCGGTACAGCTCGATCGCCTTGTCGCGTCGGCCGATCGACGAGGCCACGATCGAGTGGATCGACGCCGACAGCGATGACTCGTGCACGGTCATCGGCTCGTAGAAGTCGAAGTTGCGGCGCCGGTCGTCGATCGTGAAGTCGTCCTCGAACATGTACATCCCCTGCAGCACGTCAGCCTGCTTGATGAAGCACGATCTCAGGATCCGATCCCAGGACCAGTTCTGGTTGAGTGGGCGCTCGGTCGGTGACAACGTGTCGGCAGCGCGCAGCTCCTTGTCGAGGAAGGTGTCGTGTTGCACATTGATGCCGAGCACGTCATCGGTGGGCAGGTACATTCCGGTCGCGATCGCGCGCCATTGCTCGCGTTCTGCCGAGCTCACACCCAGCGCGGCGGCACGGTCGGGAGCCAGAGCGTCCAGGGTCTCCCCCGTGTAGCGCAGCACCCACGCCGCGAGGTAGTTCGTGTACCAGTTGTTGTTGACGTTGTTCTCGTACTCGTTCGGTCCGGTCACGCCGTGCAGCATGTACTGCCCGCGGGAGGCCGAGTAATGCACCCGATCCGCCCAGAACCTGCTGATCTCGACGAGGACCTCGATGCCCGGCCCCTCCAAGTACGACCGGTCGCCGGTGTACTGCGTGTAGGAGTGGATCGCGAACGCGATCGCGCCGTTGCGGTGGATCTCCTCGAACGTGATCTCCCACTCGTTGTGGCACTCGACGCCCGTGAAGGTCACCATCGGGAAGAGCGCTCCGGCCAGGCCCTGCTGACGGGCGTTGTGCTGAGCCTGCGGCAACTGGTCGTGGCGATACGTCAGCAGCGCGCGGGTCACATCGGGTTCGGCGACCGCCAGGTACAGCGGCACCAGGTACGCCTCGGTGTCCCAGTAGGTGGCCCCGCCGTACTTCTCGCCGGTGAAGCCCTTGGGGCCGATGTTCAGGCGCGTGTCCTCGCCGTAGTACGTCGAGAACAGCTGGAACAGGTTGAACTGGATGCCCTGCTGTGCCTCGTCATCGCCTTCGATCCGCACCTCGGCGCGTGCCCAGCGCTCCTCCCAGCGCTCCGAGTGCGCCGCCAGGTGCTCGTCGAACGTCGTCACCGCCGCCTCGTCGAGAAGACGCGCGACGGCGGCGCGATGCTCGGACTCGGGGATGTCGCGCGTCGTCACGACCGCCGTCGTCTTGGTCAGCTCCACATGGGCGCCGGCAGCGAGCGTCGCGCCGAACACCTCGCCGACCTGCAGCGGGCTCTCGAGTGCGTCGAGACGGTCGAGGCCGGATACCTCGGCGCGCATCGCCGCCGTCACGGTGTACCGATCCGTACCGAACGGATTGGGGATCGTACGCATCGACAGCAGGGGGTCGGCGCTCGTCTGCCGGTCGACGACATCCCAGAACCGCTCGCCGTAGTTGGCGTCGAGGTTGTGGACGTCGCCGTCCAGCCGCGGCGTCAGTCTCACCTGCGGAGTGCCCTCGAGCACCGTGACCCGGATCCGCTGCAGGCACAGTTCGGGCGTGACAAGAGAGAGGAACCGCTCGAACTCGAAGCGTACAGCGGAAGCGGCGACACGGTACACGTACGAGCGGGTGAGCATTCCCGTGCGCAGATCGAGGCGAATGCCGGCATCGCTGTAGTCGCCGGTGAACAGGTCGACGCGCTCACCGTCGATGTCGATGTCCACGGCGATGATGTCGACAGCGTTGATCACCTTGCCGAAGTACTCCGGGTAGCCGTTCTTCCACCAGCCCACCCGAGTTTTGTCCGGGAACCAGACTCCCGCGATGTAGGTGCCGGCGTGCGTGTCGCCGCCGTAGCCCTCCTCGAACATTCCGCGCATGCCCATGTGCCCGTTGCCGATCGACGTCATCGATTCGATCAGACGCATCGACTCATCGTCGATGCGCGTCGTCGCGATGGCGTACGGTTCGACATCGAAAATCCGCTCGCTCATGGCCCCACCTTCCTCGTCCGGGAGTCGCGCGCCGAGGCAGGCCGCGCGACCATGCGCCGGAAACGTATCCGAAAAGTGAGGCTACCCCCTCTCCGCACCGGTGTACATCCCGACGCTAGGCTCGAAGGCGATCCCGATTCAGGAGGACCCGTGTTCCGTCGCCTCTTCGACTCCGCGGCGCCGCTGTGGCGTGCGGCATCGACACTCGGCGACATCATCGTCGTGAACGCCTTGCTGGTGCTGACGGCGTTGCCGATCGTCACGGCCGGGGCGGGACTCGTTGCGACATACGACACGGCGCGTCGTGTGCAGGCGGGGATCGACGACGGCGCGGCACGGACGTTCTGGCGCTCGTTCCGCGCCAACTTCCGACAGGCCACGTTGCTCTGGCTTGTGCTCGGCATCATCGGCGGCGGCATACTCGCGAGCTGGCTGATGCTGCCGATCGCCGAGCTCAACGTGATGAAGACGCTGGCAACGGTCGTGTATCTCTTGATATTCCCCTTCGTCTGGTCGATGCAGGCCCGCTTCGAGAGCACCGTCGTGCGCACCCTTCGCAATGCCGTCCTCGTCGCGATCGGGCGGCTGCCGCTGGCCGTCGGTGTGCTGCTCGTCCAGGGCGCGGTGGCTGCGATCACGATCGCCACATGGCTGATGCTTCCGCAGGCGCTCGTACTGCTGTTGCTGCTCGGCTATCCGTTCGCCGTGTGGGCGTCGATGCCCCTCATGGAGCGTGCACTCGCGGTGCTGCTGCCGACGGCAGAGGATCCTGCACCCATCTGAATCGCAGGGCGATTCGTGACCTGATCGTGATCAGCGGCCCGGCAGCGTGCGCTTGCACCTCCATCGCAGCGGGCGTAATGTCGGAACGGCAGGCGGAACCGTTTCCGAAACTTTCCCCTCACGTGGCGGAGCACGGATGCGTCGCCACGTCCACGGCATCGATCCAACGAAGGAAGGCCATGACGATGATGAAGCGCAGGATGGTGACTCTGGTGACCGCCGCAATCGCGGTCACCGCAGTGACGGGCACGCTGGCCGGCTGCAGCGCCGGAAGCGACGGCGACAGCTCGGCAGAAGGCAAGGTGTACTACCTCAACTTCAAGCCGGAGCAGGCTGAAGACTGGGTCGCACTGGCCGCCGAGTACACCGCGGAGACGGGTGTCCAGGTCGACGTCCAGACGGCGGCGTCGGGCACCTACGAGACCACGCTGAAGTCCGAGATGGCCAAGAGCAACCCCCCGACGCTGTTCCAGGTGAACGGCCCCGTGGGCCTCGCGACGTGGTCCGACTACGCGGCCGACCTCAGCGATTCCGCGATCTACGAGCACCTCAACGACCAGTCCGTCGCCCTGACCGGCGACGACGACGCCGTTCTGGCGATTCCGTACGTCCAGGAGACCTACGGGATCATCTACAACAAGAAGCTCGTCAACGACTACATCGCGCTGCCCGGCGCGGCGATCTCCTCGATCGACGAGATCGTCGACTTCGACTCACTCAAGGCCGTCGTCGAAGGCATCCAGGAGAATAAGGACGCGCTCGGAATCGACGGCGCGTTCACCTCGGCCGGGTTCGACCCGTCGTCCGACTGGCGCTTCAAGACCCACCTCGCGAACATCCCGCTCTACTACCAGTTCAAGGCCGACGGGGTCACGGGCCAGCCCGAGACCATCACCGACGAGTACCTCGACGGCTACCAGCGGATCTTCGACCTGTACATCGACAATTCGACGACCGAGCGCACGCTCCTGTCGAGCAAGACGGGTGAGGACGCGAACGCCGAGTTCGCGCTGGGCAAGGCCGCCTTCTACCAGAACGGCACGTGGGCCTACAACGACATCAAGGGACAGGCCGTCGCAGACGAAGACCTCGGCATGCTGCCGATCTACATCGGCGCCGACGGCGAGGAGAACCAGGGTCTGACGACGGGTTCGGAGAACTACTGGGTCGTCAACAACGAGGCCTCCGAGGCCGACCAGAAGGCAACCCTCGACTTCCTCGAGTGGGTCATCACCTCTGACGAGGGCCGGGACTCGCTGGCGAACACGATGGGCTTCGTCACGCCCTTCGACACCTTCGCGGACTACCTGCCCTCCAACCCGTTCATCCTCGCGGATGCCGCGTACACGGCCGCCGGCAAGACGGCCGTCACCTGGAACTTCACCGTCATGCCCTCGGAAGAGTGGAAGAACGGCGTCGGACAGGCCCTGCTGCAGTACGCGCAGGAGACCGGTGACTGGGACGGCGTCGAGACGGCGTTCGTCGATGGCTGGGCGTCGGAGTACAAGCTCGCCAACGGCTGAGTCGGTTCGTGGCGCGGGGGGGGGCCCCCCCCCCCCCCCCCGCGCGGGGGGCGGCGGGCGCGCGGGGGGGGCCCCCCCCACACACGCCCCCACAAAAAAAAAAAAAAAACCCCCCCCGCG
>NZ_JBBCVW010000034.1:0-10405 GCF_037146215.1 Microbacterium sp. MMO-56
ACCGACACCAGAACCGAGGTGAACACCGACACCGTCCTCGAGCTCAGCGCCTAACCGAAAACAACAGCAGAAGGATCACCGACCGCTACACCACGTGCTGGGGCTTGACCTGATCTCGCTCGGTTTGGCCGTCTTTCCACGCTCGACGCGAAGTCCCGGATACTGGCCCGTGCTGCTGAGCCACGAGATGAAAGGCGCGATGTCACCGCTACGGGCGGCGTTTCCGGCGGTCCATCGGTCCAGTGCTTCCTGTGTCAGCTGGGCGCGGCCGTCGCCGTTTTGCTCGCGGTGATGGAGGAGCCGGGCGGCAGCGCGGATCCGCTCCCGCGCGGAATCCGCGACACCGATCGTGGTGCGCCGGTGGCGCGCCCGGCGGCGCACGGTGCGCAGCACCTTCCATTGCGCGTAGGGAGTGATCACGGCGGCGTGATGGGGCGGGAGCTGGGTCAGGTACTCGTCGACCCACGTTTCGAGCCGCTCTGTCTGCTCATCTCGTGGGGGAAGCACACCCGCGTCAACCAGGAGTGCGCGGAGGTGATGTCGCGCCTGCCCGGGCGGACACGCGTCGACGCTCGCATGCGTGATCGACTCCTGTGCTCCGATTGCTTGGAGCAGCGCCCGCGGAGTGGGCTTGAGAAGCCATCTCATGGTCGAATCCACGCGGCCTCGATGAACGAGTGCGTTCGGGAGCCCCGTCAGGTGCCCGGGGATCGCTCCTGTCGCAGCCGCCAGCAGCTCGCTGGAGGCTCGGAAGACGGAGCATCGAACGCAGGTGTTCTCGAAGTGCTGCTCACCCGCGGCGCCACACGTTGCGCAGATGTAGTCGCGTGTCGATCCTGCACACGGCCCGCAGACGCGCTCTCCCTGGTCGTTGCGGCCGATGAGTGTCCTCCTCTGAGCGCAGGACCCGCAGTCGGCCGGGTGGCGGAGCTCGCGACGATAGCAGACGCGGCACACCGGACCGATCGGCCAGGTCATGGTGTGCACCGGGCGCCGTTGTTGGCAGAGGGCGCACTCGGCGATGGTGGTGCGGTAGCAACTGTGGCAGAGATCTGCGACGCCGCTCTGGTGGCGGGTTGCTACGCGTCGTTCCCGCCCGCATCGTCCGCACGTCCTGACGGGTGCGGGGTAGCAGCGCTGGCAGAGATCGTCGCCGTCGACGATGGCGGTGACGTGATCGACGCGGCCGCATACGGCGCACGAACGCTTGGGTCGCGCGCAGTGCCCACACAATGGAGCCCCGTCCTCAGTCCGGGCGCTGGGTGCCCGGACGCGACCACAGCGCGAGCATTCCACCCGTCGGCTGACGTTGTAGCACGGACGGCAGAGCCCGCCTCCGTCAGCGAGTCTCTTTACCCGCTGGGCGCGCCTTCCGCACTCGGAGCAGGGATGCTCCGGCGGAACCGTCACTTGGCGTGCCCAGGCCGGTTGATCGTCGTTCGGCGAGCGGATACTCGACTCTTCAGCGGGACGACGTCTCCGGATACCTTCTTGGCGGTGGCCTCGACGATGCGCGGTTCGATGAGGTCGTTGGGCGTGCACTTAAGGATGTCGCACAGCGCGATCAGAGTCGCCATGCTGAGACGCTGCGGCTGACCCGTCACGAGCCGGTATGTCTGCTCGCGGGAGAGCGCGACGCCTCGCTCAGCGAGCAGCGGCTGCAGGTCCGTCGTGGCGAACATCCCACGCTCTGCCATCTTCGCTCGCAGATGCCAGACGTACTCCATCTCTTTCACAGTGCTGCCTCCTCGAGATCGGTGCCGTATCGCATGTGGATGGCTTGGGTGAGGAGGCGGTTGCGGTACTCGTTGGAGACGCCCACGTAGATCGCGGTTGTCGAGGAGAAGGAGTGCCCCACTTGCTCCTGAATGAATCGCTCCGGGTAGTCGAACTCCACCAGGTGCGTCACATATGAGTGCCGCAGCGAATGCAGATCCAGCGACGAGTCGATCCCCGCGGCGTCCCGAGCCGCACAGAACGCCTCGTTAGCTGCCCGCCTACTCAATCTCGTCCCACGCTCCGTCACCCAGAGCGCAGGTGATGACCCCGAAGACGACAGCGCGGGTCGAACCTCTTCCAGATAGTGCCCAAGCGTCTCGGCAATCCAGCCCATCTCTGGGACGGTGAGAACCGTGCGTCGCTTTGACGGGCCTCCGCGGCTCGCCTTGCCATGCCGTACCGATAGCGCACCGAACCGATCCAGCTGCGGCTGCTTCGCGTTGCGGCGCAGATCCACGAGATCAAGCATCACCGCCTCCCGCCTCCGCAGTCCGAACGCGTATACGCACTTGAGGAGTGCCGCATCTCGCAGCGCCTGAACCGCGCCCTTCCGTCGACGCGACCGGATCCGAGCGGCAAGCCCATCGGCCGCATCGAACAGCGCCTGAACCTCGTCAAATGTCAACGGTCGTCGCGCCGCATCGCCCTCGTACTCGCTGACATGGACGATTGAGTTGTCCTCATGGAACACCTGCCGCGGCGCGGCTCCGAAACGCGCCTCACACTCCGACAGCCACGGATATCGAGGATCAGTGACGTACTCGCAGAACATCTTGATGTCGATCTCGTACCCGCGCAGCGTCGATAGCCGCAGCGGCTTCGCCCCCGACCGCAATTCACCGATCCATGCTTCCACTTCCGCCGACGTCCACTGCCACGGGTACATGCCCGAGAAAGCCACAAACCGGCGAACAAGCCGCTCTCTCGCCGCAATCGTCGCAACCTTCAGGAAGCGAGCAGTCTGCTGAGCTCGCCACCCATCCAGCATCCCATCGAGCACGGCCCTCTCGGGGTCGAGGTGAGCGACGTTACGCGCGGAGAAAAGCCTCTGCGCAGGCGAAGAATTAACTACAAGCACATCCTAATGATGCATCCAACACAACATTGATGCAAGAGAAGGCCACTTTCAGATCCTTGGTCGGAGCAGTGACTTCGACCCCGCTCGAGAATCACTGATCTCAGCCTTCTGCAGCTCGTGCGATCGCGGGTCGCCACGTTGCATCAGATGGCAATATTGCCCGTTTCTCGATTCCGGCGATGAGGTCGGGACGGAACCCTGACCATGCGGCCGCGCCCTCGACCTTGACCACGGGGAGCTGAAGGAACCCAAGCGCCCGCAGCTCGTCTACGGCGCCCTCGCGCAGCTCGTCGACGTCGACGACCTGATACTCGACCCCGCGCCCGTCGAGCGCCCGATAGGTCGCGTTGCATTGGACACAGCCTGTGCGGCTGAACACGGTCACCTGAACGCTCATTGCTCTCATCCCTTCCCCCTCACGTTTTTTTGCCGTGAAGGCGACTTGTCGCCGCTAGGACGGGAGGGTGGAGTGCAACCCGAAGGGCGGCGGGGGAGAGAATTTCGGCGCGAAATAAGGGAGCGCAGCGACCGCGTGCCGAAAATCTCGGCGAAGCCGGCGGCTTGCCGCTTGCGCGGAACCCGGACGTCCGTATGCTGCCGAAGGCTTCACGGCAGAAATAACGGGTGCCCGTAGGGCGCCTGGACCGCGGCCGCGCAGCGGCCGTCCCCCACGGGCGCATGCGCCCGCCCAGCCCCGCAGGGGGTGGCTCAGCTCGTCGCGTGTTCCTCGCCGACCGCGGCCGCGGGCTCGTCGACCGGTTCACCCGCCGCGTGCGCGGCCTGGTCGACGGCCGCGGTGAGCGTGGGGGAGGGGAGAGCGCGGAACACCGCGATAGCTCCGCCTTGCACGATGTAGAACTGCCCCACCGCCGCGCGGCGCACGTCATCCGGCGGGATGACGTAGGTGTGTTGAGCACGCGCGGATCGCAGCTCGTCGCCGGTCGCGGCGCCCGATGCTTCGAGGCGCATCGCGGTGCCGGCGAACGATACGACGTCCTCGGGGTCTTTCGACCGGCCGATGACCAGCGCCGCGCCGCTGGACAGGGCGCGGCGGCGGCGTGTCTCATCCTGGGAGACACCCGCGACCGACTGTGCGGCCAGCCAGAGGCCGATGCCGGCCGATCGGGCTGTCTCGAACAGCGACGCGGCGATATCGCCGGGGTCGCTGTCGTCGGTCACGAGTTGCGCGAACTCGTCGACGAACGCGACCGCGGGCGTCTTGTCGCGCCGCGACAGGCGCGCGCTCATCCACCGCCGAAGATCAGCGAGCATCAGGTCACCTACGGTGGCCTGTGCCCTGTCGGCGGGGGAGAGGGGCACGATCGTCAGATCGGCGGTGCGGTTCTCGAAGCTCCACCCCGACGCCGACAGGTGCGGCTCCAACGGTCCCAGCGCCAGCATGAGCCGGCTCGTCACGCGCGCGACGCGCGGCGTGTTGTTCTTGTCGACCGGCTCGTGGAGCATCGTGAGCTGCGCCTGATCGCGCACGTGCGAGGCAGGATCAGCGAGCCGGCCGAACAGGTCGCGCATCCCCGTCAGGGGAGCGTGCGCCTGGATCGCATTGAGCGCGGAGTTGACCTCATCGTTGTAGAACTGGCCATCGCCGGTCGACGTCGGCAGCGTCCGCATGATCTTCGACGTGATATCCGCGGCCGAGCCGGTGAACACGTTCCACGGCTCTGCGACGCTGACGCTGTGGCCGTGAGCTCGCGCGATCGCCGCGAGCTTGTCGGCATCGTCGGGGTCACCCTTCGCGTCGATGAAGAACACCGGCCAGCCTCGATCCAGGGCGGCGAGAATGCCGCCCTGGATGAGCACGGTCTTGCCGGAACCGCTCTCCGCGAAGAGGAGCACCCGTTGGGCGCCGGCCGACTCCGGCAGCACCACGTAGGTGCCGGCGGGATCAGTCCAGTCGGGCACCCTGCGGGTGTCCTGCATCCGATCCCCGATCGTGCGGATCGTCGGACGCTCAACCATCCCGATGCCCTGCAAGGTCACCCGCTCGCGGCCCCCGCCGGCCTTCGGCCGCACTACCGAAACCGGGTGAGGGGCGACGACCAGCGCAGCGCGCCCGCTGGGAGCGAGAACCCCCGTGCGCGCGTCCAGGCGCAGTCCCATCTTGCGGGCGGTGACGATATCCGCCGCCCGCTTCCTGGCGCTCTCGATGTGCTCCTGCGTGAGCACATCGGGCACCTTCCGGGTGCGCACCAGCTCCGCGATGCGGCGGCGGCGCCACGACCAGGCGACGGGCACCAGCAGCACCCCGAGCAGCAGATTCAAAAGCAGGTACGGCCACCAACTGGACAGCAGGGCGAGCGGCCACCCGTCGCCCTGCAGAAAGGTGCGCGCGTCCCCGCTCGCGATCCAGCCTGCCACCGCCACGGCCTCGGCCGTCAGCACGGCCGCGACGATCGCCACGGCCGCAGCATTGACCACCAGGTGCCACCGGTAGGTGATCCAGAACCAGTGCCGCTTAGCGACGCGGTTGCCGGCGAAGCCGGCCACCAGCAGCGGCACCGCCAAGGGCAGGAACAGCAGTACGAGGACGAGCACGACGACGATCTGCAACACACTGCCGAAGAACTCGGTCGTGGTATCGGTCGGCGCCGGCTTCGGCTGCACGTTGGTCTGGCTCATCAGTCCCGCCCTCCCCACACCGGCAACGTCGGCGCCGGCAAGACCGGTGCCGGCACCGCCGGCTCGTCCTCGAGCAATTGACCCGTACGTGTCAATTGCTCGAGCTGATCAGTCGCCGCCCACAAGCCGTCCAAGCTCTCCACGATGTGCCCACGCTCGTCGAGCACGGGCAACGTCACCAGACGGTCACGCACCGCCGGGTGCACCCACTTATCGGCCTCACGCGCGACCGCGCGCATCGCCGTAGGCGTGCCCACGTACACAACCCGCTCGACGCCCTCGGTCAACCAACGCCCGTGCCCGGAGAGGATCAGCTGATAGCGCGGCAGCGCCTTCGCGGTCAGCTCCACCTCCACCCGCTCGACACGTTCACCGCGTCGAGCGATCCCATCGGCCGCGTGCTCTCTCGTCGACCGCGGCTGACTGTCGCGCTCCCACGAGTAGCCGGCGGCGAGGAACCGAGCCGACACAGCGGCTACGGCCACCTCGTGCCGCGTCGTCGCGCGGAACAGATTCGGCGCCGACCGACCCGACATCGCGTGCGACAACCACACCACCGAACCGTCCCGGAAGATCGGCCGCGCACGCTCGATCACGCCCGCCTCAACGCCCCGCGCGATCCACTGCTGAGCCCGCCGCGCCGACACCGGCTCCGACCGCCCATCGGTCGCCGCCAGGACCCAGCGCAACGCCTCCGAGTCCGCGATCCGCACCACCCGCATCCACTCGAAAATGCGCTCGTCCCGCAACGTCACCTGCACCGAACAGCCCGCCTTCCGTCCCCTGCCACACACACCATTCTTTAACTGCCCTTGTCCTGCCGTCCCCCCCAGAACTTTCCAACCTCCATTCCGAAAAGTGTAACGCTGAGGGGTGGAGGTTGGAAAGCGCGAAGCGTGGGGGGGACGGCAGGACAAGGGCAAACGAACCGATCAGGTTCGTTTGCCTATTCGGTCTGGGTGAATACTCAGACGAATAGGCGTTGTGGCTTGGGGAGGCGAGGGAACTGTGCGCGCATCGCGGCCAACGTGGCCTCGATCGCGTCCTGTTCGGCATCGATCTGAGCACGGCGCGCGGCCTCGGCTGCGCTCTGCGCCGCAGCTCTCGCCATGCGCTCGCGCCGCTCCTGAGCGACGCGCTCGAAGGGTGCCAGCTCGTCCGCCGGCACCGCTGCGCGGAGCATCCACGCGAGGTATCCGAGGGGGTCGCGCTGGTCGTCAGGATCGGCAATTCGGATGCCGGCGCCGCGCACGTGATCGTCGATCCGGTCGACGATCTGCTGCACCGTCCAGCCTCGTTCCACGAGCTGCATCCGCTCGATCAGCGAGCACACTCGGCCGATGTGCGCGCCTCGATCAAGCCACGGCATCCGGCTGGCCAACCGTGCCGCGAGTTGCTGCACCGCGATTGCGCGGGGCGCCTCTGGGGCCGTTGGCCTGTTCCTCTTCGTCGTCGCTGGGCGCCGCGCAGCGGTGCCCTCACGAGCGCGCGAATGCGCGCGCGTTGGTGATGATTTGAGAACGTGAGATACCTGCTCTCCTGACGGAGAGACAGGTAGGTGGACATTCTCCACAGATCGAGGATTCCGAGGCGCGCGGCCAGCGGTAGCCGTCGCCGGCATCACGAGCGCTCTCGTCGACGCCGCACGCACCTGGTCGCTCCCATGCACCAGGCGCGCTTGCTCCCGCTCAGCGGTCGTCAGATAGCGTCCCTCGGCCACGGTGACGGCCAGGCCCAGGGCTTCGAGCAAGTGCCGTGCACGCTGCACGGTCTTGCTGCTCATCCCGAGCTGAGCGGCGACCGTGTCGTGCGCCGTGCACACGTCGCGCCCTGTCGCCCGGTCAGCCGACAACCGGTCGGCGTACGCGACGCGCAGCAACGTGTCGGCCGCGACGCGCGCTCTGCGGCGCAGCTCTTCGCCCTCGGGCGTGCGCAGCGCGTCCATCACGGCGTCGAACCACGCCTCAGCCGACCACCAGGCCGGCAGCTCTGCGTACGCCCCAGAGGGCGCCGGCAGCACCCAGGAACGACGTGGAACACTGGATCGATGGGCGAGATGGTTACGGTGCCGATCTGGGACTACCCCGCGGAGGCTCGACGTCGAGCCCGCCGCACGCACATCTCCGCCGCGTACGCCCTGCGACAGCTCCTCGACGTCCCCGTCCGCATCCGCACCGCGGACGGCCCCATAGGCGTCACCGTCCCCTCCGAAACGATCCAGAGCACGGGAGTCTCGGCCGACGAATACGTCGCCAGCTACGCGCTGCTCCGCGACATGAACCTCATGACCTGGGATGCCCGCGATCGCACCCATGTGCGCATCGTCCCCGAAACCTGACACAGCGACCCGTAGCACTCCCGTCACCGACACTCCCAGAGCCTGGGACAACACCCCGGCGTAGGGGGAGCGCAGCGCCACCGCGACAGCAGCGAGCCAGTCGCGATCGCGCGACACGCCCGCGTGCTGAGCCCTAGCGCTATGGCTATCAGGGCGCGCGTGAGCTAACCTATGCACATACCGGCCTTCCTCGGAGGGTGGGTACGACAAAGCCCCGCCCCTCGTGGGCGGTTCTTTGAAAATCTCGATCCGTTAGGTCGGCAAACTTCACCGGATCGGACTTGACACTTTTCGCCCCTCGCCTTTCGCGAGGGGCGAAGTCATTTATGCGACGTCGCCGATAGGCAGCTCCCCATCTCTCGGCTCAGGCTGGGGGAGCCAGTGCGGCACCCCTCGGTCTGTGAGGTCGCTCTCCAAATGCGTCACGACGGCTTCGAAGAAGCCAGCTGATGACATGCCGGCCTGAGCCGCCATCTGGTCGAAGCGTCGCTTGCGCTCTTCCTCAACGATCAGAGACAGACGGGTGGCCGCAAGGCGCGTGCCACGGGGAATCTGACGTCTGGACATGACGCCGACACTAACGGTGTTAACACCACAGCGGGTAGGACACGCCGCATCCCGTGGTGTTAACACCGTTAGTGACACGTACGTGTCAACTGCTCGAGGCGTCGCGGCCGTGGCCGCGGGGGACTGGTGGCGTGGTTGCGCCCCGCTCCGGGCGCGTCAAGGGTGCTACGCAGATTCCTGCGGAATCCCAGCAGAGCCGGCCCTTGACCCGCCCTCCACGGGTCGCAGGGCGGCGGGTATCAGCCGATGGCGATGCATCGGCTGAACAGCCGACGACTGCGGAGAGGGTGACCAACGATGAGCGTTCAAGTGACGGTCTACGGGGCAGAGGGATGCTGGAAGTGCACGAACACGTGCACGGCGCTGCGGCTAGCCGGCATCCCGTTCGAAGTCGTCGACATCGACGCTGCGGGTCTGGTCGACGAGCTGCGCGGCCGCGGCGTGCGTGAGCTGCCGCTGGTCACGACGTCGACCGGCGAAGGCTGGACAGGACTACGCCTCGACAAGATCGTAGAGCTGCGCCACGCGAACCTCAGCGGCTAAGCGCGTGGATTCTCAGACCGCCTGTGGGTGACGGCGTTGCGCCAGACGACGCAGTCGAGCTGCCCGCGGGGTCCGTACCAGGCGACGATGACGACGCGATCGTTCCAGCCGCGCGCGTACGCCGCGGTGCGCTCAGCGGCACGATCCGGCCAGCTCACCCACGCCCACACGGGCGGGAGTGACCCCTTGACCCACTCGATGCGCTGCGGCCCGTACGCCTGCTGAGGGAGCGTGCACGGCGGGGGAGGCGCATCGAGCAGCGACTGAGCGTGCTTGGCTGCGAAGTGCTCTTCGTACCGGCGGTTGGTGGTCACCGCGGCCGCTCCTTCCTCCGGCCAAGATTCCGATAGCCACATTAGAACATCTGTTCTATCCTCAGTAACCATGACGGCGATTGAATTAGAACATGAGGCTACTATCTGGCTGGTCGACGAGCAGCCGGCACGCATGTTCTACGCCGGCCGACGCTGGACCGTCACCGACGAGCCCACACGGCTGCGAGACAGCGTGTGGAGCATCGACCCCGAGGACGCCCACCGCGGGCGCGGCATGTACGGGTGGCGATTCCAAGGCACCGACCCCGCCGGCGAATCGTTCGTGTTCGACGTGTACGGCGGTGGCGGCGAATGGCACGTGCATCGCGCCTACTCGTGAGCCGATCACCGTGGGCGCTGTGGACAATCCAGGCCGCGCACGGTGGGGCGGCGGTACTCTCACGCGATGATCGCCTCTGACGGGTTCGAGGTCGCGGCCACGCCCCACTGTCCCCACTGCGGCACCGTCCTGCGCCGTGCAGCACACGGCTACTGGTGCGCGCAATGCCAGCTCGTCGTCGTCGGCGTGTAGAACGCGCCTATGTGCGAAAAATCTTGATCTGAGAATCACCGATAATAGATATTATGTCATAATCTGCCGCGCGAACTCTCCTTCGCCGTTTTTGAGCCCCTTTCTCCTTGCGCCCTGGGCGTAAGCCGTAGACGCCGTTCTCGTGCGGTGGTGAACTGAGCGCAGATGATGGAGGTGGGCTCTACATGGGTATTGCTGTTCCTGATCTGGTTGGACAGCCAGTGCACATCGCGCAGGATGTGGCCGCGCGGGTGGGGCTCGGGGTGGCCAGTGGTGATCCTGACGGTCCGGGCCTACTGTCCCGGACCTGGCCTGGGATCTTCTGGGTGACTGGTCAGCAGCCGCCGGCGGGCTCGGAGATAGAGCGAGGAGAGCAGACATCGTCACCTTCGTGCCAGACGGTGATGCCCGCGATGGATGCGCGAAGGGTCGACGGCACACCGCCGCCTTACGACGCGGAGCGAGCCAGCTATTCGGGCCAGGAATAAGGGAGATTCGACTTAAGTGGCTCTGCGCATTCTGGGTGGGGTGAGGCGCTCGGGCGTGGCGTGACGGGGTGAGGTGGGTCGAGGCCCGGAGGATCGGTAGCGACCAAGCAACCTGTTCGTCCGGAGACC
>NZ_JBBCVW010000035.1:0-7350 GCF_037146215.1 Microbacterium sp. MMO-56
CGGCAGGCCCGCCTGGGCCGTTTGACGCCCATCGAGTTCGAGACCATCATGAACACGACCGTCGCACTGGCGGCGTGACTACAACCTGTCACCTATCCGTGCAGCAGTCCCATGGAGATAACAAGGACGTTCACCTCGCTTCCACCATCGCGGATGACTACAAGAGCGTCCCCAAATGCGAGCACGAGCGTTCCAGCCAGAGCCAGCCCCTGAATCACGACCATCAGCGGGGCGAGCGCGTCCCGCCCGAACGGAAACCGTCGCGTGGGTCCGGATGCTGCGGCTCGAGCGGCTCTTAGGGACGCCCAGGACAGAATCCAACCGATCGCCATGTATGCGCCGTCGAAGACGATGATGCGGATGCCTGCCAGGATCCCGACGACCAGCGCGGAGATCGCCAGCACCACGGAGAGGATCAGTGACGCCGTCAAGGCACGGCGTTCTCGCCGACGGCGCGAATCCAGCGCCTCGCGCTGAATAGGTGTGCTGCTCACGACGCTCCACCCGTCATTGGTGTTTTCGGTCTTGCGCGAGGGGTTCTGATGCAAGGATGTCGAGTCCGAGCTCCACAGCGACGGCGCGCGTCGCCAGCCATCCGCGCACGCTGTTGCCTTCGGCGTCGAGGCGGGGAGAGAACGTGCCTACCGCTCCTTTGCCGGGTGACACTGTCACAATCCCGCCGCCGATGCCGCTCTTGCCGGGAAGGCCGACGTCCCACAGCCACGACCCGGATGCTTCGTAGAGCCCCGCGACGGTCATGACTGCGAGCGCGGCCCGTGCTGTCTCGCCGCTGACGACCTGGTCGCCTGTCACGGGGTTTACTCCGCCGTCTGCGAGCGTCGCCCCCATGACGGCAAGGTCGGTTGCTGTCACGCTTAGGCAGCTCTGACGCGTGTACAAGTCGGTCGCGTCGAATGGGTCGCCCTCAAGCGCGCCCGTCTCAGCGAGCAACAGAGACAGCGCCCGATTCCGGAGGTTCGTCTCGCGAGCGGAGCTCAACACGTCGTCATCGAGCGCCAGAACGCGCCCGGCGAACAGCGACAGGCCTTCTGCCAGGACCTCCCAACGTCTCTCCAGTGACGTGCCGGGCAGCAGACTGGTGACGGCGATCGCGCCCGCGTTCACCATCGGGTTGGTGCGACCGTGTTGGCTGCGCTCGACGGCATATGCCGAGTTGAAGGGCAGCCCGGTTGCATCGACTCCAACGAGTTCGCGCACGCGGCTTGCCCCGACTCGATCGCATACGAGGGCGAACACAAATGGCTTTGCGACGCTCATCAGACTGAACGGAACCCGCGTATCCCCTGCCTCGTAGACAGACCCGGTGGCGCCCACCAGCGCGATGCCGAAGTGCGCCGGGTCGGCGCGCTCGAGGGCCGGGTACACGGACGACAAGTTCCCGTCTTCGACACTGCCGTATCTGCGGTGGGTGCGCTCCAAAACGTCGGTCACGATCCCAGGCTCAGGCAGCGCGCCGGTTGAGATGTGGCGCCGAATGCTTCGACGTGTGGTCTCCATCGTTATGCGCCCCCCAGACGGGCGCGTACGTGAGCGCGCTTTAGCTCTACAGTGGCCCGCCGCACTCGCAAACTTTCAGCATCGAGGGCCTCATCCGCCGAAGTCTCCACGTTAACGGCGTCCACCAAGTCACGCAGGGCCCGCAGGTCGTCGGCCGCGCGCCGGACACGGTTCTCATCAATGTCCGCGGTCTGCAACGCGTACAGCTCTTCATCGATCAACAGCACGCGTGTCTTCCCGGCGGACCACGCGGCACCGGCTTCGGCCGATGTCGCTTGTGCGAGAACCTGCGGGACGAGGGTCTGTTCGAGCCATCGAAGATCGGCATGCGTGGCTTCAAGGCGTTCGTCCCAAGCGCGCTTTGTATGGCCGCGACGTGCGAGCACGATTAGGAGCGCGGCCCCAAGGACCAGCACGATCGCGAAAGGCCACCATGTGGTGCGCGACGAATCAGGCTGGATTTCGTCAGGTGTACTGCGTTCCTCGTCTTCGGGCGCGGTTGCGTCTGGGCTTTCGGGCAAGGCCCCAGGATCGGGCTCCGATCCAGCTTCGGGCGCGGGTTCCGCGGACGATTCGGGCTCGGGTTCCGGGGATGATTCGGCTGGCGGCGCGGCGGGGTCGGTTGCCTCCTCGCCAGCACCCTCCTGCGATCCACCACCTGGGTCTCGCGTTGGCAGGCTGGTGGGCAGTGAAATGGTCGGACGTGCTGTTCGCTCGGGGAGTTCGACGGCGCCACACCCTGCAGTGCCGAGCCCGATTGCCAGGCAGACCAGTAGGGTCGTGGAGGCTTGCCCGACCCGCCGTACGCCGGGCATTAGCTGCTCTCGGGCGGGCGGAAGGAGAGGGCGAGCTGGATCAGGAGCCGGACGCCGAACGCAGTCGGTCCTCGGTTGATCCACCGGCGTGCCGTGGAGGATTGCGCCGTGCCTGCGATGTCGACGTGAGCCCACGGAGTATCCCCGACGAACTCTTCGAGGAACAGCCCTGCGGTGATCGATCCGGCGTTCGCTCCCCCGATGTTCTTGAGGTCGGCGATATCGGAATCGAGCTCTTCTCGGTAGCGGCGCACGAGCGGCAATCGCCAGACTGGCTCGTCGACCGTCTCGGCTGCGGCGGCCACCTGGGCCGCGAAGACGTCCGAGTTCGACATGACTGCGGCGACATCTTCACCGAGCGTGCGTAGCGCCTGACCGGTGAGCGTTGCGATGTCGAGGATCGCGTCGACCCCCTCCTCGACGGCGAGCACGAGTGCGTCTGCCATGACGAGTCGGCCTTCAGCGTCGGTGTTGAGTACCTCCACGGTCTTGCCTCCGCGCATGGTGAGCACGTCACCGAGTTGCATTGCGGATCCGGAGGGCATGTTGTCGGTGCACATCAGATACCCGGTGACAGAGGTCGTCGCCCGGAGTTCGGCGAGCACGGACATCGCGGCGAGAATATCGCCTGCTCCGGTCATGTCGTTTTTCATCTGTGAATGCGCAAGGTCACCAGGTTTGAGGCTGATGCCGCCGGAGTCATACATGATGCCCTTGCCGACCAGGGCGAGGTGTCCCGTTGGCGCCCCTTCGGGGACGTACTTGAGCACGATCATGCGCGGCTCCTCGACCGAGCCTTTGTTGACGCCGAGCAGCCCACCAAGGCCCATCTCGGTGACCGCCGCCTTGTCGAACACCTCCACGTGAAGGCCAGCTGTCGCCCCGACCTCGAGCGCGAGCTCGCCCAGTCGCGTGGCGGTGAGGATCCCGGCGGGGCAGGAGGCGAGGTCTCGCCCGAATGCCGCAGCCCGCGCGGTGGCGAGTCCTTTCGCCGCGCCTTCGGCAACCGCGGTCTCTTCACCGTCAGGGGCCACGAGGACGATAGAGGTGACGGGGACTGGCCCCTTCGGCTCGCTGCGTAGCGAGAACTGGTAGCGCGCAAGCACGATGCCCTCGACGATGGCCGCGGCCGCATCATCCGCCCGCAGCCCGCCCGTGACAGGCACTCGAGTGGCGAGCTTTGCGTCCTTCGGTACAGCGCATGCGAATGCGGCGGCGGCATCCCGCAGCCGCGCGGTATCGAGATCTATCACCGTACCGACGCCCACGGCGACGAGTACGGGCGGCCGGGACGACGGGAACGAGATCGACTGCCCCACGTTCGGCGTGAACCCCGCTCGCTCGAGCGCTTCGAGGTCGACGCCGAGGATATCAGGCACTGGTCCGTCGGTCGTGACGGGAACTGCCAGCGCGTCGGCCACGATGGTCGCGTCCTGCGCGACAACCCGGATGTCGAGTTCAGCTTGGAGGGAGGGAGCAACGGAGAGGGTACTCACGGCAGGGTCCTTTCGAGAAGAGAGCTCAGCTGGCAGGGACGTTGACAGGTGAGTCGGGTCCCCAGGGGATGCCGAGAAGGAACCAGCCGACGTAGAGCAGGGTCCAGGCCACGAGCACCGTGATCGCGTATGGCATCATCAGGGCGATGATCGTGCCGATGCCCGCGTTCTTCTTGTACCGCTGGGCGATCGTCACCATGAACGGCAGATAGACCATCAGCGGGGTGATGACGTTGAATGGCGAGTCTCCGACCCGGTAGCCGGCGAGGAGCGTCTGTGGTGCGACGCCGAGCGACGCGAAGATCGGGATGAACACCGGCGCGAAGATGACCCATTTCGGCAGGAGCCCAGGAAGGATGATGTCGAGCACGACGATCACCAGGATGAAGGCAACGAGCAGAACCACCGTGGGCACGTTCGCCTTCTCGAGCAGATCCGCAGCCGATACCGCAGCGACGGTGGGCATGTTCGTCCAGTTGAACAGTGCGATGAACTGGGCGATCATCAGGAACATCACCAGCAGCCCGCCCAGGCTGCCGAATGTCTTAGCGATGGCGCCGACTGTCGCGTCTCCGCCCTGGAGCGTCTTCGCGCCGACGCCGTACGCGATGCCACATACGAGGAACGCGAGGGAGATGATGAAGATGAGGCTCGACATGAACGGGGTTGTGCCGATGATGGCGCCTGCCTCCGGGTCGCGCAGCGGTGCACCCGGTGGGAACGTCAGCAGCGCGATCACGGCCAGGTATCCGAGGAGCGCCCACCCCGCGAACTTCAGTCCGCGGCCCTCGGCGGTGTGGTCGATCGCGGCGTCCGGGTCTGTGTAGCTGCTCTCCGCCGCATCCCAGGGACCGAGGCGCTTCTCGGTGATGAAGACGGTGACCAGCAGCACGATGACCGACATGACGATGGCGGAGACGATACTGAAGTAGAAGTTATGGGTCACCGTGATGGTCGGCATCCCTGCCTTCGAGAGCACCTCGTTCGTGATCTCCGTGAGCATGCTGTCGGACGGCGTGATGAGCAAGTTCGCGCCGAACACGGCTCCGACGCCTGCGAACGCGGCGGCAAGTCCTGCGAGAGGGTTGCGACCCACGGTCTTGAACGCCACCGCAGCGAGCGGCACCAGGATGAGGTAGCCGGCGTCGGTGGCAACCGAGGACAGGACGCCGACGAAGATGAGGATGAAGGCGACCAGTTTGGGTGGCGCGACCTTGACGGTCTTGCGGATGAGCGCGCCCATGAGCCCGGCGACCTCTGCGACCCCGACGCCCGCCATCGATACGAGCACCACGGCGACCACGCCGAATCCGGCGAAGTTGTCGACGAAGTTGCTGAAGAAGAATCGGATGCCGTCGATCGAGAGCAGGTTGCGGATCTCGAAGGTCTCCTTCTTGATCACGAAGTCCGGTACGTCGGCGGGCTGTCCCGTGGTCGAGTCGTAGATCGACCATGAGCCACCCATCTGCTCGTTGATCTGATGGAACTGATCCTTCGGCACCTGGACGACAACGTCGTCCGTCACGCTGATGTTGAACCAAGACAGCACCGCCGAGAGCACAGCAATGAAGAGGATCAGGTAGACGAACATGATCGTCGGGTTCGGCACCGCATTACCGATGCGTTCGATCCGGTTGAGCAACCCCTTGGACTTGTCCGGTTTTGCCGCTGCTATCGATGACATGTGCTATCCAATCTGCAGTCTGAAAGCAGCTGCCGCGGCCAGAGTAACGAGGCTCCCGATCTGGCCTCACCCCTACACGTAGGGGATTCGGTTCGATCCACGCGACCTCGAACGACCGGAACCGTTGCGCTAGACGCCTGGTTAGAACGGTGCGGGAGCGCTTCGGAATAGTGCACTGACGTCGCCGGTCAGGGTGATGTCGTCAGGGTCGAGTGAGCCCACGGCAGCGCCGACGGAGAAGTCCAGTTCGGCAAGGGTCACCCAGAACACGTTCGGCGCCGTTGTGAGTTCGAAGTAGTACCGTCCAGCAGTGAGGTTCGCCACCGTCCGGTACTCCGTGTTGTAGAGCCCGAATCCCTCGTACGGCGCGCCGAACGGGATCGACACGTTCCTCGCGATCGCGAGCACCCCGGCGACGGCTTCCCGTTCTTCTTGAGGGTGCGGGAGCAGGTTGGTGAAGTACGCGGCGCGCTGGAAGCGGGCCTCGGGGTTCACGTTGCCGTCGAGGGGCGATCGGTCGTTCGGTGCTGAGAAGTCCTGCTCGCGCAGCAGTCGCACCTGCTCGAGGAAGGGCGGCTCATTGGTCAGCACGGTGAAACGCCGGTCGCGGTGCACGGTCACGACCCCGCCCAGCACTTCAATGATGGCCGAGTCTCCTGTGGCATCCTCGATCGCGAGGTGGGCCGTCGCGCGGTGACCGTGCGACTCCATCATCACAAGCTGCACGTGGTCGAGGAGAGCGACGGCCTCCTCGACCGTCGCCGCCATGTCGAGGAGATACTGCGCCCACAGGTGAGCTCCAAGTGCCGGAACCTCCGCATCGCGCTGTCCGAAGTCGGTGCCTTCGAGATACTGCAGATGCGCGCCGAGGCCCTTCTCGTTCAATCCATCGGCGGTACCGACGCCGTAGATCGTGGTCACGACCGAACCGTACCGGGATGTCCAGATCAGGCCATTGTCGGTGATCGGTTGCCCGGCGACGAGTGAGCCGTCGTGCGTGAGTCCGCGTGGGAGGACCGTGAGCACAGGCATCGTCGAGTCGGGCCAGTCCATGGTGCGGGCCACAACGTACGGCGTCGAGCGGTTCCACAGAATACGAGTACACATTGGCGCGTCCTTCTCTCGGTTCGGGTTGCAGCTCAGCGAAGTCCGCGGGGCTTTGGAACCGTCTACAGCGCGTAGCGCAGAATTCCCGCGGCCTGCACGCTCTCCGGAAGATCGGCGCCGCGTACGGCGAGAACTCGAGCGCCAGTTGCGAGTGCCCGGCGGGTGATCTCCTCGATGGCGTCGTGACCCGGGGTCGGGAAGCCATCGACGTCTTCGAGGACAAGGTCGCCCTCGTCGGTGACATGCCCATGCACGATGGCGTCCATGTCGACCGCCAGCGTGTCGAGCATCCCGAACGCTGCCGCCCGCGCGAGATCGCTGAGATCGGTGGCTGCTCGTCCGGTGTTCCGCCTGTCGCGGAACAGTTCGGCGAGCTCCGCCAGCTCGGCGTCGTAGATGCCGTCGAGTACCGCGCGGGCGGCTTCGGCGAGCTGCGTTTCGGTCAACTCGTCGGGATTCCCGTGAATACCTTCCGCAGCGAGCCCCGCGTAGCCGCTGACGCCGCGATAGATGGATGCCAACGGCTCCGTCGCCGCGAGGATGAGCGGGATCGACTCACCGTTGAGAACGGGCCGGAGCGCATGGTCGACTGCTCGCGCATACTGCGTGAGACGGGTTTTGCGGCTCTGCGCATTCTAGGTGGGGGTGAGGGGGTCAAGTCCGCCGGCGATCAGGAGCATGCGGAGCCGGTAGTTGTCGTAGTTGGTGAAGCCGCGGGCGATCCGGCGGG
>NZ_JBBCVW010000036.1:0-5548 GCF_037146215.1 Microbacterium sp. MMO-56
ATCCAGGGCTCGACGCCGAAACTCCGGCGAATGTGCAGCAGGCATCTCACGGACTCCTTCCGAGACGATCATCGCCTCAACTCAGGTGTCCGGAAAAGCGGGTCAGGCTCCCTCGACCGCAAAGTGTCGGTTTGTGCACACCAGTACAGATCGGGCGTTGTCCACAGTCCCCAGCACAATTCCCGAATTACTAGGGCCAGCTGTGCCGACGACTTCGGACAATGACACCGGTCGTCGGCGTCGACGAGCTTGCCGAAAACGATCGTTTTCGGCAGCACGACACGTCGGTGCTCGTGCCGGAATCGATCAGTTTCGAGCGATTGCGGAAACCTACAAGGCGGCGGGCTTGATGATGCTGCCCGCGCAGGGGCTGGCGCGGGCAGCATCGTTCGTATCAGGCGACCGCTGTACCTTCCAGCTCGACGAGCTGGCCGGGGATCGCGAGGCGGGTGACTTCGAGCATCGTGGTCGTGGGCGCGACGCCGACTGCGCCGAGGCGTCCGGCCAGTTCTCCGTAGTGCGGGAAGAGAGCGTCGATGTCGGTCGTGTAGACGTTGAGGCGTACGAGATTCGCGAGGGTCATCTCGGCAGCCGTGAGCACCGCTTCGAGATTGTCGACGCTGAGCGCGAGCTGCGCAGCAACGTCGCCATCGTGCTCGGGGCGGCCGTCCGCGCTCATCGCGGTCTGTCCTGAGATGTAGAGCGTGCGAGTCTCCCCAGATACGACTTCGCCCTGGTTGAAGCCCATCTCCTGCGACCACGCGACCGGGTTTATTGCGCTGCGTTCCAGTGTCATTTCCTGCTCCATTCGTGTTCGTGCTGCACCGGTGATCCGGCCAAGTCACGCGCCATCTGCGATGGCGTCAGTTCGAGCATTCCAACGAATCACGACACCTCATGTCATGTATGTCTGAGAGAGTTTCTTATGCGCGCCGATCGGCTGGTTTCTCTCGTGCTGCTCCTACGACAACGGGGCCGCCTCTCCGCGCCCGAGCTGGCGAAGGAACTCGAAGTATCCACCCGAACCGTCCTCAGAGACATCGAGGCACTATCCACCGCCGGGGTTCCGGTCTACGTCGATCGGGGCCGCAACGGCGGCTTCTCCCTTCTCCCCGGCTTTCGCACCGAACTGATGGGACTCAACCACGAGGAAGCCTTGGCCCTCCTCACTGCCGGCGGCGCTGGCGGACGGCAAGTGTTCGGCCTGGGCTCGGCTCTGTCCTCTGCCATGCGCAAGGTCGTCGATGCGATACCAGTCGGTCACCAGCTCGCAGCCACGGACGCCGCACAACGCATACTCATCGAGCCCGAAGCGGATCTCCTGTCACGACACCGCATCACAGAAGGCATCCCCGAGGCGATCATGATCGAGGTCCGCCGGTCGGTACTCAACGGCCGCAAGCTGCGCATCCACTACGCCGCCGAAGGCCGCGAACCCGCGTGGCGCGAAGTAGACCCCATCGGCCTTGTCACGGTGCGGGAGAAGGGCTACCTCCTCGCCCTCGTCGACGGCAACGATCGCACCTACCGACTGTCGCGCATCCTGGCCGCAGAAGAACTCACCGCACCCGCCCAACGCCCGGCTGCAGTCGACCTCGCGGAACTTTGGGAGGCCCGCAGCGCACGATTTCGTGCCGGAGAATCCCAGCTTGTGGTGCTCGCCCGAATCGACCCGTTGAGACGCGAGGAACTCGCCGGCACGGCCCTCGCGATCATCCGGGAGACGACCGACCCGGACGGCTGGCTACGAATCGAACTGACCTTCCAGGACCTACGACACGCCGAATGGGCTCTCTGGCAGCTCGGCACCAGGGCGCAAGTAATCAGCCCCCCGGAGCTGCGACAGGCACTTCACCAACTCGCGGTTGAGGTCGCAACCCGCTACGCCTCGCAACCCGACGACCCGAAACTGGGCCCCACCAAAAACCAGGACCGAAACCCCGACCACCCGTAACCGGTTTCGATTCGGGAGACGTTTGCGGCACCCTCTCACCAGCTCACCCCTGCTCGGCCCGCAAACGATCGTATTCGGGGTCAGAGCGGTAGCTGAACCTGGCGGACGAATCTGCGCTGCCAGGGTGTCTCAACCGCGCCGCGTCGATAGGCGGCGCGAACCCAGGCCACGGCCTCGTCGGCCGATACGCCGTCATATCGAGCGAGGATCGCGAGAGCTGTCCCCGTTCGACCTGTCCCGCCGCCACAAGCGACCTCGACCCTCTCAGTCAGCGACCGATCGTAGGCTTCGCGGAGCGCGGCTATCGCATCCATCGGCGCTCTCGGTAGGCGGAAGTCGGGCCATGCAATCCATTGCGACGGCCAGCTCTCGCGGTGCACCCGCGACGTGAGGTAGAGCCCGAAATCAGGTTCATCGCCGTCGAAGACGGGACCGTCTCTTAGTCCGCGTCCACGCACGAGACGACCACTCGGCAGCGTCACCACGCCGCTTCGCTCAGCCGCCCACGCTTCCATCCCTCAATCGTGCCACTGACGATCGTTTCAGGGCGGCCCGTAGATGCGTCGGCCGGTACACCGTCGTATCGGGCGAGGTATGACGAGAGCGATTCCCGTTCGCCCTGTGCCGCCAGTTACACCACAACCGAGAATGCGCGAATAGTGCTCACCGCAATAAAGTACTTGCACCAGACCGGCGCGGTGAGCCCGAGACGCCTCGTCAAGGAGGCACTGCGGATGCGTCCCGATCGGATCGTCGTGGGGGAGGTGCGCGACGCCGAGGCGCTCGATCTTCTGCTGGCTCTGAACACGGGTGTTCCGGGCGCCGCGACAATCCACGCGAACTCGGCCGCCGACGCCTTGCGACGCCTGACGGCGCTGCCCCTGCTCGCCGGGCGGAACATCGACGCCGGCTTCGTGGTCCCCGCGATCGCGTCGTCCGTCGACGTCGTCGTGCACTGCCGACGCGCCGCCGGCGGCGCGCGCCGCGTCGAAGAGGTCGTCGAGACGACCGGTCGGCACGACGGGCAGACCGTGGCGACACGCACGCTCTATCGCGCGGTGGGGAGCGAGGCCGCGGTCGGACGTCGTGTCCGCGGGGGAACGACGCCGTGACGATCATCTGGGGTGCCCTTCTCGCCTCGGGCGTGCTCCTCGTGGTCTCCCCGTGGGTGTGGCCTCGGCGGGGTGCCGACGATCGCGCACCCGCGGGCGGCCGCATCACGCGGCTTCTGCAGGAGGCGGGCCTCGCCCATACGCCCCGCTCGCGCGCGATCACCGCGGCGGTGGGTCTGGCCGGACTCTCCGCCGCTGCCGCGTGGCTCCTCGCGCCGCTGCCCGCGGTGACGATGGTGGCCGCTGTCGCGGGGGCGGCGGCGCCGTTCTCGTGGCTGCGGGCCCGCGGGCGTCGGCTGCGGAGGTCGCGGCGGGCCCTCTGGTCGGATGTCTGCGATCTGCTCGTCTCGGCGGTGCGTGCGGGGATGTCGCTGCCGGACGCCGTCGGCGCCCTCGCCGACAGCGGGCCGCCTCCGCTGCGCGCTCCGTTCGCCCGCTTCGCCGCCGATATGGCGGCCTCCGGCCACTTCGACTCCAGCGCCGTGCGCCTCAAAGAGGGGCTCGCCGATCCGGCGGCGGACCGCATCGTGGAGACGCTGCGGATGTCCCGCCACGTGGGCGGGACGGAACTCACCCGCATCCTCCAGACGCTGTCGGCATCGGTACGCGCGGATGCGGCTCTGCGCGCCGAGGTCGAAGCCCGACAGTCCTGGGTGCGCGGCGCGGCCGTGGTCGGTGTCGTCGCTCCGTGGGTGGTGCTGGGGCTTCTGGCCATCCGGCCGGAGGGCGCCGCGGCGTACGCCACGCCGGCCGGCACGATCGTGGTGTTCGCCGGGGCCGCGGTCTCGGCGATCGCCTATCGTCTGACGCTGCGGCTCGGACGGCTGCCCGAGCCGCAGCGGTGGTTCGGGTGAGCGCCGTGGGCGTCGTCGCGACGGCTGTGCTGCTCGGAACGGGTCTCGCCGGCGGCATCCTGCTCGTTGCGCAGAGCCTGCCGCGCTGGGCGGTGCCTCCGCTGTCGACGCGGATCGCGCCGTACCTTCGCGACATCGCCGATCCGCTCGGCCTCACGCCGCTCCGTGTGACCGCGACGCGGTTCGACGTGGGCCGTCTCCGCGAGCGTCTCGTCTCGGTGCGCGGCGACCGGGCGGTTCTGACACGGCGCCTGCGTCACGCGGGCTCGGCGCTCGATCCGGTCGCCTTCCGCGGACGTCAGCTGGCCTGGGGCGTCGCCGGCCTCGTGTGCGGGGCTCTGCTCGCGGTCGCGGGGATGGTCACCGGAAGGGGCGGACCCGTCGTCGCGCTGCTGCCGCTCCTGCTCGCCGCCGGTGCCGTTCTCGCCTACGAGCAGCGGATCACCGTCCGCGCGCGCCGCCGCATCGCGCGCGTGCAGGACGAGCTTCCGACCGTCCTCGAATTCCTGGCCCTGTGTCTGGCGGCGGGGGAGGGTCTGCGCGCCGCGCTCACCCGTGTCGGCGACGTCGGATCGGGGGTGCTCCCCGAAGAGCTGAGACGTGCCGTGCTGGCGAGTGCCACCGGATCGACGCTGACGGAAGCTCTCGGCCAGGTCGCCGACGATGCCGGTGTCCCCGCGCTGTCGCGCGCCGTCGATCACCTCGTCGCCGCGATGGAACGCGGAGCACCGCTCTCACAGGTGCTGCAGGACCAGGCGAGGGATGCGCGGGAGGATGCGAAACGCCTGTTGCTCGAAGCGGCGGGGAGGAAGGAAATCCTCATGCTCCTTCCGCTCGTCTTCCTGATACTCCCGTTGTCCGTGCTCTACGCCGTCTTCCCGGGGGTCGTGATGCTCAAACTCGGAATGGGGTGAGAATCGCCCGATCCGCACATCTCGCCCGTCAGGAGAATCGGCGTCGGCGGCCAGGTGGGAGAGAATTCGCCGGCGAGACGCGAATGTCGAGTCGTCGCCGGCGAATGCGTTTCAGTGCTCTGCTTCGTACGCGTCGAGAACGGCCTGAGCCACGCGGCCGCGCTCGCTGACGCTGTGCCCGTTCGCCTTCGCCCACTTTCGTACGGCATTCAGGTCCTGGCGCTTGGTCGCGGTGCGGCGCACCGGCGCAGCGCTGGACGAGCGGACACGGCGGGCCTTGTCGATGTAGTCGGCCATGAAGTCGTCGAGCTTCTTGGCATTGTTCTTGGAAAGGTCGATCTCATACGCCTGTCCGCCGTAGGAGAACTGGATGGTGACGGCGTCGGTGTCGGGAATCTCTTCACCGGTGAGGTCATCGGTGACGATGTAGGTCTTTATTTCTTTGCGGGCCATGACGGCGAGCCTAGATCATGGATTGTCGACGTGCCAGAAGGCGCGCTCCGCGCTGTCGGGTCGTGGGATTCGCACATGCACGATGATTCGCGATCGCGCATTCCTGGCTTTTGCGCACGGCGCCGTTCCGCCACCGAGCATGTGGATAAATGGCTCTGCGCATTCTGGGTGGGGTGAGGCGCTCGGGCGTGGCGTGACGGGGTGAGGTGGGTCGAGGCCCGGAGGATCGGTAGCGACCAAGCAACCTGTTCGTCCGGAGAC
>NZ_JBBCVW010000037.1:0-5434 GCF_037146215.1 Microbacterium sp. MMO-56
TGGTGTGTTAACGGGAAATGGCCACCCAGCAGTGGGTGGCCATTTCTCGAAAGAAGTCCGGCGGTGTCCTACTCTCCCACAGGGTCCCCCCTGCAGTACCATCGGCGCTGTGAGGCTTAGCTTCCGGGTTCGGAATGTGACCGGGCGTTTCCCTCACGCTATGGCCGCCGAAACACTATTGATGTTTCAATCATGCACACAACAATCAGTTGGTTGTTGTGTGGTTCTCGACCGTACATCGAGAACCACTCAGTGGACGCAAGCACCTAGAACGGTGTGTTATCAAGTCATCGGCTTATTAGTACCGGTCAGCTTCACGCGTTACCGCGCTTCCACATCCGGCCTATCAACCCAGTAGTCTGGCTGGGAGCCTCTCGCCCGAAGGCATGGAAATCTCATCTTGAGGCCGGCTTCCCGCTTAGATGCTTTCAGCGGTTATCCATCCCGAACGTAGCTAACCAGCGGTGCTCTTGGCAGAACAACTGGCACACCAGAGGTTCGTCCAACCCGGTCCTCTCGTACTAGGGTCAGATCCTCTCAAATTTCCTACGCGCGCAGCGGATAGGGACCGAACTGTCTCACGACGTTCTAAACCCAGCTCGCGTACCGCTTTAATGGGCGAACAGCCCAACCCTTGGGACCTACTCCAGCCCCAGGATGCGACGAGCCGACATCGAGGTGCCAAACCATGCCGTCGATATGGACTCTTGGGCAAGATCAGCCTGTTATCCCCGAGGTACCTTTTATCCGTTGAGCGACAGCGCTTCCACAAGCCACTGCCGGATCACTAGTCCCGACTTTCGTCCCTGCTCGACCTGTCAGTCTCACAGTCAAGCTCCCTTGTGCACTTACACTCGCCACCTGATTGCCAACCAGGTTGAGGGAACCTTTGGGCGCCTCCGTTACTTTTTGGGAGGCAACCGCCCCAGTTAAACTACCCACCAGGCACTGTCCCTGAACCGGATTACGGTTCGAAGTTAGATATCCAGAGTGACCAGAGTGGTATTTCAACAATGACTCCACGGTAACTGGCGTCACCGCTTCACAGTCTCCCACCTATCCTACACAAGCCACACCGAACACCAATACCAAGCTGTAGTAAAGGTCACGGGGTCTTTCCGTCCTGCTGCGCGTAACGAGCATCTTTACTCGTAGTGCAATTTCGCCGAGTTCGCGGTTGAGACAGTTGGGAAGTCGTTACGCCATTCGTGCAGGTCGGAACTTACCCGACAAGGAATTTCGCTACCTTAGGATGGTTATAGTTACCACCGCCGTTTACTGGGGCTTAAATTCTCAGCTTCGCCTTGCGGCTAACCGGTCCTCTTAACCTTCCAGCACCGGGCAGGCGTCAGTCCGTATACATCGTCTTGCGACTTAGCACGGACCTGTGTTTTTAATAAACAGTCGCTACCCACTAGTCTCTGCGGCCACCACACCCTTTTCGGAGCAAGTCCGTATAAGTGGATGGCCCCCCTTCTCCCGAAGTTACGGGGGCATTTTGCCGAGTTCCTTAACCACGATTCTCTCGATCTCCTTAGTATTCTCTACCTGACCACCTGAGTCGGTTTGGGGTACGGGCAGCTAGAACCTCGCGTCGATGCTTTTCTCGGCAGCATAGGATCACCCACTTTTTATCCGCATCGTGTCTCAGCCGTACGAGAGACGGATTTGCCTATCTCTCAGCCTACGCACTTGCACCAGGACAACCATCGCCTGGCTTGGGCTACCTTCCTGCGTCACACCTGTTAATACGCTAACCGCACCAGAATGGGGTCGTGCGCTAGGCCCAACGCTTCACCCCGAAGGGATCCGTCAGTGGGATTCAGACACTTAGCACTACTGGATTAGCTTGGGCGGTTCTTCGCCGGTACGGGAATATCAACCCGTTGTCCATCGACTACGCCTGTCGGCCTCGCCTTAGGTCCCGACTTACCCAGGGAAGATTAGCTTGACCCTGGAACCCTTGGTCTTTCGGAGGACGTGTTTCTCACACGTCTTTCGCTACTCATGCCTGCATTCTCACTCGTGTAGCCTCCACGGCTGGGTCACCCCGCCGCTTCGCTGGCCACACGACGCTCTCCTACCCATCAACACGGCTGGACCACGAAGGCCTACCACTAATGTCAATGCCACAACTTCGGTGGCGTGCTTGAGCCCCGTTACATTGTCGGCGCGGAATCACTTGACCAGTGAGCTATTACGCACTCTTTCAAGGGTGGCTGCTTCTAAGCCAACCTCCTGGTTGTCAGAGCAACTCCACATCCTTTCCCACTTAGCACGCGCTTAGGGACCTTAGTTGGTGGTCTGGGTTGTTTCCCTCTCGACTATGAAGCTTATCCCCCACAGTCTCACTGCTGCGCTCTCACTTACCGGCATTCGGAGTTTGGCTGACGTCAGTAACCTTGTAGGGCCCATCGGCCATCCAGTAGCTCTACCTCCGGCAAGAAACACGCAACGCTGCACCTAAATGCATTTC
Organism: Microbacterium sp. MMO-56; assembly: GCF_037146215.1. NCBI lineage: Bacteria > Bacillati > Actinomycetota > Actinomycetes > Micrococcales > Microbacteriaceae > Microbacterium > Microbacterium sp. MMO-56. Next base: position 2,477 of record NZ_JBBCVW010000037.1, read on the forward strand.
GGAGAGAACCAGCTATCACGAAGTTTGATTGGCCTTTCACCCCTATCCACAGCTCATCCCCTCAGTTTTCAACCTAAGTGGGTTCGGTCCTCCACGACGTCTTACCGTCGCTTCAACCTGGCCATGGATAGATCACTTCGCTTCGGGTCTAGGACACGCGACTGAATCGCCCTATTCAGACTCGCTTTCGCTACGGCTACCCCACACGGGTTAACCTCGCCACGTATCGCTAACTCGCAGGCTCATTCTTCAAAAGGCACGCTGTCACACCTACCAGGGGTGCTCCAACGGTTTGTAAGCAAACGGTTTCAGGTACTATTTCACTCCCCTCCCGGGGTACTTTTCACCTTTCCCTCACGGTACTTGTCCGCTATCGGTCATCTGGGAGTATTTAGGCTTATCAGGTGGTCCTGACAGATTCACACGGGATTTCTCGGGCCCCGTGCTACTTGGGATACTCTTCACGCCAAGAGAGGCATTTCGACTACGGGGTTGGCACCCTCTATGACCTGGCTTTCAATCCAGTTCGTCTATACCTTCTTGTCACGTCGACCACTCGGCAGAATGATCAGAAAAGTCCCACAACCCCCAACATGCAACGCCTGCCGGCTATCACACACGCTAGGTTTAGCCTGTTCCGGTTTCGCTCGCCACTACTAACGGAATCGCGGTTGCTTTCTCTTCCTGTGGGTACTGAGATGTTTCACTTCCCCACGTTCCCTCTACCCGCCCTATATATTCAGGCGGGAGTCACTGGGTCGGCACGCCGCCCAGCGGGGTTTCCCCATTCGGACACCCTCGGATCACAGTGTGCTTATCCACTCCCCGAGGCTTATCGCAGATTGCTACGTCCTTCTTCGGCTCCAGATGCCAAGGCATCCACCGTTTGCTCTTAAAGACTTGAAATCACATGAGTTCGAATCGTCAATCGAAATTGACTAATGATCTTTAAGATCATCTTCACGAGATGAAAAATCATCTCGAAGATGCTCGCGTCCACTGTGTAGTTCTCAAAGTACGGGCGGTACCCTCCCCGCTGCCAGCACTACCGACAACAGAAAAGGTCCAGAGGAAAGGTCACCGCCGAAGCGGCATCCGGTCCCTCAGGACCCAACAGCGTGCATGTGCCGGCTCACTCCCCCCGACCGTTCCCGACCCGAAGGCCGTACTAGATCAAGGATCGCTCCCCGACACCTCGTCATATGTTCCACCCATGAGCTCCCTGCAGAGACATTCGCTCTGATCAGGGCTCTGTCACTCCGAAGAGTGCAGTGCTCCTTAGAAAGGAGGTGATCCAGCCGCACCTTCCGGTACGGCTACCTTGTTACGACTTAGTCCTAATTACCGATCCCACCTTCGACGGCTCCCTCCACAAGGGTTGGGCCACCGGCTTCAGGTGTTACCGACTTTCATGACTTGACGGGCGGTGTGTACAAGACCCGGGAACGTATTCACCGCAGCGTTGCTGATCTGCGATTACTAGCGACTCCGACTTCATGAGGTCGAGTTGCAGACCTCAATCCGAACTGGGACCGGCTTTTTGGGATTCGCTCCACCTTACGGTATTGCAGCCCTTTGTACCGGCCATTGTAGCATGCGTGAAGCCCAAGACATAAGGGGCATGATGATTTGACGTCATCCCCACCTTCCTCCGAGTTGACCCCGGCAGTATCCCATGAGTTCCCACCATTACGTGCTGGCAACATAGAACGAGGGTTGCGCTCGTTGCGGGACTTAACCCAACATCTCACGACACGAGCTGACGACAACCATGCACCACCTGTTCACGAGTGTCCAAAGAGTTCTACATTTCTGCAGCGTTCTCGTGTATGTCAAGCCTTGGTAAGGTTCTTCGCGTTGCATCGAATTAATCCGCATGCTCCGCCGCTTGTGCGGGTCCCCGTCAATTCCTTTGAGTTTTAGCCTTGCGGCCGTACTCCCCAGGCGGGGAACTTAATGCGTTAGCTGCGTCACGGAATCCGTGGAATGGACCCCACAACTAGTTCCCAACGTTTACGGGGTGGACTACCAGGGTATCTAAGCCTGTTTGCTCCCCACCCTTTCGCTCCTCAGCGTCAGTTACGGCCCAGAGATCTGCCTTCGCCATCGGTGTTCCTCCTGATATCTGCGCATTCCACCGCTACACCAGGAATTCCAATCTCCCCTACCGCACTCTAGTCTGCCCGTACCCACTGCAGGCCCGAGGTTGAGCCTCGGGATTTCACAGCAGACGCGACAAACCGCCTACGAGCTCTTTACGCCCAATAATTCCGGATAACGCTTGCGCCCTACGTATTACCGCGGCTGCTGGCACGTAGTTAGCCGGCGCTTTTTCTGCAGGTACCGTCACTTTCGCTTCTTCCCTGCTAAAAGAGGTTTACAACCCGAAGGCCGTCGTCCCTCACGCGGCGTTGCTGCATCAGGCTTTCGCCCATTGTGCAATATTCCCCACTGCTGCCTCCCGTAGGAGTCTGGGCCGTGTCTCAGTCCCAGTGTGGCCGGTCACCCTCTCAGGCCGGCTACCCGTCGACGCCTTGGTGAGCCATTACCTCACCAACAAGCTGATAGGCCGCGAGCTCATCCCTGACCAAAAAATCTTTCCAACCGTTGAAGATGCCTCCACGGTTCGTATCCAGTATTAGACGCCGTTTCCAGCGCTTATCCCAGAGTCAGGGGCAGATTGCTCACGTGTTACTCACCCGTTCGCCACTGATCCACCCAGCAAGCTGGGCTTCACCGTTCGACTTGCATGTGTTAAGCACGCCGCCAGCGTTCATCCTGAGCCAGGATCAAACTCTCCATAAAGAAAAATGCATACCCCACCGGGAAAACGATGACGCAGCGAGTTTGAACTGACCAAAGAGATACTCATTGCTGACTATCCGAATGCCGACACCCAAAGATGCCGGACTTTGATCCAAAGGAATCTCACCCAACCAAAAAGGTCGAGTCGAGGTT
>NZ_JBBCVW010000038.1:0-3911 GCF_037146215.1 Microbacterium sp. MMO-56
TCCGGACTGGTAAACGTTGCTCTAGACAATCAACATTTTCCCAGACCAGAAGGACATTTCACTTCACGGCACGCCCACGAACCGCACCCGACATGGTGGATCGGGGCTCAGGCAGCAGAACGTCGACGCGGATGGTCTGGTCCGTCGCCGAGCGGCCGCCCAGAGTCATGGTCGCCGCGGTTCCCGCACGGGGAGAAGTAAGTGTCGCCCAGCCCCCCGACGTCGTACCGACATTGGCAGGCGTGGCGGAGTAGGAGACCCCCGAGTCGCCGACTCCCCAGCCCTTCGCGGTGCTCCGGTTCATTGAGTCGTAAGCGATGACGGGTGCCGACTCGTCTGCCACGGCAACTGAAGGAGACAACAATCCGACGATGACCGCCACGACGGCGGCCGCGCAGAGAGTCCGTCGGCGGCGGAGCCGCCGGGCAGCAGCGATCGTGATGCGAGCGCGCGAAGAGAGCGTCTGGGGGGAGGACACGCAGGCTCACCGGTCTTTCGCGAAGAAGAGCGACGCAGGAGCCTGGGGAGTCCGGCGTCTCGGGATGCGACCAGAATAGGTGCGAGAAGTATCGACCGCATCCGGCTGAGACGACTCTAATGAACCGGCGCCCCTACGCGGTGGGCCTCGTGCTCCGGCGAACACGCTGCCATGTTCCGCGGGCCACCCGAAGACTCTGCCTCGGACTACGGAGCGTGAGACGAAGAAGCTGCCCGCGGTAGCCCGAGTACCGAGGACTGTGACGCCCCGCGAACCACGCGCCGACGATCCGCGCCCACAGGTAGCGTCGGCGATCCACTTGCAGCGGCTGGATGCGCGCGAGGTCATCGATCGAGTAATCCACGGCTTCGATCACGCCCGCGTCGATCGCTGCGCGGATGACCGCTCGGCCACGAGCGGTGCGCGCGATGAGCGCGCTCATTCCCTCTCCGTCGGCGAAGATCGGATAGCCATTCGCATCACTCGCCCAGCTGTCGGCCGCAACGATGTCCGCGTGCTCACCCGTGCCATCCACGCACACCTTGCAGCGCCATTGGGTCGTGCGCCCGAGGACGCCACCCCACGACTCGTCGTAGCTCATCGACGCGGTGCGCCCTCCCGTGGAGACGGTGAAACGTCCCGGCCATCCGTTGCCGCGATACCACAGTTCGTCCGGCGCGCTGTCGGATGCGAAGCCGAGCTTGGTGACGAGAGTGGACGTCGCGTGAGCACTCGGAGTGCCAGCACAGAAGAAGGACAGCATGAGGGGATCGCCCGTCGACGGGCGCACGCGACCGAGAGCACGGAGTGCGGCGACATCACACGGCTTGCCGACGACGGCACCCGCGCGGTTCTGCGTGTCCTCGTTCGACGCGGCGGCGACCGGGGTATAGCGAGAGCCGGCAGCGCGAAGCGCCTCGTCGCGTGTCGTGATCGTGACGGGGACCGACCTCCGAGGGTCCGTGTCCGCCGCGGCCCCCGTCACGGCATAGGCCTGACCCGACGATATGAGCCACTCGGTCAGTGCCGTGAGCGTCCCTCCGCTGCTACCACGCAGGCGCAACTCCGGGTCCGTAGCCCACGCCTGCCAGATCTCGAGATAGGGCCCCAACATGGGGTGTACACGCACCGATGCCGGTACCGGGGGCGCGGGCACGCGTTCGCCCGGGCACACACGGGAGAACACGCGCCCATCCTCCGGACGTGGCGACGATGAGGGATCCATCCGGCGCGGCCGCAAGTACCCATTCTCGTCGAGGCGCATCTTGATTCCGTCGTCGATCAAGGTGCACGCGCCGCACCCGGAGCACGCGTCCTTCGCGAGTACACGCTCGATGCGCGCATCGATGTCGCCCGATCCGTGCCTCTTCATCTGGCTACCATCCTTTCGGGCTCGGACGTGAACACACTCGCGCGGTCGTCTTCGTGGTCGGACCGATGTCCCCATGACAGCGCGAGACCCACGCAGAACCAGAGGAACATCCCATACTGCGTGATGAGCGCGACCACGACGAGACTCGGCAGCTGGCCGACCACCGCGATACCAGGGGGATTACGCGTCGACCTGCGCACGACGGTGAGAGCCGCACACAAGAGCGCCGCGACCAGCAGGCCGGTCGGGATCCAACCGAACCGGAGGAGGAGCACCAGAAGCGCATTGTCGACGCTACGGGCGAAGTAACCCAGGTAATCGTCTCCGGACACCCGTGTCGTCCAATCCCCCGCGTTACCGATCAATCGCACCTGATCCAGTAGGACGACCAGGTCGCTCCGATAGTCACCGCTGACCTCCAGGTCGCTACCCGCGTCCCCGAACACGCTGTCGAGCAAGGGCGACACCGAGACGAAGGCGACTACCGCGGCAGCCACGAATCCGGCGCGGATCCGTGCCGACACGCCAGGGAGGAAGAACACGGCCAACACCAGGGTGACGACGAGGGTGATCAGAGCCGCCCGGCTGAAGGTGACGACCGTTGCAACTCCGATGACTGTCACCGAAAGAAGCATCGGCGCGAGTCGCCACCGGGTCGCCACGACGAACGCCGTTGACATGGCCAGCGAGGCCCCCAGAGCGATCGAGTGCCCGAAAGCGCCTTCCGCGCGCATGACTCCGCCGCGTTGCTGCAGCGGTCGCCAGGTCGTATACGCCTCCCCGGAGCCGGGTATGAGGACGAAGGGGTTGAAGTGCAGGGCGAACTCCAGGATGGTCAAGGCGGCAGCGACGACCGCCACGATCGCGATGGTCCTGACGATGACCCTCTTGCCCACGCGAGCCAAGACGATTCGACCCCAGATGTACGGCACGATCCATTCCAGGAGTGCGATCGTCATGGCGGACAGCGTCACGGACCCCAATGCGAAGAGGCTCACGGAGACCACCACGAACGCCGCTATCCAGAGATCAGCGACCCGCAGGGGAACCGCCGACCAGTTGACCGCGATCATCAGGAGCGTCATGAGGGTGACGGCCGCCCAGAAGGCGCCCACGGTCACACCGACCCAGACCGGAACGAAGAACAGCACCAACACCCATGCGACGAAGGCGGCAGAAGGCCACGCGCGACAGGAGATGATCGCGATGATCACCGCTGCGCCGGCCGCCACTGCGAGCAGGGCGGTCGGTGCAGCGGCGATCACGCGACCGATCCTACTGAGCCGACGCCACGCGGAAGGAGTCGAACGCGACGGCCAACGGAGCCGTCGCCGAGCTCACCCGGTAGGCGACCACGCCGAAGGCTCCAGCCGACAGGGGCGAACCCGAACCGTCCGCCGCGACGAGCTGCCAGTTCGCGGGCTCCGCGGCCCCCGTCGCCCACAGCTTGGCCGACAAGGAGGGCGTGGTGCCTCCCGTCACAGAAACCGTCAACGAGTAGGACGTGTCGGGCACAGCCGTCACGCCGGAGAGCGGCTGCGAGCCGAGAACCGTGGCCCCACGGCTTGCGACGAGCCAGACGGTGCCGTCGGCCCGCATCCACGCACGGACCATGTAGCGGTCAGCCGACGTCTGCCGGGCGACGACGCCGATGTAGCTCGCCCCGGTGGCCGCGGCAGGTGACATCGTGAACTGGGTCGTCACCGTCCCGTCGGAGAGCGGAGTCTCGTCGAGGGTGACGTAGCGAGTGCTGCCCGCGGGAAGCGAGAGTCGACCGACCCCGGCGGCGACGGACGCCACAGAGGCCGATCCCCCGGACACCTTCCACGATCCGCCGACCGTGGCCTGGCCCCACCCTCCGCTGACGGAGCGATCGAAGGAGTCATCAGCCAGGGGTTGCGGCTGCGGATCCCCGCCCCCGGGCGTCGTCGCGACCGTCACCGACGAGGCCGCGACGTTGGTCGCACCCTTGTCGTCCGTGACCGTCAGCGTGACGACGTACGTCCCCGCGGCCGTGTACGGGTGAGTCGCCGTCGCACCCGTGGCCGAGCCACCATCACC
>NZ_JBBCVW010000039.1:0-2197 GCF_037146215.1 Microbacterium sp. MMO-56
CGCCCGCCGGATCGCCCGCGGCTTCACCAACTACGACAACTACCGGCTCCGCATGCTCCTGATCGCCGGCGGACTTGACCCCCTCACCCCCACCTAGAATGCGCAGAGCCCGAAAAGACTCCCGGTGTTCTGGAGGTGGATGAGCGCCTTAGTTGGCCCCGAGACGCTTCGTGTTCGACGCAGGTAGTCAATGAGTTGTTGCCCTTGAGCGGAGTTCACTTCCTCGGCCACCGGTGAGTCGCTGTCATCCACCAAGAGCCTGTCTACTGGACGGGTCGCCTTCGCGTATTCTTCAGCGACACGTCGGGTGGAGGGGTCCACGTACGGATACCTCTCCCACACATTGGCCGGAGTGGCCGAGGGTTCCGCAAGTTCCCGCACGTACTCAGAAAGCGCTGGATCGACAACGAGATCTCGGGCGAACAAGGGGAACTCAACGCGGAGGCAGACCAGTCGAGCGAGTTCATCAATCGACTCGAGAACATCCAGGTCGAGCTGCTTGCTCTCGACGCGACTCTGGGCGAGGCGGAAGGTGAGAACGAATGCGTTGAGCAAGTTCTTGACCCGGCGAGGGCTGCGCACGTGCGATGGGATCAGAATCGAGGCGACAACCGCAACGTCGATCTTTTCCCATACCCCGGGACGCCCTTCGAGCGAGGTCACCACGAAGTTGATGATGCTCTGGGGCATCAGGGGAGGAACTGAAATTTGGTACTGGAAGACCTTGTCGAGATACGCGCTACCGGCGCTGTAGTAAGGGTTGAGGGAATCGACGGGCGTGGGCTGGGACAGGCTATCGGTCAGAGCACGCTCGAGAACCTGCTGGTCGGCTGCAACCACGAACACGCACTTGTCCACACCTAGAAAGGTGCGAACTGCGTTGAGTGTCTCGACCACTTCATCAGATGAGCAGCGGTCGAGCTCATCGACGAAAATGACCACGCGGTTCGCACCCGACTTTTGCACCAGCTCGGTCAGAAGCGATTCGAACTCCTCATCGCTCTCCGCTCGCTCGACTCGCTTCTCGGAGGTGAATGTCTTACCTACTAGGGCAATGACTGCCGTGAGCAGAGATGCTGGGACCAATGATGCTGGCAGCGTAGCGGTACCGATCCTCAGTAGTTCAGCGAACACATCGTTACCCTGCACCCAGGCGACAATCGAGATCCCAATCGACGTAACAAGGACAGCCACGAGTACGACCAGCGCGAAGATTCCGACGAGGGAGAAGAGCTTTCTCATCGGCACGGCGAAGTCGGTGGTCGTTCGCCCTCGATACAGGTCGTCGTGGAAGCGAGCGTCCTTCACGCCGAGGGCATTGGCCACAACCGACACAAAATTACGGCGGAGCGGGTTCTCGGCGTACTTAAAGGCGTCGAACCTGGCGAACCTAACTCCGTTCCTCGTCTTCAGCTTGGAAGCGAGCAAGTTGCCGATGCCGCTCTTTCCCGATCCCCAAGGGCCATAGAGGGCGACATTGGACGGAGTCGGTACTGAGCAAACCAGCTCCGCGAGTTGCTGCGCCACTTCGTCGTGTCCTAGACGATCTTCTTCGAGTCCAGCGACCTCCTTATCGTCAATGAGCTCCTTCGCTCGCAGACTCATTCTGTATCTCCCCATTCGCTGACAGGCAATGCTCGTTGCCGCAAACCTCAACGCGAGCCGACAGTCGGCTCGACCATGACCGAAGCGTATCGGAAACCACGAGGCTCCCTCCCGCACGGCAAGGTCTGTGCTGTCATTCGGGCCGCGGAGCATGTCCGCAGCCATGGATCTGGTTGCGGACCGGGTTACTGAGTCGTATGGTGTCTCACCACGGCAGGAAAGAAGCTTCTGCGGGCGCCGGCCCGAAGTGTCCGGATAAAACGAAGCGGCTCCGAGATATCGCCAATCACGTTCCCATCGACCCATTGGCAGAGCGTGGCACGGATGACCTCAAACACGTCGGCGGGAGTAGCCAGGCGGGTCGCTGTGTCCTCATCGTTCGGGGCTTAAGTCGGAGCAACCAAACTCGACGGGTCTGGCAATAAGATCGCTGACCACCTTGTCGAGAATCCGCTCACGGCTAACAACGCTCTCGTTGAGATTGGGCTGACCCCGTTCGGTAGGTCCGGTGGTTGTGTGAGTCGTCCTGTTGCCCGGGGGTCCGGGCAGGGAGACTGGTCAGATCATGACGAACAGCAGGAAGCGTCACACT
>NZ_JBBCVW010000040.1:0-2049 GCF_037146215.1 Microbacterium sp. MMO-56
GTCTCCGGACGAACAGGTTGCTTGGTCGCTACCGATCCTCCGGGCCTCGACCCACCTCACCCCGTCACGCCACGCCCGAGCGCCTCACCCCACCCAGAATGCGCAGAGCCGAGAATGCAGCCGCCCCCAGAGAAACAGCCACCGTTCCCCACCGGAAGCCCCATTCATTCGGGTTCTCTCCAGGATTCCAGGCGTCGATATCGATCTCACACGTCCCCATCGACTCCCATGTCACCAAGAGACCAATCATCCAGCCAAGATGCCCCACGAATACCTGGGTCGGATGGGATCTTCTTCAGCTATCAATTCCAGGTCCCTCCGGGTCTCCTCGTGAACATGGTGGAGGCAACACCCCACGGCAGACGCCAGCCCGGTTTCGATGACCGACCGCTCTCGAGGTCCCCGGTCGGGTTGTCCCGTCCAGTATCGATGGGCTCCGCACCCCCGGCATGACAATCCCCCCGCTGTGTCATCTGCGGTGTATTGAGTTCCGGCCCAATGGTGTCGATCAGGTCTTGAAAGACTGCCCCACCAGCCACGCGTATGGAGCGCAGAGATTGCTACCGTCAGCGGGCGACACCCTAGGTCGCACGGACGACCAGGCGTCCTTCACGAGCATCCTCGCCAGACGCGACGAAAGCGTGGAAGGCGTGCCGACCGAGCCGTTCGCCGGCATCGTCACCGTGCCCGGGACGACACACGGCGCCTCTCCCGGAGGAGAGACGCTGTCTGCGGATGGCTCTGACAAGCCAGCTTGTTCTCAAGAGACCAATTCGGTGGCCGGAACGGGAAGGTTTTGTCACCCTCGAGAAGCGGTCAAAACCCTGATAAGACGGGGCAAAGAGGAGACGCTCCGCTCGACCCGACCAACGTCCACCAGTACCCGAGGTGACGCCAGAGGCCCTGTCACGCAGTCAGTTAGGAAGGCTGTCACCCGCCTCAACGAAGACCAAGTCTCGCAACTCGTCCTAGAGTACCTGGACGGCGATCTGGTTAGCGTGCTCGCCGCACGATACGGAATCCATCGCGTCACGGTCAACGAACACCTGCGACGCCGGAACGTCCCCGCACGAGTCAAGGGTCTGCTGCCGCCGCAAGCGGCGGAATGCGCCGCCCTCCACGAGGAGGGGTACAGTCTGGCATCTATCGGAAAGCACTACGGTGTGACCGCAAACACAATCAGAACTGTGCTTCTCCAGTCGGGAACTCGTCTACGTGGTCCTAACGAGCTCCAGCACGGCGCAGTCCCGAGCACGTAGGTTCTTGCTGATCACGGGCCCCCATCCAGTGTTCTAACGATGTAGTCGAGCGGATCAACACGCAAGCCTCGTGGGTACGGTGGCACCGGCACTGGCGATAGGCGACTATCCGGGGCGAGATCAACGCGGCACGCACTTCTGCTCGCTCACGAGCCCACCGTCGGCGCCGGTGATCCCGTATCGCGATTGCCAGCGCCCTGCGACTTCGCGAAGGTCTGCACCGGCGAGGATCAAGGCCACAATGCCTGCTGCTCGTCGCGGTGTCGTTTTAGGCGCGCCCAGAAGTATCGGTTTTTCGGGTTCCGGGTTGCCAGCCGAACGGGCGGCGCCCACCGTTGACGAACCTTGCCTGCGCGGCGCGACGTTCCGCGCACGCCGCCACTCACTCATTGTGTCTGTCTCAGCCAACTCAAGTAACGCCGTCATGCCGGTGGCGAGTCTTGAGTCGGTGGTGACGCTGTTCAGTTCCTCGGTGGAGTCCTGGTGCGACAACAACGTCACACCCTTCTGTTGCCATGAGCTCACTCATTCCAGGCAGCGCGTCGCGACCCGCAGGGTCCGGTCAAGTTCCCAGAACACCACCGCCCGCACTCGAAACGACGCGATCCCCGCATTCAGCGCATGCCACCCCACGCTCCGTACTCGTGTATGCGCTAACGGAGTCGCGGTTGACGTACTCCTGGGCCGCCCCCTTCATTCGGTCCGGTCGCTGTGCGAGTCGTCGGTTTCCGATTGATGGGTGCATTGCCGAGCGTAGTCGACGGGTGCGAGGTAGCCGAGCGATGAATGC
>NZ_JBBCVW010000041.1:0-1983 GCF_037146215.1 Microbacterium sp. MMO-56
GCATTCATCGCTCGGCTACCTCGCACCCGTCGACTACGCTCGGCAATGCACCCATCAATCGGAAACCGACGACTCGCACAGCGACCGGACCGAATGAAGGGGGCGGCCCAATGTCGCCAATGACCTGGGCGGCATATGCGACATAGAGGACGAGAACAATCCACGGGATCGACCGCGCCCGCCCACCGCGATTGATGACGACGGCTGCACCGAACACGGCCACCGCGATCCAGGGAGCGATCGGCCCGAGGGGCTGATCGGCTTCGGTCAGGTCGATGTGAGGGATGCCCACAAGCGCAGCACCCGCGACGATTCCCGTAGCGAGCAGGACGAGTTGCATGAACCCCGTTGCGACCCGGGCGGCCCCGGAGACCATCTGACCAGTCGCTAGCTCGATGACACCGGTGGTCAACAGCGCACCGGGCAGAAGCACGACGATCGGAGCGATGAGCGATGGCAGCACTCCTGGGTCGAGCTCCGTCCGTGCTAGGAGAAAGACAGCTACTGAGCAGGTAAACGCCAGTGCTGCGGTCAGGATCGGCTCGTGGAGACGAGGGAGACCCGCCGCGAGCAGCAGCACAGCGCCGACGACGCTGCCGAGTATTGCAGCGACGGCGACGCCGGCCCATGACGCGCCGAGAAGCACAGCCAGCGCCGCGCACAAGAACACGTAGGCGATGACACGGGCCGTGGCGGAGAACGGTGGCGGAGATATGCGCATCAGTCTGATGAGCGCCCGCGCCCGACTGGCATCCACACCGCCGGTCCTCGCCTGCCCGACGATCCGGTCGAGGTCGTCGAGTTGATGCAGCAGCAACGGCGTATGACCGCTCGACACAGCTCCCGTGCGCAACTCACCGCCGCCACGCGTGGAAACGAACAGGGCCGTCGGCATGACGACGATCTCAGTGCGCGGGTAGCCGTTGACCCGGGCGATATCTTCGAGTGTGGAGTGCACGGTCTTCACTGTGTACCCAGCATCGATCATGGCCTCACCCACGGTCTCGAGAGCCGCGAAGCTCACCGCACCGGCAGACAGCGGGGCTGTGGTCGCTGGCAGCCGCATGCGACGCGTCCGGTCGCGGCGGCGGACGACGAGGACCACGAGAACGCTGAGCACGAGTACCGCGATGGCGATCGTCCATGACATGGTCCCGACCGGACTGACCACTACCGCGGGCGGAACTTCCTCACGCACCAACATCATTGCTGGCCGCGCAAGTCACGAGGAGTAGCCCAACAAACCACCTTCATCGCACTCATGGTGAATCGCTTTCGCTATTGGAATAGGGATGGATCGACACAGCGGCAGCGTCAGGTTAGTCAGCAAGGGTCGCGTCGGAGGTCACCGCGACAGAGGCCCACGCGTCAAACTCCAATCGAGACAGCCCATCGATAATCGAGCGGCGGACCTCGTCTTCCTGCGCAACACTCCACGCGGCGGAGCCGACGACGAAGTCCACTTCGACATAGATCTTTTGCCCGACCTTGCCCGCCCGCACGACAGGGGTCGGAAGCCCGAACTCGGCGCGCGCCTTCTCGACGACCTCGGCGACACGGGCCGCGAGCTCAGGCGGCGGTGCGCCTTCCAACAATTCGTTCACACCCGACCGGATGAGCCGCACGGGCACTGGGGCGAGCACCGCACACGCGACGAAAACAAGGATCGGATCCGCAAATCTTGCAATGTCCCGCAGGGGTGTCAAGGCAAGGACCGCTACCGCGATCGCGCCCGCGACCATGATCACGCTGAGCACCGATCCCGCACGCCACTGCGCCACCTCAGCGGCGACAAGATCAGAACCGGCTGCCAACCGGCGGAGCCACCACGCCGCACCAAACCCAAGCAGCGCGGTAATGAGTCCGTAGATGGGGACTGCTGCACGAGTAGGTGACATCTGATCTGGCTTGCCCGTGGGGTGGGCCTGGAAGGATGTTGCTGTGCCCAAGCCCTACCCGTCCGAGTTCCGTGACGACGTTGTG
>NZ_JBBCVW010000042.1:0-1594 GCF_037146215.1 Microbacterium sp. MMO-56
CCCCGATCCACCATGTCGGGTGCGGTTCGTGGGCGTGCCGTGAAGTGAAATGTCCTTCTGGTCTGGGAAAATGTTGATTGTCTAGAGCAACGTTTACCAGTCCGGAAGGACACCTCGTAAGTGAAAGCATCTCACGGTATTGCGCCGGTCTTCGATGACCACAACCTCGTGTCGCATGCGGGTCTTGTCCCGGTGCTGGAGCTGGCGGAGCGGGCGGGCCTGTCGGAACTGATCGCGGAGGCTGTGACGTTGCCGGCCGCGAGCGTGCCGGTCAAGGCGCGGACGGTGATCGGTGGGATGCTCGCCGGTGCAGACAGCATCGATGACCTGGACCTACTGCGCTCGGGTGGCACCTCGCGTGTGGTCGGGGCAGTGCGGGCTCCCTCGACGGTCGGAACGTTCCTGCGCCAGTTCACGCACGGGCATGTCCTCCAGCTCGGGAAGGTGAACCGGGTGCTGCTGCGTCGCCTGATCGGGGACCTCCCGACCCTGGCTGGGACGGCGGGCGGGCTGGTCATGGTGGACATGGACGACACGATCCGGGAAGTCCACGGCTACCGGAAGCAGGCTGCCGCGTTCGGCTACTCCGGAGTGCGCGGGCTGAACGCCCTGATCGTGACGGTCACCGGGCAAGACGCGGCGCCGGTCATCGCGGAAGCATCGCTGCGACGCGGGAATGTCCGCTCCGGCGCAGGCGCCGCCCATCACCTCGCCCGCGCACTGGGCACGGTCCGGCAGGTCGCCCCTGACCGGCGGGCGCTGACTCGCGCGGACTCCGCGTTCTGCACGCACGAGAACGTGACCACGGCGATCAAGCACGGGGCGTGGTACTCGTTCACGATCCCGCAGTGGCCGACGGTGCAGCGGGCGATCGCGGGGATCGATGAGGCCGCGTGGACGAGGATCGAGTATCCGAACGCGGTCCGCGACGAGGACACGGGCGAGTGGATCAGCGACGCCGAGGTCGCGGAGGCACCGTTCACCGCGTTCGTGTCCCACCCCAAGGCCGAGCACGTACACGCCCGACTGATCGTCAGGCGGGTGAAGCGGCTGAACAGCAACGCGCAGCACGGGCAGGACACCTTGTTCGACACCTACCGGTATCACGCGTTCATCACCAACAGCGATCTCACCAAGGTCGACGCGGACCGGTTCCACCGTGGTCACGCGATCGTGGAGCAAGTCATCGCAGAACTCAAAGCAGGGCCCCTCGGCCACCTGCCCTCCGGGCGGTTCACCGCGAACGCAGCATGGTTGCAGTTCGCGGTCATCGCGCACAACCTCTCCCGCGCCGCCGCGACCGCCGCGGGCATGAGACGAGCTCGCATGGCAACACTGCTGCGCACGATCGTGCACACGCCCGCGAGGCTCGCCCACACAGGCCGCCGTCTCGTGATACACCTGCCCGCCGCGTGGCCGTGGGCGACCGCCTGGACCAGGCTCTGGGACACCGCGACCAGCCCGCCCCACCCGGCCGCCGCCGCCTGACCAGCATCGCCCCGACGGGCACGAACCGGAGATCGACGTGGATAAGCCAGAGCCCCGGCTGGCAGAACACGCACGCCCGCCCGCCGAAACAACTCAACGAAAAGCG
>NZ_JBBCVW010000043.1:0-1510 GCF_037146215.1 Microbacterium sp. MMO-56
TCTCCGGACGAACAGGTTGCTTGGTCGCTACCGATCCTCCGGGCCTCGACCCACCTCACCCCGTCACGCCACGCCCGAGCGCCTCACCCCACCCAGAATGCGCAGAGCCATCTATCTGTTCCCCTCGCCACGGCGACACCATGAACCTATCCACCCCACGACCCTGGGGCGGTGGCTGGCGCGTGCCGGAGTCAGTCCACGGATCGCCCGCAACTACGCCATGCTCGCTCTCACCAGCGACCTCCCCGCAGCTGTCGTAGCCTCCCAGGTGGGAATCACTCCGCAGGCCGCCAGCCGATGGGCGCAGTTCTCGCAACGTGACAACTCCGCGTACGTCGCCGCACGCACAGAAAGATGATCAAGCCTGACAGGTCAGGCGCCTACAAGACGTCCCGGACGGAGCGCATCAGTCCTCGTATTGAGGTGCTCGGTCCGGGAGACGTGGTCACGGTCGGCCGCTGTTACGCAGTACCGCTCCCGTCCAGCGCGTAGTGATCCGAATTGCCGGTGTCGACCTGCTCCATCAGGTGCACGGAAAGGAGTCGAAATGCAGCCACCTCAGCGTCGACATCTGGCCAGATGAGACGGCCGCTTTCTTCGAGTGCGCTCAGACGCGCACCCAAGGACTGATCGGTAATTGTGAACTCAGCATTTCGATCGGATCCTTCTCCAAAAACCACGATCACACCGCGCTCACTGTCAAAAGTGTTGCGATGATCAACCGCCCGCAAGTGATCAACGAATCGCTCCAGCGCACTCACTGAGCGGCCTTCAGCTCGGGAAAGCGGTGATGATTCGCTCAGTGGTGCTTCCGACAGGCACCTTCACCGTGTAGGTGCGCACGACTTGGCCCTGCGCGTTACGAATCTGAAGCGGCGCCTGATAGGTGTACGTCTGGTTGGCGCTGTTGTACGGCGCTGACGCGGGTGCGCCCACAGTGTTGCCGATGTTCCACTTCGCGAAGGTGGCCCAGTCGGTGCCCAGGTTGTACTTGTTGATGATGTTCTGCCAATCCTGCGCTTTGCCGGCGGCGATGTGACGCCAGCCGTAGCCCGAGTTTCCGCACTCGAGTTTGGCTACCCCGCTCGGGTTGCGTCGCTGCCAAGTATTCACGCGCTTTGTGGCGGGATCACTTGCTGAGCAGCCTGGTGCGGCGGCGAGGGCAGACACCGACCCGCCGAACTCGACGCCGTTCAGTGTCGCCGTGTACTCGCCCTGCGGGTTCGGTGTGACATCACCCGTGGAGCTCACTGCGGAGACGGAGTAAGGAGCGGCGGAAGCCGCAACCGACGGAACCAAGCAAAGCGCGATCGCGACGATGCCGGCGGAAATGGATGCGCTACGAGTTCTCAAGAAAGGCCTTCCAATCTAGCCCGCGAGTCGGGCAACGAGGAGAAACTGGCTCTGCGCATTCTGGGTGGGGTGAGGCGCTCGGGCGTGGCGTGACGGGGTGAGGTGGGTCGAGGCCCGGAGGATCGGTAGCGACCAAGCAACCTGTTCGTCCGGAGAC
>NZ_JBBCVW010000044.1:0-1500 GCF_037146215.1 Microbacterium sp. MMO-56
AGTGTGACGCTTCCTGCTGTTCGTCATGATCTGACCAGTCTCCCTGCCCGGACCCCCGGGCAACAGGACGACTCACACAACCACCGGACCTACCGAACGGGGTCAGCCCAGTCACCCGCCCGGAGTCGGCAGACGAAGCCGTCAGACAAGGACGCGAGCGACAGAGCTCTCTCGGCTGGCAGTCGATCGCAACGCTGGTCGCTGATGGGAACGAGTGGACGTACCCGGGTGCAGTACGGTCACGCTTGCCGGAGGAGTTCCGCTCGGTCTCTCTGAGCCTGCTGCCGTTGGGGTCCGCGCTAACGGCCGTTGTCGCCCGTTTCGACCTGACGAGCGTCGCCTCAGCATCTCTCGACGCGGCGCTGCGAGCTGAGTACCAGCCGCGACTGCGCAGGACGAAGGGTCGCCTGCAAGTGCAGCAGCGGATGTTCGTGGCTATTGAAGCTGTTCAGGTGACCCGCGAAGCGCTTCACCAGTCGGGCCGCGATTGGTTGGCGCGGGAGCTTCCGGGCCTCTTCGCTGTCGAGGCAAGGGCATCACATCCGGCCGTCGATCTTCTCTTCACCCACGAGTTCGACCCGTTCCGGCATGCAGACCGAGGTCGCGATCAAATGAACTTCGAACGTGCCCTGGGGCTGGACGCGAGTCCTTTTACATTGACTCATTCGCGCGAGTGGAAACGCATACGCATCATGGATTACGCGTTCGAAACCGCGAATCGCGAATCACGGGACGTAGGTCTCGCACTGGTCGCCAAGTACGACCACGCTCTTGGACGGAAGAACGAGTTCAAGTACAAAGGCGACAAACGTAGCGCACAGGGCATAATGATCGACCTTGATTACGGCGTGCCCGGACTCATCACTCGATACGGACTCTTCGAGTTGCTGCACGTCAAGCAGAAGTCAGTAGCGCGAGCTCGGGATCAGGCGAGCACACTGCACTCTCGCCGACCAGTCACGAGCGCCAAGAAGCTGAGAGCGGCTGTCCTCCGGTCAAGCATCGACATGGCAACGGTCGCGCGTGATATCGAGTCCTTGGCTGAGAACACCTACCGGTACGAGTGGAACGTGCCTGACTTAGCTTCCCGTCGACGCAAATCTGACCGCTGGTCCAAGTCGGAGAAGGGTCTGTTGCGCGACTGGGCCAAGCGACAGGCTGAGGACGCACGAGGATTGGCTGACCTCGATCGTGAGCTCTTGGGCATTCTCGATCTCGCGAGCAGCTTGAACGCCTCTATCGAGGGCATCAGGTCACAACGGTGGGCGTTGTTCGTGGCACTGCTGTCACTTGTCTCATCGGCTGCTGCAGCATGGCTCGCGTACCTAGCCCTCGCGACGCCGCACACGATCCCAGGAGGGAGCTAGCGGCGGCTGCTTCGAGACGATCGGGACTGCTGCACGGATAGGTGACAGGTTGTAGTCACGCCGCCAGTGCGACGGTCGTGTTCATGATGGTCTCGAACTCGATGGGCGTCAAACGGCCCAGGCGGGCCTGCCG
>NZ_JBBCVW010000045.1:0-1372 GCF_037146215.1 Microbacterium sp. MMO-56
GGCTCTGCGCATTCTAGGTGGGGGTGAGGGGGTCAAGTCCGCCGGCGATCAGGAGCATGCGGAGCCGGTAGTTGTCGTAGTTGGTGAAGCCGCGGGCGATCCGGCGGGCGAGTTCGATGAGCCCGTTCACGGCCTCGGTGCCGCCGTTGGATGAGCGTCCTGTCGCCCAGTAGGCCAGGAACGCGGCTCGCCACTGGGTGAGGGTGCGGCCGAGGCGGGCGATTTCGGGGATCGGGCAGGACGGGAACGATTCGAGAACCTTCTCGGCGATCTTGTGCCCTTCGACCAGGTTGGGGTGCCGGTAGGCGTCGCGGAGCTGCTGGGCGGCGTGCCAGGCGACTTCAACTTCAACGTGCTCCTCTCTCGTCGCGAACGCCGCGTCGAGCCGGGACCGCTGCCTGTCGGTGAGGCGCTCCCGTCCGGCGCGGAGGATGTTGCGGATCCCGTAGAGCGGATCTCCCTTGCGGCCGCGATGACCGAGGGTGTCTTGCTGGACGCGGCGACGGACGTCATCAACCGCGGCGGTGCCGAGCTTGACGACGTGGAACGCATCCAGCACCGCGGTCGCGTCGTCGAGTTCGTCGTCGAGGGCCTTCTTGTAGCCGGCGAACGGGTCAAGAGCTGCGATCTTCACCCCGGCACGGAACTGCTCGTCCCGCTCCTTGATCCAGTCCGCGTACGCCTTCGAGGATCGACCTGGCACCAGGTCCAGCAGTCGCGCCCGCACGCGTCCCGTGGCGTCTCGGGTCAGGTCGACCATCCCGGTCAGCTCCTTCGGACCGCGCCCGCCGTCGGCGACGGGCTTCGTGGACACGTGATGCCACAGGTGCTCGTCCACGCCGAGCACCTCGACGCCATCGAACCGGCCAGGGTCCTGCTCGCGGCGCTGCAACTCGGCCTCCACGTGCGTCCAGACCGTGCGCCACGCGACGCGCAGCTGCCGAGCGACACCGCGCACTGACGCGTTCTCGCGGCGCATCTGCGCCACCGCCCACGCCACCGCGCGAGCCGTCAGCGCTTTGTTCGCCGCCGCGACGGCCGGGTTCTGCTCCGTGAATGAGCGCACCCCGCACCCGTCCTGGCGACACCGCCAGCGGCGCTTGCGCCACCGGACCCGAACCGGAGTACCGCCCATCGGGGCGTCCGTCAGAACGAGCACCTTCCGTCCCGCCGACTCCGCGACCACTCCGCACTCAGGGCAGCCGACCGGACCCGGCGGCGACTCGGCATCGATCACGAGCACGCCATCGCCGCGACGCTCGACCCCGGCCACCCGGAGCCCGTCGAGTCCGACGAGCAGGTCGCAGCGATCACAGTAGACAGCAGAACATGGGCGCGCGGCGGCGCAGCGCGTAGCATCAGGCACGGGTCG
>NZ_JBBCVW010000046.1:0-1337 GCF_037146215.1 Microbacterium sp. MMO-56
TTCCGGACTGGTAAACGTTGCTCTAGACAATCAACATTTTCCCAGACCAGAAGGACATTTCACTTCACGGCACGCCCACGAACCGCACCCGACATGGTGGATCGGGGCTGAAGCCCCCGGCCGTCGATCAGCGGGAGCAGCAAGTTCGCCCAAGCCCGGCGGACGGCGGGATCGCGAAGCCCATGGTCGGCGGCATCGTCGAAAGCCTCCGCCTCGGCATCCCAGAGTGATCTCGCGTCTCCTGTCACCCGCTCAATAATTCCACCCGCCACCGACTAAAGTGCCGGTCGATCTAGAGTCCGACAACCAAGTTGGTCCAGCGACGAACCCCGTTCCGCAAGCGGGTCCCCTAACGGGCACTTCGCTTCCAATCGCGATGCCGCGTCCGCGTCGTTGCTGGGATGCACGTTTACCCCGCCCGATATAAATGCCCGCAAGGGCGCCCTATCTGCAACACGATCTAGTGTCTTATAACTCTAGGGTTGCGAGACGTCTCATCTGCCTGAGTGTTGAGGACTTCGGACACTGACATGGTTCGCGAGTTTCCCAGGCTCGGCGATTCTCACAACTATGTCTCACAAGTGATTGACAAGATACGAGTACACACCCTTAGTTGCGAGACACCTGGAGAACCCTGAAATGGCAAAGCTGATCGGCTACGCACGAGTGTCCACCCGTCAGCAGTCAACGGATCGCCAAGAAGCAGACCTTCTGGCTGCGGGCGTCCGCCGAGATGATCTGTACACCGATCACGGAGTCTCCGGTGCCCGCGCATCTCGCCCCCAATTCGATCGCGCGATCGAAGCAATCGAAACCGGCGACACCCTCGTCATCACCACACTGGATCGGTTGGGCCGATCGACACAGAACATGCTCGCCTTCGCAGACGAGCTCCACGCTCGAGGCGCAGGATTGCGCGTGCTGAACCTGGGAGGCGGCGACGTCGACACGTCCACGCCGATGGGGTCGATGCTGTTCACCGTCATGGCAGCACTCGCGCAGATGGAACACCAAATCAAGCGCGAGCGCATCGTTGACTCGATCAGCAAACGACGCATCGCCGGCAAGGATCTCGGCGGACGCCGACAGCGAGTCACGGACAGCCAGATCCGCAACGCCCTCCACCTCGTACAAAGCGGCCAGCCAACAGCACAGGTCGCCCGCGACCTCGGAATGTCCCGCGCAACCTTCTACCGCCGGTCAAGAGCACTCACCGATTAGCACTCGGAGCCTGACCCGGTTTCCCGGACGGTTCTTGTGTGTTGATCATGCCGCGATTTCTGCGGCGGTGTGAAGGGCTTCATAGTCGGCGGGGCTGAGGTTACCGAGGCTGGTGT
>NZ_JBBCVW010000047.1:0-1295 GCF_037146215.1 Microbacterium sp. MMO-56
GGGACTGCTGCACGGATAGGTGACAGGTTGTAGTCACGCCGCCAGTGCGACGGTCGTGTTCATGATGGTCTCGAACTCGATGGGCGTCAAACGGCCCAGGCGGGCCTGCCGTCGTCGGCGGTGGTAGGTGCGCTCGATCCAGGTCACGATCGCGATGCGCAGCTGCTCGCGGGTGGTCCAGGAGCGGCGGTCGAGGACGTTTTTCTGGAGGAGCGCGAAGAAGCTCTCCATGGCGGCGTTGTCTCCGCTCGACCCGACTCTTCCCATGCTCCCGACCATGCGGTGTCGGCTGAGGGCGCGGAGCATCTTCCGGCTGCGGAATTGAGATCCCCTGTCCGAATGCACGACGCAGCCGGCGACGTCGCCGCGCATCAGGGCGGCGTTCTCGAGCGCCTGAACAGCGAGGCGGGACTTCATCCTCGAGTCGATCGAGTACCCCACGATCCGGCCGGAGTAGACGTCCTTGATCGCGCAGAGGTAGAGCTTGCCCTCGGCGGTCTTGTGCTCGGTGATATCCGTCAACCAGAGCTGGTTCGGGGCGTCGGCGGTGAACACGTGCCGGGTCCGGCCGTGCTCGTCGATGACGGCGCAGCGGTCGTCGTGGACGGGCGGGCCGGGCCGGCGGGCCTTGCTCCGCTTGGGCTTGCCGAACGCGCTGAACCAGCCGTTGCTGGAGGCGATCCGCCACGCGGTCCGGTCCGCCATCGCCTCCCCGTTGCCACGGGCCTCGTCGGCGAGGAGCCGATGGCCGAACTCGGGGTCGTCGCGGTGCGCGTCGAACAGCGCGTTCGCGCGATACGCCTCGACCACCTCACTTGGGGTGATGGGGTTCGTCAGCCACCGGTAGTAGGGCTGGCGGGAGAGCTTGAGCACCCGACACGTCACCGTCACAGGGATCCCTGCGTCGGCGAGCTCGCTCACGAGCGGGTAGAGCCTTTTCCCGGCAGGTTCGCCTGCGACAGATACGCCGCCGCGCGGCGGAGGACCTCGTTCTCCTGCTCGAGCAGCCGGTTCCGCTTCTTCAGCTCACGGACCTCCGCCGCCTCGGTCCGCGACTGGCCGGGCTTCGAACCTTCATCGATGTCAGCGCGACGCATCCACTTCTGCAGCGTCATCGGGTGAACACCGAAGTCTTTCGCGATCTGCTCGATCGTCACTCCGGGCTCACGGTTCCGCGCGACGCGCACAACGTCGTCACGGAACTCGGACGGGTAGGGCTTGGGCACAGCAACATCCTTCCAGGCCCACCCCACGGGCAAGCCAGATCAGATGTCACCTACTCGTGCAGCAGTCCC
>NZ_JBBCVW010000048.1:0-1263 GCF_037146215.1 Microbacterium sp. MMO-56
GGAGCCTGACCCGGTTTCCCGGACGGTTCTTGTGTGTTGATCATGCCGCGATTTCTGCGGCGGTGTGAAGGGCTTCATAGTCGGCGGGGCTGAGGTTACCGAGGCTGGTGTGCCGGCGGCGCGGGTTGTAGAACCCCTCGATCCACTCGAACATGGCCGACGCGAGCTGCGTCCGAGAGTCCCAGCTCGTGCGGTCGAGGAGCTCGCGTTGCATCGTCGACCAGAAGCTCTCGATGAGCGCGTTGTCCACGGACGAGGCGACTCTGCCCATCGAGCCGAGCAGCCCGGCCTGGCGCAGGCGGTGTCCGAAGAGCCAGGAGGTGTATTGCGCTCCGCGGTCGGCGTGGACCACGGTGCCCGGTTCAGGTCGGCGTCGCCAGCGGGCCATCTCGAGTGCGTCGACAACGATCTCCGCGGTGATCCGATCCGAGATCGACCACCCGACGATCCTGCGCGAGTAGGCGTCGATGACCGCGGCGCAGTAGACCCACCCATCCTTCGCGCGGTGCTGGGTGATGTCGCAGAACCACAGCCGGTTCGGCGCATCGGCGCGGAACTGCCGCTTCACGAGGTCCTCGTGCGTCGCGGTGTCCGGCTTCCATCCCCGCCGTTTGCGACGGTGCGAGACTCCGACGAGGCCGTCCAGCCGCATCAGCCTCGCGACGCGTTTGCGGGCGACGTGGACGCCGAGCCCGAGCCGCAGCTCGGCGAGCACGCGCGGCGCGCCATAGGTCTCCCGAGAGGCGGCGTGAATGCGTCGGATCGTTGCCATCAGGTCCGCGTCCGCGATCGTGCGCGCCGATGGCGGCCGGCTCGCCCAGTCGTAGTAGCCGGAGGTCGAGACCTTCAGGAACCGGCAGGCCACCGCGACGGGGATCCCGTCGGCGGCGAGCTCCTGGACCAGCCGGAACCCTATTTTGGGAGCACGCTCTCCCTGGCGAAGTACGCCGAAGCACGCTTGAGGATCTCGTTCTCCATCTCCAGCACCCGCAGCCGGCGCCGCAGCTCGACGAGCTCCTTGTGCTCATCGGTCGTCAGACCGGGCTTGCGGCCGCTGTCGACAGCGTCGCGGTTCATCCAGTTGCGAAGACAGGACTCGCTGATCCCCAGATCTCGGGCCGTCTGCGCGACGGGGTTTCCTTGGGCGACCAGATCCAGGGCTCGACGCCGAAACTCCGGCGAATGTGCAGCAGGCATCTCACGGACTCCTTCCGAGACGATCATCGCCTCAACTCAGGTGTCCGGAAAAGCGGGTCAGGCTCC
>NZ_JBBCVW010000049.1:0-1247 GCF_037146215.1 Microbacterium sp. MMO-56
TGGGCTGACCCCGTTCGGTAGGTCCGGTGGTTGTGTGAGTCGTCCTGTTGCCCGGGGGTCCGGGCAGGGAGACTGGTCAGATCATGACGAACAGCAGGAAGCGTCACACTCCGGAGCAGGTCGTCCGTAAGCTCGGGCAGGCCGACAGGATGCTCGCGGGCGGGAGCGACATCGCCGGGGTGTGTCGAGAGCTCGGAGTGTCCGAGCAGACGTACTACCGGTGGCGGAACCAGTACGGCGGATTGAAGGCCGACGACGCGAAGCGGCTGAAGGAGCTCGAGAAGCAGAACGCCACGCTCAAGCGGCTGCTCGCCGAGGCAGAGCTCGAGAAGGCCGCGCTCAAGGAGCTGGCTGAGGGAAACTTCTAGGCCCGGGCAGGCGCCGCGCCGCCGTCGACCACCTCAAGCGCAAGCTGCGGGTGAGCGAACGAATGGCGTGCCGTCTGGCCGGGCTGAGCAGGTCCGCATACCGTCGCCCGCTCCAGGGCGAGACGACAGCCGACCCGGACCTGGCGTTGCGGGACTGGCTGCGGGCGTATGCGAAGAAGCACCCGCGGTGGGGATACCGCAGGGCCTACCACGATGCCCGCGGCGAGGGGTGGGTCGTGAACCACAAGAAGATCCAACGGCTCTGGCGCGAGGAAGGGCTGCGCGTCCCGCAGCGGCGTCGCCGCAAACGCGTTGGGTCTTCGACCGTCGACGCCCCGGCAGCGGTCGCACCCAACCTCGTGTGGGCGGTGGACTTCCAGTTCGACGCGGACGAGCAGGGCCGTCCGATCAAGATCTGCTCCATCGTCGACGAGCACACCCGCGAGTGCATCGGCGGGCTCGTCGAACGGTCGATCACCGCGGACCGGCTCACCGCCCACCTCGAGGACCTCGTCGCAGTCCGCGGCGCCCCCGCGGTGCTCCGATCCGACAACGGCCCCGAGTTCATCAGCGACGCGATGGCCCACTGGGCCGGCACCCGCACCGGCCTGTTCTACATCCCGCCCGGCTCGCCCTGGCACAACGGGTACGTCGAGTCGTTCAACAGCAGGCTCCGCGACGAGTGCCTGAACATCAACAGCTTCTACTCGCTGCTCCACGCCCAGGTCGTGATCGGCGACTGGAAGACCGAATACAACCACGACCGCCGGCATTCATCGCTCGGCTACCTCGCACCCGTCGACTACGCTCGGCAATGCACCCATCAATCGGAAACCGACGACTCGCACAGCGACCGGACCGAATGAAGGGGGCGGCCCA
>NZ_JBBCVW010000050.1:0-1126 GCF_037146215.1 Microbacterium sp. MMO-56
CAACGGCTACCGGCATCGCGACCTCGATACGCGTGTCGGCACGATCGACGTCGCGATCCCGAAGCTCCGCACCGGGACCTACTTCCCGGAATGGCTGCTGGAGCGCCGGAAGCGGGCGGAGACTGCGTTGATCACTGTCGTCGCGGACTGCTACCTCGCCGGGGTCTCCACCCGCCGGATGGACAAGCTCGTGAAGACCCTCGGGATCCACTCCCTCTCGAAGTCACAGGTGTCACGGATGGCCGCTGACCTCGACGAGCACGTCGACCAGTTCCGGCACCGCCCGCTGGGTGACGCGGGGCCGTTCACGTTTGTCGCGGCGGACGCGTTGACGATGAAGGTTCGTGAGGGCGGCCGGGTGATCAACGCGGTCGTGCTCGTCGCGACCGGCGTCAACGGCGACGGGCGCCGCGAAGTCCTCGGCCTGCGGGTCGCGACCAGTGAGACCGGGGCGGCGTGGAACTCGTTCTTCGCTGACCTCGTCGCCCGCGGCCTCGGCGGCGTCCGCCTGGTCACCAGCGACGCGCACGCAGGTCTCGTCGAGGCGATCGCGGCGAACCTGCCCGGAGCAGTCTGGCAACGCTGCAGGACCCACTACGCAGCGAACCTGATGAGCGTGACCCCGAAGGCGCTATGGCCGGCGGTGAAAGCGATGCTGCACTCCGTCTACGACCAACCCGACGCTGATGCCGTGAACGCGCAGTTCGACCGGCTGCTGGACTACGTCGACGGAAAGCTCCCCGCCGCGCACGAGCACCTCGACAACGCGAGAGCAGACATCCTCGCGTTCACCGGATTCCCCGAGGGACTCTGGCAGCAGATCTGGTCCAACAACCCCAACGAGCGCCTCAACCGCGAGATCCGCCGCCGCACCGACTCCGTCGGCATCTTCCCCAACCGCGACGCGATCGTCCGCCTCGTCGGCGCCGTCCTCGCCGAGATCACCGACGAATGGGTCGAAGGCCGCCGCTACCTCGGCCTCGAGATCCTCGCCAAGTCCCGCCTCACCCTCGTCACCGACACCAGAACCGAGGTGAACACCGACACCGTCCTCGAGCTCAGCGCCTAACCGAAAACAACAGCAGAAGGATCACCGACCGCTACACCACGTGCTGGGGCTTGACCT
>NZ_JBBCVW010000051.1:0-1096 GCF_037146215.1 Microbacterium sp. MMO-56
CGCCCGCCGGATCGCCCGCGGCTTCACCAACTACGACAACTACCGGCTCCGCATGCTCCTGATCGCCGGCGGACTTGACCCCCTCACCCCCACCTAGAATGCGCAGAGCCGTCAAAGGATCTGCTGAGGAGACACGGAGGATCCGCGCCTCGCGTGCGCAGTCGCTCCGTGCGCGAGACCGCGGCGGCAGCTCGCCGTCACGGAGAGCGCCGCGGAGTGGCGGCGACGGTCGCGGCCCCCACGACGGTCGCACCGGCGCCTTCCAGGGCGCGCACCGCCTCCCGCAGCGTGGCGCCCGTCGTCACCACGTCGTCGACGAGGAGCACCCGGCGGCCGGCGACGGCGGCCAGGTGCAGTGGGGCCACGCGCAGCGTCCCGGAGACATTGCGCGCACGGGCGTCCACGCCCAGCCCCCGCTGGTCCGCGGACCGGCGCGCCACCCTCAGCAGGCGCCGGGGGTGCAGTCCCGCGCGCACGGCGAGCATCTCGACCACACGGAATCCGCGGCGGCGCATCGTGGCCGGCGACGTCGGTACCGGGACGACCACGACCTGCCCCGACGACGACGCGAGCACCTCCCGCGCCGCAGCCGACAGCGCGGGGGCGAGGGCACGCACGAGCACGGTAGCCCCCTGCTCCTTGCACGCGCGCAGGACACGCGCCGCGACGCCGTCGAAGACCACCCCCGCGCACACGGGAACGCCGATGCCCACGGCACGCACGGTCCGAGGAGAGATCGCTCGGCGGCAGGAGCCGCAAAGCGGAACGTCGGGGATGCCGCACCCCGCGCACGACGTGGGCAGCACGACGGCCAGCGCCGCCTGCGCGGCCGCGCGCCACTGCGACAGGAGCGGGGAGGAGTCGCCGGCGGTGTCCACTCGTCCAGCATCGGAGACGCACGATCGCCGCAGCGGACACAGCACAGGATCTGTGGACAACGCACCTATGGCGCAGCGTCCATGAGACGAACGCGATGCGCCGACAGTGGTGTGTTAACGGGAAATGGCCACCCAGCAGTGGGTGGCCATTTCTCGAAAGAAGTCCGGCGGTGTCCTACTCTCCCACAGGGTCCCCCCTGCAGTACCATCGGCGCTGT
>NZ_JBBCVW010000052.1:0-842 GCF_037146215.1 Microbacterium sp. MMO-56
GGCATTCATCGCTCGGCTACCTCGCACCCGTCGACTACGCTCGGCAATGCACCCATCAATCGGAAACCGACGACTCGCACAGCGACCGGACCGAATGAAGGGGGCGGCCCATGACGTCTGCCCGGCTCCACTTTCTTGATCCGATCCGCCGTGTGAGCTCCTCAGCATGGCTGGGCGAGTAGTACTCG
The DNA here is from genome assembly GCF_037146215.1 of Microbacterium sp. MMO-56. NCBI lineage: Bacteria > Bacillati > Actinomycetota > Actinomycetes > Micrococcales > Microbacteriaceae > Microbacterium > Microbacterium sp. MMO-56. Next base: position 189 of record NZ_JBBCVW010000052.1, read on the forward strand.
ACTAACCAGAAATACGGCAAGGAGACCGACTCGCCCTCGGGAACAACCACGTTATACAACGGGTCATCGGGATGAGCTATCTTCTCGCGGTCATGGTGATTGAAGACCCGCAGCCGATTTTGGGCTCGGTTTACGAACCGGCGCACCGCCTTGGGGAGCTTGGGCCAGTAGCGACGCCGCACTAACACGGCGTCCAACACCCGGTAGGGCACGTCGTACCAACGCCAGGCTGTTCCGATCTCAGGTACCAGGCGAAACTGTCGATCCACCTCGGCACGGATCTCCGAACTGACCCCAGCGATCGGGCCTGGAGTTCCGTCAGCTTCTTTCTCGGCGGCTTGCGCCGAGGTCACTTCGTCCGAGTCTGACGGGACGTCCGATTCACTCGCCGAGGTGCTTGCGACCCCTCCATCGTCCATGCCCTCAGACTATTCGTCAGCCTGATGCCATCGCTCGAGCAAGTAAGCATATGCCCAACGCGAACTGGCAACGACCCGGCAGCGTGCGGTCCCTTGCTTCGCCGTCGAGATCGGTGATGGGGGAGTGGGCTGACCCCGTTCGGTAGGTCCGGTGGTTGTGTGAGTCGTCCTGTTGCCCGGGGGTCCGGGCAGGGAGACTGGTCAGATCATGACGAACAGCAGGAAGCGTCACACT
>NZ_JBBCVW010000053.1:0-749 GCF_037146215.1 Microbacterium sp. MMO-56
TTCCGGCGCTCCAGCAGCCATTCCGGGAAGTAGGTCCCGGTGCGGAGCTTCGGGATCGCGACGTCGATCGTGCCGACACGCGTATCGAGGTCGCGATGCCGGTAGCCGTTGCGTTGCGCCGTGCGGTCGGGGCTGGGCTTGCCCCATTCCGCGCCGACAACGGCGTCCGCGTCCGCAGACAGCAGCGCGTTGATCGTGGTCTGGAGCAGGCTGCGCATCAGATCCGGCGACGCGTCGGTCAGGGCTTCAGCAAGCACGCTCGCAGGGTCGACAATATGAAGTGCGGTCATCGTGATGATGCCTTTCGAGTGGAGGTAAGAGACTTCTCGAAGGATCACACGGTGACCGCGCTTACGTCGCGAGCGACGAGCCGGCCACCGTGGGCTACACCACGCTACGGGGCACTACTCGAGATCAGCGAGGAGGACGAACATCACGCCCTGATTCGCAAGTTCATCGCCGGAACGGACCACACGGTGAATCTCGCGACGAGAGTCGCCGCGCTGCTCGTACTCGTGTACGGAGCCCGAACCGACCGCATCCACCGACTCACTACAGCCGACACCACCGCGACGGGAAGTCGAACCTATCTCGCACTATCGACAGAGCCCATCGAGGTCCCCAACCCGATTGCGCAAGGGACTGCTGCACGAGTAGGTGACATCTGATCTGGCTTGCCCGTGGGGTGGGCCTGGAAGGATGTTGCTGTGCCCAAGCCCTACCCGTCCGAGTTCCGTGACGACGTTGTG
>NZ_JBBCVW010000054.1:0-610 GCF_037146215.1 Microbacterium sp. MMO-56
TGAAGGGCAGCACGGCGTTGGCCTGCGAGAACGAGATCTCGCCGTCCTTCAGGCCGGGCACGGCCGTCGGGCCGAACTCGGCCTGCGTGTCCCAGAGGTCGGCGCGCAGCCCGCCGGGGTTGGTGACGCCGATCTGCGCTCCGTTCGGGAGGTCCGCGAGGGAGCTGCGGATCGATTCGGCCACGAGGTTGCCGAGGGTGGATTCGGATGCGCGGTCGTCGCGGGTGCCGCCGGTCCAGACGCCGTCGGTGAAGGTTCCGCCGGAGTAGGCGGTGGTGATGTCGTCGCTGATCTCGGCGACGCGGGTGTTGCCGATCTCGGCTGCGGCGGTGAGTGCGTTGGTGACGATGGTGTTGACCTGGGCGACGCGGGGGTAGGTGGTGATGAGGTCGGTGGTGGGGGTGGTGGTGCGGGGGATGTTCTGTTCGGTGTGGGTCTGGACGGTGCCGGTGGCGCGGTCGATGGTGAGGGTGATCTTGCCCAGGTTGGTGCCGTAGGAGCCGGTCTGGACGACGGGGCGGGTGCGGTCGGTGCCGGGGATGGGTGCGGACCAGGCGTAGGTCTTGTGGGTGTGGCCGGTGAAGATGGCGTCCACGGAGGGTGCGGTGTC
>NZ_JBBCVW010000055.1:0-390 GCF_037146215.1 Microbacterium sp. MMO-56
CGCCCGCCGGATCGCCCGCGGCTTCACCAACTACGACAACTACCGGCTCCGCATGCTCCTGATCGCCGGCGGACTTGACCCCCTCACCCCCACCTAGAATGCGCAGAGCCGAGAAACTACCACCGCCCGGTGATCGTCGACGTCATCCGTTGGGAGGACATTCTGGTCCTGAAGCGCTGCTTACTCTGACGTTAAGTGGGCAGCGCGGCCGGGCGGCCCGCAGGTCGCCGCAGCCACGCTCTGAAGCATTGACTTCAAGGAATAGTGCACCCCTCGATATCGGGCTCTGCGCATTCTAGGTGGGGGTGAGGGGGTCAAGTCCGCCGGCGATCAGGAGCATGCGGAGCCGGTAGTTGTCGTAGTTGGTGAAGCCGCGGGCGATCCGGCGGG
>NZ_JBBCVW010000056.1:0-327 GCF_037146215.1 Microbacterium sp. MMO-56
GAGTGTGACGCTTCCTGCTGTTCGTCATGATCTGACCAGTCTCCCTGCCCGGACCCCCGGGCAACAGGACGACTCACACAACCACCGGACCTACCGAACGGGGTCAGCCCATTGCCGCTGAGATCCTCCAGCGGATCAACTATTACCGCCTCAGCGGCTACTGGTATCCGTTTCGGCAGAAGACCACGGACGGCCGCGGTGATCACTTCTACCCCGGAGTAGTGCCCCGTAGCGTGGTGTAGCCCACGGTGGCCGGCTCGTCGCTCGCGACGTAAGCGCGGTCACCGTGTGATCCTTCGAGAAGTCTCTTACCTCCACTCGAAAGGC
>NZ_JBBCVW010000057.1:0-297 GCF_037146215.1 Microbacterium sp. MMO-56
CGGCAGGCCCGCCTGGGCCGTTTGACGCCCATCGAGTTCGAGACCATCATGAACACGACCGTCGCACTGGCGGCGTGACTACAACCTGTCACCTATCCGTGCAGCAGTCCCCAACTCCTCGCGCAACTCGTGACGGACGCCGAGCAGGATCCGCGCGCGCTTCGACGGGACGGCGAAGGGATCTATCTGGCTCTGCGCATTCTAGGTGGGGGTGAGGGGGTCAAGTCCGCCGGCGATCAGGAGCATGCGGAGCCGGTAGTTGTCGTAGTTGGTGAAGCCGCGGGCGATCCGGCGGGC
>NZ_JBBCVW010000058.1:0-235 GCF_037146215.1 Microbacterium sp. MMO-56
GCCGGTCTGGACGACGGGGCGGGTGCGGTCGGTGCCGGGGATGGGTGCGGACCAGGCGTAGGTCTTGTGGGTGTGGCCGGTGAAGATGGCGTCCACGGAGGGTGCGGTGTCCGTGACGATCTGCGCGAACGCGCCGCCGGCGGCGGTCTCCTGATCGAGGGTGGCGCCGTCGGGGGTGCCTGCTCCGGCGCCGTCGTGGTAGAGCGCGACGAGCACGTCGGCTTCGCCGTTGGCG
>NZ_JBBCVW010000059.1:0-226 GCF_037146215.1 Microbacterium sp. MMO-56
CTCCGGACGAACAGGTTGCTTGGTCGCTACCGATCCTCCGGGCCTCGACCCACCTCACCCCGTCACGCCACGCCCGAGCGCCTCACCCCACCCAGAATGCGCAGAGCCCGTTTCGCTTTTCGGGCTCTGCGCATTCTAGGTGGGGGTGAGGGGGTCAAGTCCGCCGGCGATCAGGAGCATGCGGAGCCGGTAGTTGTCGTAGTTGGTGAAGCCGCGGGCGATCCGG
>NZ_JBBCVW010000060.1:0-225 GCF_037146215.1 Microbacterium sp. MMO-56
GTCTCCGGACGAACAGGTTGCTTGGTCGCTACCGATCCTCCGGGCCTCGACCCACCTCACCCCGTCACGCCACGCCCGAGCGCCTCACCCCACCCAGAATGCGCAGAGCCTAAGTGGCTCTGCGCATTCTAGGTGGGGGTGAGGGGGTCAAGTCCGCCGGCGATCAGGAGCATGCGGAGCCGGTAGTTGTCGTAGTTGGTGAAGCCGCGGGCGATCCGGCGGGCG
>NZ_JBBCVW010000061.1:0-223 GCF_037146215.1 Microbacterium sp. MMO-56
GGCAAGCTTCGCCGTCGTGATCGCGCTTGCCGCGACCTCGGCCGCAGTGACCGCGAGCGCCCCGATCTTCTCCGTCGTGACCGCGTTCGCTGCGAGCTTCCCCGTCTGCACTGCACCATCGGCAAGCTTCGCCGTCGTGATCGCGCTTGCCGCGACCTCGGCCGCAGTGACCGCGAGCGCCCCGATCTTCTCCGTCGTGACCGCGTTCGCTGCGAGCTTCCCC
>NZ_JBBCVW010000062.1:0-223 GCF_037146215.1 Microbacterium sp. MMO-56
GGGGGGGGGGGGGGGGGGGGGGGGGGGGGGGGGGGGGGGGGGGGGGGGGGGGGGGGGGGGGGGGGGGGGGGGGGGGGGGGGGGGGGGGGGGGGGGGGGGGGGGGGGGGGGGCGGGGGGGGGGGGGGGGGGGGGGGGGGGGGGGGGGGGGGGGGGGGGGGGGGGGGGGGGGGGGGGGGGGGGGGGGGGGGGGGGGGGGGGGGGGGGGGGGGGGGGGGGGGGGGG
>NZ_JBBCVW010000063.1:0-221 GCF_037146215.1 Microbacterium sp. MMO-56
GCATTCATCGCTCGGCTACCTCGCACCCGTCGACTACGCTCGGCAATGCACCCATCAATCGGAAACCGACGACTCGCACAGCGACCGGACCGAATGAAGGGGGCGGCCCACAACGGCTACCGGCATCGCGACCTCGATACGCGTGTCGGCACGATCGACGTCGCGATCCCGAAGCTCCGCACCGGGACCTACTTCCCGGAATGGCTGCTGGAGCGCCGGAA
>NZ_JBBCVW010000064.1:0-220 GCF_037146215.1 Microbacterium sp. MMO-56
ACCCTCGGCCTGCAGGCCACCGCCGTCGGCAACCACGAGTTCGACCGCGGCTTCGCCGACCTCACCGGACGCGTCACCGACACCGCCGACTACCCCCAGCTCGGCGCCAACCACAAGGGCACCACCACCCCCGCCCTCCCCGAATACCGCCTCCTCGACGCCGACGGCCTCACCATCGGCATCATCGGCGCCGTCACCCAGGAGACCCCCTCCCTCGTCT
>NZ_JBBCVW010000065.1:0-220 GCF_037146215.1 Microbacterium sp. MMO-56
GTGTGACGCTTCCTGCTGTTCGTCATGATCTGACCAGTCTCCCTGCCCGGACCCCCGGGCAACAGGACGACTCACACAACCACCGGACCTACCGAACGGGGTCAGCCCAGTTGCGTTGCGCCGTGCGGTCGGGGCTGGGCTTGCCCCATTCCGCGCCGACAACGGCGTCCGCGTCCGCAGACAGCAGCGCGTTGATCGTGGTCTGGAGCAGGCTGCGCAT
>NZ_JBBCVW010000066.1:0-219 GCF_037146215.1 Microbacterium sp. MMO-56
GCAGGCCCGCCTGGGCCGTTTGACGCCCATCGAGTTCGAGACCATCATGAACACGACCGTCGCACTGGCGGCGTGACTACAACCTGTCACCTATCCGTGCAGCAGTCCCGACCCGTGCCTGATGCTACGCGCTGCGCCGCCGCGCGCCCATGTTCTGCTGTCTACTGTGATCGCTGCGACCTGCTCGTCGGACTCGACGGGCTCCGGGTGGCCGGGGTC
>NZ_JBBCVW010000067.1:0-217 GCF_037146215.1 Microbacterium sp. MMO-56
TCCGGACGAACAGGTTGCTTGGTCGCTACCGATCCTCCGGGCCTCGACCCACCTCACCCCGTCACGCCACGCCCGAGCGCCTCACCCCACCCAGAATGCGCAGAGCCGCTTTTCGTTGAGTTGTTTCGGCGGGCGGGCGTGCGTGTTCTGCCAGCCGGGGCTCTGGCTTATCCACGTCGATCTCCGGTTCGTGCCCGTCGGGGCGATGCTGGTCAGG